>JAQWZU010000015.1 GCA_029253285.1 Akkermansiaceae bacterium | reverse complement strand
GGGCGATAGCTTCGCCCCAGATTTCAGCAATGAATATTCACGAGTATCAAGCAAAAGAGCTTTTCGACCGTTTTGAAGTTCCCAGTCCACGGGGCCAAATGGCTGAATCAGCTGAATCGGCGCAAGCCATCGCAGAAGAAATTGGCTCGGACCTCATGGTCGTGAAAGCCCAGGTCCACGCCGGAGGGCGCGGAAAGGGGACTTTCAAGAACGGCTTTGAAGGGGGAGTGCATCTCACCAAGAGTGCTGCTGACATCGGCGAGATCGCCGGCAAGATGCTCGGCCAGACTCTCGTCACCAAACAGACCGGCGAAGAAGGTCGTCTTGTTCGCAAGGTCATGGTTGCCGACGCGGTGGACATTGAGCACGAATATTACCTCTCTCTTCTCATGGACCGCGACACCAGTCGCCCCGTGATCGTCGTTTCGACTGAAGGCGGCATGGATATCGAAGCCGTCGCTGAAGAGACTCCCGAGAAAATCATCAAGCAACTCATTCATCCACTCGCCGGACTTCAGGCCTACGAAATTCGTAAGTTGACCGCCGCTCTAGGATTTAAAGGCGCCGCGGCCAAGCAGTTTGGCAAACTCCTCAAGAATCTCTACAAGCTCTTCGTGTCGCTCGATTGCGACATGGTGGAGATTAACCCACTCGTCGAAACCAAGGACGGACAAGTGCTCGCGCTCGATGCCAAGTTCGGCTTCGATGACAATGCTCTCTATCGTCATCCCGAAGTTCTCGCTTACCGCGACACCGAAGAAGAAGATCCCCGCGAGGTCGCTGCGTCCGAATTTGATCTCAGCTATATTGGTCTCGATGGAAATATCGCCTGCCTCGTGAACGGAGCCGGATTGGCCATGGCCACGATGGATGCCATCAAGTTCGCCGGAGGTGATCCTGCCAACTTTCTCGACGTTGGCGGCGGTGCCACCAAGGAGCAGGTTGTTGGCGCCTTCAATATCATCCAATCCGATCCCAAGGTCGAAGCCATCCTCATCAACATCTTCGGAGGAATCATGGACTGCAACGTCATCGCTGAAGGCGTGGTCGCGGCTGTTCAGGAAACGGGCTTGAAGCTTCCGCTTATCGTTCGTCTCGAAGGAAACAACGTGGCCGCTGGCCGCGAAACTCTCAAGGCTTCCGGGCTTGCCATCACCGGCGCGGAAGACCTCGCTGATGCCGCCAAGAAAGCTGTCGCCTCTGTCTAAACCACTTACCAATTTTATAAAATGTCTATTCTCGTTAACGCAGACACCAAGGTATTGGTGCAAGGAATCACCGGTGGATTTGGCGGACGCCACGCCGGACTCAGTCTCGACTACGGCACCGCATTGGTTGCTGGAGTCACTCCCGGAAAAGGTGGCCAGACTTTCGATCACGGAGATCACAAGGTCCCGGTTTATGACACCGTCACCGACGCCGTGAAGGAAACCGGAGCCACCACTTCCGCGATCTTCGTGCCGCCGCCATTCGCCGCTGATGCCATTCTCGAGGCGGTTGATGCCGAAGTTGATCTCATCGTCGCCATTACCGAGGGGATCCCCGTCATGGACATGATGCGGGTGAAGGAATACATGAAGGGTTCCAAGACCCGCCTCATCGGGCCGAATTGCCCCGGCGTGGTCACTCCTGGGACCGGTCCTGATTCCACCGGCGGTTGCCGGATCGGAATCGCTCCCGGCTACATTCACAAGAAGGGGAACGTGGGCATTCTTTCCCGCTCCGGCACGCTCACTTACGAAGCCGTTTGGCAGGTGACTTCTCTCGGCTACGGTCAGAGCACTTGTGTCGGCATCGGCGGCGATCCCATTAACGGAACCTCCCATCTCGAGATCATCAAGCTCTTCAACGAAGACCCCGAAACTGAAGCGATCATCATGATTGGTGAGATCGGTGGTTCTGCCGAAGAAGAGGCTGCGGCTTGGATCAAGGAGAACTGCCAAAAGCCCGTCGCCGGATTCATCGCCGGTGCGACCGCGCCTCCGGGACGTCGCATGGGACACGCCGGAGCAATCGTCTCCGGTGGTCAGGGAACCGCCGAAGCTAAGAAGGCTGCGATGGCCGACGCCGGCATCGCGGTCGCCGAGACTCCCTCTGAAATGGGAACGGCCCTCCTGCAAGCTTGGGGCAAGTAAGTCGGATCAACGAACAAACTTTAAAAGGCGGCCTGCGGGTCGCCTTTTTTTATTCTTCTACCCGTATGATGCGCTTGTCGGTGTGGGGGCGGCCGTAGGTGTCGGTGGCTTCGATTTCGATGAGGTGGGAGCCGGTTTTTAGCTTAGCGGGGAGATTTGCTTTCCAGAGGTGGTCGGATTTGATGGGGCCGCTGAGGTGACGTTTTGATTCCGGGTTGGCTTTGATCTCGCGCTCGCGGGTTTCGACGTAGTGAGGATCGGCTTCGAGCGTTTTTGTCATGGGAATCCACTCGGCGGTTTTGGCGAGACGCATTTTGACGACCGATTTTTTCGAGCCGTTGAAGACGTTGACGTGGACGGAATGTTTTTCGAGGTCACCTGCTTTGACGGAACTCGGGGCGTGGATGCTGAGTTGGTAGTTGGCGGGTTGACGGGCGGCTTTAAAGTCGAGGGTGTGGCTGGTGCCGTCGAAGGTGATGATGGAGTAACCATTGGGTGCGCCGTCGCGCATGGTGGTGTGGGGAATACCGGCTTCGTCTTTGTTGCCCTTCCACCAGGAGCCGGAGACGGTGACGTTGATGATGTGATGGTGCGGTTCGGCTCCCTGCCAGTCGTCTTCCTTGCCGATGTAGTGATGGGCATGCCAGTGGGTGTGGCCGGAGATGGAGAGCGAGTAGGGGCGTTTTTCGATGAGGCGGTAGAGTTCCTGACGGTTGCCGACATTGGTCAGCGGGATGTGCATCATGAGCATGACGAGTTTGTTCTCGGGGACGAGTGCGAGGTCGTTTTTGACGAAGGCGATTTGATCGGAATCGAGTCCGCCGGTGTAGGAACGTTTTCCGTTTCCTTTGATCCCCCAGGAGACGTCGTCGAGGACGATGAAGTGAGTGGGGCCGTAGTCGAAGCTATAGTAGTTCGGTCCGTAGTAGCGGTGAAAGGTTTCGTCGGATCCTTCGTCGGTGTTGGAGTCGAAATTCAGGTCGTGATTTCCGACAACGTTATACCAGGGGATGCCGACGAGAGCGAGATTGGCATTGGAGGCTTCGAAGAGGTCGAGTCTGTCGAACATGATGTCTCCCAAGGTGACGCCGAACTTGGCATCTGTACCGATGAGTTCGGCGATGACGTCGTGCGCGATGTGATCGACTTGTTCGATGTTGGACGGTTGCGGGTCGCCGAAAAAGATCGCTTTGAATTTGTTGGGCTCTTCTTGTTTGGTGAGCGCGAAGTCGATGGAGGCGGGAAGAGGGCCGGTCGGCTTGACGCCGGGGTAGCGCAGGTTGGCGGGGGAGCCGGCGGGTTTGTGGATGTAGTAGAAGAGGGGCGTGTTGTCCTCCTTGAGCTGTGTGGACCAGCCTTGAGGTTTGATGACGAAGAAAATAGTGTCGTCGTCGTGAGGGAGTTCCCATCGACCTTCGGCATTGGTGCGGACGATTTCCTTCTGATTGGAAACGGGAACGCCGGGGAGGCCTGGTTCGCCTTTGTCACGAACTCCGTCGGCGTTTAAGTCATGGAAAACGATCCCCGTGGCAGCGGTCGCAGATGGTGAAGACAGGACGAGGGTGGCGAAGAGGGCTGATTTCATCCCTGCCATGATGGCGGTCAGAGGGGCTTTGTCGAGAGCGGCCTACCAGAGGGAGATTTGTTCATCGTTGGCGGATTCCTCTTTAGCTGGAGCTGAAATGAGGTCCAGATCGAGGATGAGGTCGAGGGAGGGGCGCTCTTCTTCGTCGAGGATGGCCTGGAGGTGTTCGCGCCAAAGTTCGGCGGAGCCTTCGTTTTTCTGGGAAAGAAGTTCTGCCCACTGACTCAAAGTGCCACTCGGTTGGGCGCGTTTGCGGAGTTTTTTGAGCCAGTTATGGTAGGTTTTCATGAGCCGGGGCGATATTCTCCGGAGAATTGAGCAATGCAAGGGAGGACTGTAAGCTTGCTAGCTGATTAAAAAACAGATGCAATTGGGGCATGCGATACGATCCTGTCGATCCCCAATTTTTTGTCCGCAACCGTGAACGCCTTGGCGGGATGTTGAAGCCTAACAGTATGGTGATCATTCACGCCAATGACATCATGCCGACGAATGCTGATGGTGTGATGCCTTATCATCAGAACCGTGATCTCTACCATTTAACGGGGATTGATCAGGAAGAAACGGTGATTTTGCTTTGCCCTGATGCCCTTGAACCGGCGGATCGGGAGATTCTTTTCACGCGGGAACCCAACAAGCATCTGGCGATTTGGGAGGGACATAAACTGACTAAGGAGCAGTCGATTGAGATTTCAGGAACCAAGAATGTGCAGTGGACGTCGACTTTTGAGGCTGCCCTTCATCGATTGGCTCCACAAATTGATCATATCTACCTGCACACAAATGAGCACCTGCGGGCTGATACGATTGTCGAAACCCGCAACCGGCGATTTATCGAGCGGTGTCAGGAGCGTTATCCATTGCACAAATATGAGCGGGTTGCTCCGCTGATGCATCAACTCCGGATGATTAAGGATGTCGAGGAAGTGCGCTTTCTTCAGAAAGCCATCGACATTACCGAAGCGGGATTCAAGCGCGTCTTGCAGTTCATCAAGCCGGGAGTGGGTGAGTGGGAAATCGAGGCCGAGTATCTTCATGAATTCGTGCGTCGCAAATCGAAAGGCTTTGCTTATCCCCCGATTATCGGGTCGGGGGCGAATGCCTGTATTCTTCATTATGTGGAGAACGACCAGATCTGCCAGGACGGCGATATGATCCTGATGGATGTGGCGGCAGAGTATGGCAATTGGAATGCCGACATGACCCGGACAGTTCCCGCGAACGGAAGATTCACCGATCGCCAGAAAGACGTCTATAATGCGGTCTTGCGTGTTCTTCGAGGAGCCAATGAGATCTTGAGGCCCGGGATTTTGATTCGCGATTTCCAGAAGAAGGTGATCGAAATCATGGAGGGTGAATTGATCGGTCTTGGGTTGATCGATGCAGAAGAAGCCAAGAAGCAAGGGGAGGACAAAGCTCTCGTGAAGAAGTATTTCATGCACGGGACTTCGCATCATCTCGGTCTGGATGTGCATGATGTCGCTCCGCCCAAGCAAGCGATTGAAGTGGGGATGGTCTTTACGATTGAACCGGGAATTTACATTCAGGAAGAGAATATGGGGATCCGCCTTGAGAACGATGTCGTGATTGGTGAGGAGGAAAATATCGATCTCTTCGGGAATATTCCGATCGAGGTCGATGAGATCGAGACTTTGATGAATTCATAGCGGGTGGGGAGAAAAGCAGGCGATGGGGTCGAAGCAGCTTAGCTGATCGCCAAGGGCTAATAGCCGACTGCGCAAACCATGGCGTGGCCTTGACTCCCTGGCCTAATCGCCTTGCTGATGAATAGCTCTTTGAACCTGAAAAGGGTTGCAAGCCCCGCGGGTCTGGGCAGGATGCGCGCCGTCATGAGTCGGAAAATCTGGTTGGATGGATCTATCGTTGATGAGTCGGAGGCAAAAATATCGGTCTTCGATCACGGTATTCTTTATGGTGATGGAATCTTTGAGGGGATTCGTTTCTATGAGGGACGAGTCTTTCGGTTGACCGAGCACATCGAGCGGCTCTTTCTTTCGGCCAAGGCAATCCTTCTTAAACTCCCGTGGACGGTCGAAGAGGTATGTGAGTATACCCTGGACACGATTCGCGCCAATGGATTGAAAGATGGCTATATTCGGCTCGTGATTACCCGCGGAGTGGGCGACCTGGGATTGAATCCCTACCTCTGCGAAGTTCCCTCGATGTTCATCATCGCTTCGGGAATCACGCTATATCCTGATGAACTCTATGAGAACGGCCTGGAAGTGGTGACTTGCTCGACGCGTCGTCCGACCCCGGCGAGTTTGAGTCCGCAGGTGAAATCGCTGAACTATCTCAATAACGTTATGGCTAAGGTCGAGGCATTGAAAGCCGGAGCCAAGGAAGGCCTCATGCTCAATGAGCAGGGCTACGTCGCGGAATGCACCGGCGATAATGTCTTTATCGTGAAGAATGGCGAAGTGATCACGCCGCCTGTTTCTGATGGCAGTCTCGACGGGATTACCCGCCAGGTTATTTTTGATCTTTGTGGTGAACTCGGAATTTCAATCCGCGAAGCTTCGCTCACTCGTTACGATATTTACACTGCTGACGAATCCTTCCTGACAGGAACGGCCGCTGAGACTATTCCGATGGTGATGCTTGATGAGCGTGAGATTGGAAACGGCAGGCCCGGTGAGCTTTCGCTCAAGCTGATCGACGCCTTCCGTAAGTTGGTGCGCTCCGAGGGGACCGCCTTTTAAGAGTGCTTGTTACCAACGTCCTCCGCCGGTGGCTTTGATGAGATCAAGTCTGGCGCTGAGGAGGGTTTGTTGAAGAGAGGTCTCGCTACGTTTGATTTTAAGCCAGCGTCGCTCGGTTTCGAGTAGTTCGATTTGGGAGGTGAGTCCGGCTTCGAATTGTTCTCGGGCGATGGAAAGAGAGTGAGCAAGGGAGGAGGATTCGCGTTGGGCCGTGGCGAGTTGGGCACGGAGGCTGACTAGGTTGATGCGGGCGGAGTCGATCTCTTCGAGGGTCTTTAATACGGCGGATTGGTAGGTGGTGGAGGCGAGTTGGGCGTCGGCTTTGCGGGCTTTGAGTGAGGCCAGGCGGACCGGGTCGTAGATGGGAATAGATATGGAAGGACCAATTTGAGCGATCCAGGTGCTGAAGCGGTTGGTGAGGTTTTTTTGTGCCCCGCTCGCAAGTGCGCTGATTTTGAAGGAGGGGAGTAAGTCGAGGCGGGCGGCCTGCTCGATTTGGAATGCCGAGCGAACCCGGGCTTCGGCGGCGAGGATTTTGGGATGGGAAGCAAGAAGTTCGTCGAGTGGTTTGGCCGCTAGGTTTTCGGGTGAGGGGAAGTTGCTTCTCATCGTGTTGTCGGGATTGCTCCCTCCACGCAAGGAGCGGAGTTGGACGATGGTGAGATCCCGAAGGCGTTTCAGGTCGAGCTGCCCGCGAACGAGTTGCTCGTGCTCCGCGCGTTTTTTTTCGAGAACTGAATCAGAAATGAGGCCGGCCTTGGATCGTTCCGTGAGTGCCTTGAGGCTGCCGTTGCTGGCCTTGATGGATTCCTCGAAGAATGAGAGTTCGCGGTTGAATCGGTAGAGATTGAGCCGGACGGAAGCGAGACGGCTGGCGAGGAGGAGGCGGGCTGCATGAAAGTCCCAGATCGCGGCGGCTTTATTTTCCCGGGCGGACGCTGAGGCGGCCCGGAGTTTTCCGCTGAGATCCAGTTCCCAAGATAGGCCGGCGCTGCTTTTCCAGGGGGCGAGGGTGTAGGGGCCAAAATTGGCCTCCCGTTTTTCTCCTTCACGGTATCCAAATCCTAAATTGAGACGAGGTTGGGTGGCTGCCTGGGCTGCCAAGACGGAAGCATCAGCCTGACGAATTCGCAGCGCGATGGCCGCGAGATCGGGGTTGGTGGAAAAGGCTGTTGAGATATCCTTGTTGAGAGCTTGATCATTGAATTGCTGCCACCATGAAATCCCCACCCGCGATTGACCCCGGATCTGTTCCGAGGAGAGAACTGAAGAGTCGGTCGTGTTGGTGCATCCCGGGAGGAGCGCCAGGATGAGACAGGTAACGGCAATTGATCGAAGCATTGCGGGGCGATGTTAGCGTTGCACGAAAATGCCGGTGGCGTTGACGAGCATGTTGTCTTTGTTGGAGCCTTCGGCAACTTCTCCGGTCACGGTCAGAGCGCTCAATTCCTTCATTCCGCCGAGTCCTTTCAAGCCGGTTTTGAGAGGTTTGCCTGCGTCATCGACGACTTGCACGGTGACGATAGAGGCTTTAATGACGTCAGGATCGTCGCAGCAAACATCCCAGGGGGTTTCGCATTCATCTCCGGGAATGAGATTGCAGGAGGTGATTTTCTTGGGGTCGCCCATGATCATGACGGCTCGTCCGTCCATGAAGACGGGTTCGCTGCCGATGACATTTCCGGTGAAGGTCACGGTGTCGCCGGCTTGCGCTGATTTTCGAAGGTCTGCGATATCGATGGCTTTTTCGGGCGTGCTGGCGAGAAGGAGTTTTTCAAGAGGGCTCGACTCTTTGTTGTTTTCAGCTGTCTTTTTTTTCTCGGCGCACGAAGTGAACAAGAAGGTGAGAGCGATTGTTGTTATAATGGTGGATTTCATTGTTTTGGTTCTATTGGGTTTTGGTTTAGTGAGATCGAAGAGCTTTGGGGAGTGAAGGCAGAAGGCATCGAATGGCAGGCGGCAAGGTGCCGAGGGAGCCGAGAAGGACGCCGGTAATCAGTCCGGTGAAGATGACACCCGGAGTGAGGGTGAGGGTGAAGGTGCCGACGGAGAACGGCACGGTCTGTCCGTCGAGGAATAGCCAGGCCAGAATAAAGGCAATAAGGGTTCCGCTGAGCGTAGCGAGAAGGCTTTCCTGAATGAGTGAGATAAAGAGCGCGGTGCGGGTGTAGCCGATGGATTGCAAAGTGGCCATTTCCTTGATGCGGGCGGCGAAGGCGGCGTAAAGCGTATTGAGTCCGCCAAAGATGGCTCCTGCTGCCACGAGGGCGGCAGTGACCCAGGTCATGATTTTGATAGGTTCATAAAAGAGGCTGAGCTTTTGGTAGTAGAGGTCTTCCCGGATGGAGGCCAGTTCGAGATCGTTTCTCTGGAAAGTGAAAAGCTCGACGTCATCAATATCACCTTCAGCAAGGCGAAGGGTGATTGAGGAGAGGGAATCGCGTTGCGTGAGAGAAGCGAGATCGTTTCGGTCGAACCAAATTTCAGATTCCAGAACGGTGCCGGGAGCGGTGAATTGTCCCGAGATGGTTATTTCGCTGTCACCAAAGTAGAGGCTCTTTCCGATGGCGAGATCTTTCTGGGTTACTCCGAGTTTGCGGTGAGCCAAGTGACCGACCATGACTTCTCCGGGGCCGGGAAAAGCCCCTTCTGTGAGTCGCACCGTTTCGTGAACCAGAAGAGCGGTTTCAAAAACGCCGCGGAGGAGTGCTTGTTCTTCGACTCCTGAAGCGGTGCGGATGGGTGCCTGGTAAGTGATTTCCCCGGAGATCGCGGTCACACCGAGAATTTCTTTGAGGCCGGAGATTGAGGTGGCGGCAGCGGATTCGGCGTCGATGCCGACCTCGGAGCGTTCGATGGACTCCTCTGATCCCTTGCCAAGGAGGATGACGTTTTGAGAAGAACCGGAGGCGGAAAGAACGGAATCCATTCCCTGATTGAGGGCCACTGCAGCGATGAGCAGCAGGACCACCACCGCGGAGCCGCCTACGGTTTGAAGGAGGCGCGAGGGATCTCGAAAGAGATTTCTAAGAGCGTAAGAGAAAGGAAGCATGGTCTAGGCATTGAGTGATTGCACCAAGGGGCGGGAGGTGGCTTTCCACGCCGGGTAGAGCGAGGCCAAGAGGCCGAGCGCGATGGCCATACCCAGTCCGGAAAGCGTCACGCTGGCGGAAGGAGAAAGAGCTAAAGTGAGTCCTTCGTTTCCGAGGGTGAACGATTTGAAATGGAAGAAGGACATCGCGCCGATGACGCCAATAAGTCCGCCGACAAGGCCAAGGAGGATGCCCTCGGTGATGACCATGAATCCAATTGCAAGGCGGGAAAATCCGAGCGTCTGGAAGATCGCGGTTTCTTTGACCCGGCCCCGGACGATGAGGAGGACGGCATTGGCGACGAGCCCGAGAACGGCAAAGACAGCTCCCAAGCCGAGCCAGCGGGTGAACCCGATGAGCTCGATCATTTGTTTTGCGGTTTCGGCAAAGAAGGCTTTTTCTGGCCGAGTGTTAGTGGGTTGTTGGTCGGCTTTGAAGGTTTCGTCGATTTGTTGGGCGATGGGTTGAAGTTGGTCGGCGCTTTTGACTTTGACATTGAATTGCGTGACTACTCCGAGTCCGACGCGCGAGGCTTGCTGGAGGAATGGGAGATGGACGTAGGCGACGTTCTCATCCTGGGGAGAATCGGAGGAAATGATTCCGGCGACGGTGACGTTTACTCCCACTGCTTCGAATTTGTCTCCGGGGGAAAGCCCGCGGCGGTTGGCGAAATGTTGGCCGACCAGTGCGCCGTCGCTGTGTTTGACGAAGTCGTCGTATGAGCCGGCGATGACTTTGATGTTGGGGTTGTATTTCTTCAGGGTCTCGGGCGGGACACCGCGAAAGGTGATGACATCGAGTGAGGCTCCGCAATTGTTAACGGCGATTTGAATGGGAATGACCTGTCGCACTCCGGGCATGCGTTCGATGGTGGAGAGGTAGTGTTCGGGGAGACGCGAGGTGGATGGACAAAACCGGTTTTCGCGATAAACGACAAGCGTGGTATCGGCGGCGCTGGTTTCGGTAGCTCGTGAGAGAGAGTGCTGCATCGTTTGCACCGAGGCATAGAGAAACATTCCCGCAGCGACACCGAGGATGGTGAGGAGTGATCTCAGGCGATTTCGCGTGAGATTCTTGAGGGCAAGGATTACGAGTTTCATGACAGTGAGGAGAGGGGTGTTCTGCTTTCTTCAACGAGACGTCCTTTTTCGAGCTGCATTGTTCGGTGGGCGGCCGCAGAAGCTTTGGGATCGTGGGTGACCATGACGATGGTTTTCTCGTGCTCGGTGGCGAGAGTGTTGAGGAGCGTGAGGATGGAGTCGGCGGAATCGCGGTCGAGATCGCCGGTGGGTTCGTCGGCCACCAGAAGGTCGGGGTCGTGGACGATGGCGCGCGCAATCGCGACCCGTTGTTCCTGGCCTCCGGAGAGTTCGGACGGACGGTGATCGGCTCGGTCTCCCAAGCCGACGAGGTCGAGGGCAGCCAGGATTTTTTCTTTCCGCTCGGCTTTGCTTAGTTTGCCGAGAAGGAGAGGGAGTTCGATGTTTTCGTAGGCAGAGAGAATCGGCACCAGATGGTAAAGCTGGAAAATGTAGCCCACATGAACGGAGCGCCATTTGGTGAGCTCGGTGCGGGAGAGGTGGGCGATATCCCGGCCATCGATAAGAATTTCTCCGGAGGTGGGGGAGTCGATCCCCGCGATTAGGTTCAGCAGGGTGGTCTTGCCTGAGCCCGATGGCCCCATGAGTGAGAGGAATTCACCTCGTGGGACGTCGAGCGAGAGGTTCTCGAGTGGTTTAATTGTGGTATTCCCTTTGCTGAAGGTCTTGCTGACAGACTTGATGGAAATGAGTGGGTTCATGACGAGTTAGTTGCTGACGGTGATGCGGCTGCCTTCGGAGAGCTTGGTGTGCGGCGGGAGGATGACGGATTCGCCGGAGAGGAGTCCTTCAAGGACGCGGCGATGGCCGTCCCGGGATTCTTTTCCGAGTATGAGAGATCGTTTTTCGGCGGTAAGATCGGAAGAGACCACCCAGACTTGTGAGCCATTGACGAGAGCCTGCTCGGGAACAAAGAGAGCTAGGCGATTGGATCCTCCGCTTGTTTTTAATTTTGATGATGCGGTTGAGCCGGATGAGAAAAACTTGGCTCTTACAAGCATATCGGGACGGAGCCTTGGGTCGGGATTCTCGATGGCGACTTTTGCTTGAAGGGTGTTTCGTTGTAAGTCTGCTTGGCCGCTGATGCGGGTCACGGTTCCGGTAAAGGATTGGTCGGGGAGGAGATCAGAGACGAGTTCGACTGATTGCCCGGCGGAGAGAGCTGCGGCTTCATTGAGTGGGACATCGATACGAGCCTGGAGTTGATCGAGTTGGTAAAGTTCGATGATAACGGCGGACTTGGGCGAATCCATGTTTAACATCCGCTTCATTCCCGGCGCGGCGTGAAGATGGAGAACGGTCCCATCGATGGGAGCTGAGATTTTGGTGCGAGCCAAGGCGAGTTCCGCGCGATCCCGGTCGATGGCGAGTTCATTGAGCTTGGAAGCCATGGCGATTTCTTCGGCTTTTAGTCGGGCAAGGTGGGCGTTGAGTTCGGGTATCTTGGCCTGCGCTTCAGCGAGAAAAGCCCGCTGTTTTTCGACGGCGAGTCGAGCTTGGATAATTTTCTGTTGGGAAACCGACCCCTTGCTGAGTTTGTCCAGGCGGGAAGAGGTGTCGATGGCTTCGGTGAGCTGAAATTTTAACGCGTCGATCTTTCGATGGGCGGCGGTGATTTCGGCATTGGTGATTTGGAATCCGGTGCAATGGGCTGTAATCTGTTTCTCGAGGCTTAAGTGTTTTTGTTGGGCCGATTGCAGGTCAAGTTTGGCGTCCTCGTCGATTAAGGTGGCGACGAGGCTTCCTTTTTTAATCTGTTGCCCTTCGAGCGCATGAACTTTTTCCACGACGCCATTGGTGAGAGTGGAAACGTAAATCGGGTAAGGGTCGGGTTCGACCCATCCGGATGCTTGAAAAATAGGCACTCCCTTTTTTTGAGGAATGGTATCGACCGCTGGTTGTTCGGTGAGTGATTCTCCGGCCCGAATGGTAATCACCGGGGCTGTTTTTACGGGGATCGCCGGGAGTAGTCGCTCTCCGAAGAGCAGAGCGAGGATGACAAGGAAGCCGCATAGGAGCCCGGTTGGCAGGAGCCACGCGAGAGATCTTTTGCGTTTTGGTTGAAAACCTTTGGGATCGGAAGGGGGTTTTCTGGTCAGGTGGTCAATGGACATGGGTATTCTGGTAGATTTCTATTGCTGAGAAAATAAAGGGGCCACGAGAGCGCCTTAAGAGTGATGCGAGCCTCTAAAATTAGGTCGAGGCATCGAGGTGCGTTCGCATTTGTAGTGCGTGCGCGCTCAGCAAAGGATCAAACCAGAAACGTGGAATGACGGATAAAGAGGGGGAGTGGCCGGACGGCTAATTGGGGAGGAGGACTGCCACGGGCTTCATGGGCCCGGTTGTCAACAGGTGAGGACTGGTTTCCTTCCGGGTCAGGGGACTCTGAGATGGGGCTGTTAGAAGGGCTCTTTTTCGAAGAGGGATCCTCGATGGAAGGAGTGGTGCAGTCACCGATCTTGATCGAGAGATCAACGATGCAGTCAAGACACTGGAAGGTTTTGGTTGGCGTCTCCTGTTGATGATTTCCACAATCGGAGCAGCAATGTTCGTCCTGGTCTTCGCAGTCGTGATCGGAATGGGATATTTGAACGCAGGGGCACGCATCGACAAAAACGGAGTGGAAACAGAGGCAATACTTTACGCCAGCCTGAGAGGTGGCGGAGGCCGCCATCATCAGGAAGAGCAAAAGAGTCGCTGTAAGTTTCAGGAGCATTATTGCTGATAAATACTACCTCACATTGGATGGGTTTTTCCTATGGGCAAGAGAATTAAATCGATGGCCGGTATTACCTTGATTACTCGATTCGGTTGGGGACGATGTGTTGGCTGGTGATGCGAACGATCACCGAGAAGTTGGTGCTTTCCTGACCGGTTCCAAGAAGGATGGAGTGTCCTTTTTCTGAATACCAGAGATGTGAATTCAGGATGAGGCCATCCTGGAGTTCGTCGGAATCAGGGTAGTTTGCGCCTTGAACCGGTTTACCATGCAGCATGGTGAGGAGTTCGATAAGCTCCCCCCAATTTGATTTGAGCTTACCGCCATAGCTTTCCTGCGGGAGTGGTTTTGTTCGCAGGGTGACCTCGGTGAGTCGGTTGTTGGGGGTCCAGTCAAAATAGAGGTGGCAGTGAAGGCCTCCGATGGTTTTTTTAGTGCGGTAGACTCCATTGAGTCCGACTCGGGCGAGCATAACTTCAGCGACCGAGCCGTCGACGTTGGGGCTGGCGTCGAGTTTTTTGATCACAACGTCCCGGGTGTCACCGAATTCGAGGGTGTCGAAAGCCGCTCCCTCGGGGACTTTGAATTCACCTGGTTTGGTAACTTTGGTGGGTGGATGGTTTGTTTTGAGCCATTCCTGGTCGGAGGCGTGGAGTTTTTCGATGGAGAAGGTCAGGATGCGGCCATTGCGTCGGAGGGTGACCAGATTTCCGTCGTTGGAAATATAGTCTGCATCGAAGCTGTTTGAGCCAGTGGCATTCTTCCATTCGCGGGCGTTGGCCGGGAGTGCAGAGAGGGAGATCAGTAGGAGAAAAAGGAAATGACGCATGTCGACTTTTTAAAAACGAGGTTAGCTTGCGGATTCTTAGTAAAAAAGTGCTAAGAATATGTCAAATGTGAGGATTAGAAAGGAGGAGATCAGGAAACTGGATTGAGGTGCTGGCTTGCGATCCGTCTTGTTGTCTGACGAAGCGGAACCGGATGGCACTTTTTTTTGACGGGGATGAGGTTTTCGAGGCGATGAAAAGGCCAAGGCGCGGAGTGGAGGTCGAAGTTTTGGTGCCGGGCAAATCAGATGTTGGAATTGTCCGGGAAGTGAACGAGGAGCATCTTCGTGATCTGCCAATGAGCGAGGTGGTAGTGAAAGAGATTGCGGTAAATCGTCCTTGGTGGAGGAGATTGGTGGGTTGGCCCAGGATGATCTTGATAAGAAAACTCTAAATTAGGAGATGAAAAAAGCCGCTCTCCGAAGAGGGCGGCTTTTGGAAAAAATAATCGAAGGAGCGTTTTACCACTTCTGTCCACGAGAGTGACGGAAGTAGGACTCGTAGCCCAGCATTGGCGGGTATTCGGACAGACCGTCTTGTGGGTTCATTTCGATACGGTCATCAGCGCCACAGCGGGTGTAGGGTGGCTTGAAGGTTCCGTGGAAACTAGGGCAGTGGAAGGTGAGAAGTTCGTAGACTCCGTATCCAACGCGCTTGAGAGAGCGTCGGGTTCCATCGACAATCCCGTGGGAGTATCCGGAAACATAACCTTCGGATTCGGTCTTGCGAACCATCTGCTCGGGGATTTCAATGAAGCCGTAAAGGATATTGCTAATAGCGCGTCCGAGCTTGCGTGAAGATGTGTAGTTGGTTCCTGGAGGGGCCTGAATGTCTGCCTGAATAGGAACAGCCATGCCGAGTGTGAGTGTGATCAGTAGGAGCTTTCTCATTACGTTTGGCATTCCACCGAAGATCTCATCGCTTGGCAATGGGAAAATGGCATTCCGCTGATTATTTTGATTTCGAAAGGATTGGGGAATCGTCGAGGTTCAGCAGAATACGGTTCGGAGATCGGGTTGGGACGGGAGTAGGTCCTGATTTTTCCTTCTGACAGCAGGTTTTTTTCTTCTCCACTTTCGCGGTTCAGGAAGGCTTGAGCCGCAAATTTCGTCGAATCAGAGCGTATTCTGCGAGTTCATAGGATGTTGCGCCGGAAGTTTGTTGCACGGGACGATAGCAAGATCTGGCTTCGTCAAAATCTTTCCTGATCGGGACACAATCCCCTCGTGATTGGGGATTGTCTTGGGGCGGGAGATTTCCTAGTTTCGCCGCGGCACGATGAACTTGAGAGAAAAGGGCTCCACGATCTTCCGAAATAGCGTTCTTTTTCTGGGACTTATTGCAAGTTCCATTGCGCAGGCGGGGGAGAGTTATATTGCGGTTGAGGCCCATAGCGGGAGGATTGTTTTGGAGCTGGATGCTGATCAAAAGCGCCCCGTGGCCAGCCTGACGAAAATCGCTACTGCGATGGTTGTGCTTGATTGGGCTCATCTTAGTCAGACCAAAATGGGGCAGATTGCCGTGGTTCCGGCGGGAGCGGCGACGATTGGTGGTTCAAATCCGATGGGATTGATCCCCGGGGATCAAATCGCCCTTCGGGAGGCGATGTACTCTATGTTGCTGGGCTTGGATAATGTCTCGGCACTGACTTTGGCGACTCATGTGGGAAGATCAATTCAGGCTCAAAGTCTTCTGGGAGGAACACCAACTGCTGCTTTTGTGGGTGAAATGAACAATCTTGCACGGGTTCTGGGCATGAGAAAGACACGGTTCTACAACCCTCATGGATTGGATTCGAGGGGTCGAAAGGGACTTTCGACCGCTCGCGACATGGCCCGGTTGTGCGTCTACGCGATGCGGGACACCGGATTTCAATTTTACGTAAAGCAAAAGCAGCGGACTATTTCTTCGTCACGCTTCGGTCAGAGCCGTGGATTCAAGGTCAGCAATACCCACAAGCTTTTGGGAACCGCTGGCATCAGCGGGATGATCACCGGGACGTCACAATTTGCAGGGTCCTGTGCCGCCACGAGTTCCGAGAAAAAGCCCATCGTGAAGAAGTTGGAAACAGGCGCGACAAGACTGACGCCGCGCCGGATGGTCGTCATTGCGCTGGGAAGCGCCGATCGGTATGGCCGCACCAAAGGGCTTTTATCTCAGGGATGGGGACTCTATGACGCCTGGAAGGCGCAGGGGCAGCTGGTAACCAACCCGCGGTCGATTCTCACGGTTCCGACTCCCCAATAGATTTTAGTTAAAGCACACAACACAGTCAGCAACATGCGAATTGGTATATTAAATTGCGGGGGCGATTGCCCAGGTCTCAATGCAGTCATTCACGGAGTCGTTGGCGCGGCCGCAGCAAAAGGTTGGGAGGCAATTGGATTTCGAGATGGATTTGAAGGATTGCTGCCTCCGGGTGACTTTCAGTTTCTCACACCAAAGGACACTGAGGGGATTTTGAAGCAGGGCGGAACGATTCTCGGAACGACCAACAAAGGAAACTTTGCCGCAAAATTGGGCACGGATGATGATGTTGCCAAGGTTCCCCAGGAAATTGTCGATCGCGCCAAGCGAACCCTGGATCAACTTGGAATCGGGGCGCTCGTCGTCGTGGGTGGAGATGGTTCGTTGACCACGGCCCAGCAGCTCTACGAACAGGGATGGCCGGTGATCGGGGTTCCCAAGACAATCGATAATGACTTGAAGGCGACGGCGATGACCTTTGGCTTCGATAGCGCGGTGAGTTCTGTGGTTGACGGATTGGATCGACTGCACACGACAGGGCAAAGTCACAAGCGGGTCATGGTGCTTGAGGTGATGGGACGTCATGCTGGTTGGATTGCTCTCTGGGGCGGGATGGCTGGCGCGGCGAATGTCATTCTTCTCCCTGAAATTCCATTCTCCTACGAGAAAGTTGCCGAGCACCTCAAGAAGCGTGAGGCTATGGGTTACACCAGTTCCTTGGTTGTTGTGGCCGAAGGCGCGAAGAGTCCTGATGGCGAGATTTCTACTATCGATGATAATTCCGGTGGACAAGCCCGTCTCGGAGGAATCGGAGAACAAGTGGCCGCACAGATTGCCGAACTCACTGGCAAGGAAACTCGCTGCACTACCCTGGGGCATGTGCAACGAGGTGGGACACCGACTCCGCTTGACCGGATTCTTGGAATGCGCTTCGGGGTGATGGCCGCGCAGCTCGCGGAGGAAGGAGCCTTTGGCCGGATGGTCAGCTATCAGAGTTACCACGTGGATTCCGTGCCCATCAAAGAGGCTGTGATGGAACTACGCCTTATTGAACCCGATACCGAAGTTGTTCGGGCCGCTCGTGCGGTCGATATCTGCTTTGGCGATTAGAAATTTTATTTATGAATGACCTCCTTAATCTTCTCCGCCGGGATGCCCGGCGGTCCGCTGGTGAATTGGCTGCGCAACTTTCCCTGAACGAGGCGGATGTCGAGGCGCAGATTACAGAGTGGGAAAAAGACGGCACAATTCGCGGCTATCAAGCCATGATCGATCCTGCCCTGGAAGAAGGGAATGACGTGACCGCCTTCATTGAAGTTCGGATGACTCCGGAGCGGGGCGGTGGCTTTGATCGCGTCGCACGTCGAATCGCGCACTTTGATCAGGTCACGAGCTGTTACCTTTCAAGTGGCGGGTTCGATTTGCTGGTGGTCGTGAAGGGGCAAGACCTTCTCTCGGTAGCGGCTTTTGTTTCCGAGAAGTTGAGCACGATCGAAGGGGTGATTTCCACCGCGACTCACTTCCGGTTGAAATCGTATAAAGAAAACGGATTTCTCTTCGGGGATGATGGCGATGTCGAGCGCCTTCCAGTCTCGCCATAAGCTAATTGCTCCCATGGATTTGAATTCAAAATTGGCCAGCCACCTGCAGACCATTCCCCGTTCGGGGATACGCGATTTCTTCGAGCTGGTGATTGGTCGGGATGACGTGATTTCACTGGGGGTGGGGGAGCCTGATTTCGTCACTCCTTGGCCGATCCGCGAGGCCGCGATGCGCTCGCTGGACCGCGGGGAGACGAGTTACACCTCAAATCTGGGCCTGCTTTCCCTTCGCGAAAAGATTTCGGAGTACGTGGAGACATTTTTTCATGTTTCTTATCGAGGGAGTGATGAAGTCCTCATTACGGTCGGGGTTTCTGAGGCTCTTGATTTGGCGTTGCGGGCCTTGGTGAATCCAGGGGATGAGGTCGTTTATCACGAGCCGTGTTATGTCTCATATTCGCCCAGTATTGTCATGTCACACGGTGTGGCCGTGGCGGTGGCGACGAAAAAAGAAGATGGTTTCTCGCTGAAGCCCGAAGCGTTAGCGGCAGTGATCACAAGTCGAACCAAGATTGTGATGTTGAATTTCCCCACTAATCCGACCGGTGCGGTGGCGTCGCGTGAGGATCTAGAAGGAATCGCCAGACTCTGCATCGAGCACGACCTTATTGTCATCAGTGATGAGATCTATAGCGAATTGCGATACGATGAGGAAGAGCACCTGAGTATCGCGGCGCTGCCGGGAATGCGAGAGCGGACGATTTTGCTTCATGGCTTTTCAAAGGCCTTTGCAATGACGGGGTTTCGTCTGGGCTATGCGTGTGCTCCTGCGGTTCTGATTGAAGCAATGATGAAGATCCACCAATATGGGATTCTCTGTGCTCCCATTACCAGCCAGGCTGCTGCTCTTGAGGCGTTGACTGGAGGGGAGGATCTTTATCTCTCGATGAAGGAGAGCTATCATCAACGCCGGGATTTCCTGGTGGAGCGCTTCAACGAAATGGGGATTGATTGTCATTGTCCGGGTGGTGCTTTTTATGTCTTCCCGGATATTAGTAAGTTTGGATTGAGTAGTAAGGATTTTGCAATGGGGCTTCTCGAAAGCGAGCAGGTTGCGGCGGTTCCCGGTGATGCCTTTGGAGAGAGTGGCGAAGGGTTCCTTCGTTGTTGCTACGCGACCGGAATGGATGATTTGAAATCAGCGATGGATTCAATAGAGCGCTATATCGGAACACTTTAAGCTGATGATGGAGCAGCTGAAAATTTGGCGGAAAGACCGAACTCTGGCGCATGTTGTGCCATTCGCAGTCTTCATGGTTTTCATGTTGCTCTACCAATTCGTGGGGGAGGCAATGCTCTGGGAGCATGATCATGCGCCGTGGTATCGTCATTGGCCGGAGCAGTTTTTTTATCCCCTGCAAACGATCGCCACGTTGGCGGTGCTGATCTTTTTCTGGCGGCACTATGAGCTGAAGTGGTCGAATAAAGTGTGGATTGGAGCTGCGGCTGGTTTTGTGGGAATTGCAGTCTGGCTTTTGCCGACGACCCTTTATGATTATTATGAAATGACCGGGAAGCCGGATTCTTTTTTTGAAAAGCTCTCAGGATTGGCTCCGCGGAAAGAAGGGTTTGATCCGGGGGTCTTTGGCGACCCGATGGCTTATTGGGCCTCGCTGATTCTTCGTGTTTTTCGGGCCGTAGTGATCGTGGCCCTAGTGGAAGAGATTTTTTGGAGGGGATTTCTGATGAGATTTCTCCTAAAAATGGATGGAAATTACTGGAGGGTTCCTTTTGGAAAGCCGGCGTGGATTTCATTCTTTGTAGTGACCGGGGCCTTTATGCTGGCTCATGCTCCGCTCGATTGGGCGGGGGCTTTTGTTTATGGGTCCCTGACCTTCGGTGTTGCTGTTTGGACGCGGAGCTTGCTCGCCTGCGTAGTGATGCACGGCGTGGCCAACGCGACTCTGGCTTGGTATGCCATGACTTATGCCAAGTATGGCATGTGGTAGCAGCTTATTCTCTGGGCGGGCGGTGGAAGAGAACTTCCTTGGGGACGATGGTGTAGCGACCTTCGCCTTTTAGCCTCCAATGGAATTTGGCTTTGGCGTTGCCCCAACCTTCGATGTGTTTGATTTCGAAGGGATAGAATGTTCCGGCCTCAAGAGTGAGTTCGAATTCGGTATTATTCTCATAGTTTCCCTGGATGGGATTTGGATTGGATTGCAGGAATCCGATGGAGCCCCGGTCGTCCAACTCGACCATGAATTCGTAGGTGCCGGATTCAAGAGGTTTGATAAATCCGGTCCAGGTGGTGGAGAAAGAGTCCTTGGCGACATCCGGCGCAGGTGCTTCCTCGCCCCAGTCGAAGTCCACGATTGGATCGATCCTCGTGAAAACGGGGCGTCCCTGATGCTCCCGGTTTTCGTAGAATTCAGCAATCAGTCCTTGTCGATAGTCTGTGGAAAATGCCTTTTGAAGACTGGCGAGCTTCGAGTCGAGGGGGTGTGCGCTAGCCTCGGCCTCGGTGAGTTTTTTTCGAATGAGATTAATTTTTCCCGGAAGGGATTTGGTGGCTTCCAGATCTACCGAGCCACTCCAAATAGCATCAATCGTTTTTTCGAGATCTCCATCCACGGCCGGAATGTTGTTCTCGTCTAACAATGCGAAGAGTTCAGCTTGTCCGGCAGCGACAACATAGTTGATCAGGGCTCCTTTCAGTGCTGATCTTAATTCGGGAGGAAGTTTGTCAAATGAGGCTTGGGTGAGGGTGAAGTCATCCGAGTGGGCAGCTTCGACCCCTCCGTAGAGGTAGCGAATTGGGTCGTCGGTAGAAGCCAGGCGGGCAATTCGAAAGCGTAGGTCAAAATCAGCAGGTGTGAATTCCTTAACTCTTCGTTCTCCCGAGACAATTGTTGAGCAGGTTAGCTTGGTCTCTGAGATTTTTTCAATTCGAACTTCTCGTTTGATGTTCTTGGTAAAAGTGATGCTGGTTTTTTTCCCGATTTCAGGACGGAAGGATTCCAGAATGGTTTTGTCAGCGTTAATGAATTTTCTGGTGAGTTCTTTTAATTCGGGGTCATCAGAATCGATTTTCTCAGCAAGGATTTTTGTTTTTTCATAGTCCTTCGCAAAAAAGGCTTTCGCGAGTTGGTCGACCATCTCGCCCTGAGCGATAGGAGGAGTGATCTTGGGGTCGGGATCAGGAGTTGGATCAGGAGTCGGGTCAGGAGTCGGGTCAGGAATGGGATCGGGGATCGGAGGTTCGGGAATATCTGGTGCTGGATCTGGGATCTTGGCGATCGAAGGGGGGGCTGGTTTGACCCTTGTTGGGTTGGGGGATGGTTTAACCGGCGGGGTGTTCTTGGGCCTCTTCTTTTTCTTGTCGACGACTGCGGTGGTGTCGGAGGAGCCCTCCGAGGGGTTGTTGGAATTTGAACTAATGACCATGATCAGGCCAATGAAGCAGATGATGATCGCAGCGACGCCGAAGAAAGCGAGGCGGTTTTGGCTCTTTTCCGCCGAAGCGAGTTTGGTCGGAGTATTGATCAGGGGAGAAAGCGAGACGGAGGGGAGTCGTCGATTGATGTGTCCGGTGACGAGTGAAGTCGGGCGGGCGGTCATGTCACCCATGGGGGCAATATCCTGGGCCTGGGAATCGATGAGTTTCAGGAACCAGGATTTGTGCTTGAGCCCGGTGGAGAGTTGGTCGGTGCGGAACGCTTCGTAGTCGAATGGAACACGTCGAAAGCTCACGTGTTGTGATTCCATATCGAGGATGGTGTAGGAGGCGTTGATGTCGCCATCACGAGGATCTCCGACTGACCCGACATTGATCAGGTGGCGTTGGTGTGGATTGAAGAAGCTGTCTTGAGGTGGGTTCTGAGTGACTTGTTGAGTGGCAGGGTCGAAGCTGAAGATGCCGGGTAAATGGGTATGGCCCATGAAAATCAGGCTGGCATCGGTAGTGAGAAAAGAGGGAAGCGCTGATTCAGGGTTGGTGATGTAGTTCCAGTTTTCAGGTTCGGCGGCTTCCGCGTGCACGCAGAGAACGTCGTCGAATTGCAGCGTGGTTGGAACTTTGCCAAAAAACTTTGCGGAATCATCTCCGAGACATTCGCGGGTCCAATCGATAGCCTCATGGGCATTGTCGTTAAATTCGCTCGGATTAAGGCGGTTTCCAATGACCGCGTCGTGGTTCCCCAGGATGATGTTTTCCGTTCGGCAGGTGACTTCTTCAAGAACCTGCTTGGGGCGGGGACCGTATCCAACGATGTCACCCAGGCAGACAATGGAGTCGATGTTGTTCTGCTCGATATCCAGCAAGACAGCCTGCAACGCCTGAAGGTTGGCGTGGATATCGGAGATGATCGCGACTCTCATGGTGTATTGGACGACGGTCTAAAAGGGGAGCGGCGAAGTTCAACCGGGGGAATGATGATATTGCTTTTTTGATAAAAGACCAAGCGATGAATAGCTTCTTTTTAGAGAGCGCCAGGACCTTGAGTTTTGTCTTATTACAGGGATTCAGTCGAATTGAACCCAGTCGAGGAACATGAGACGACCTTTTTTTGGGTGGGTAAAGACAAGGTGGATGGGTCCGCTTTTTTCGGGGGTCTTGAAGGCGGCTGAGAAGGTTTGGTAGTTTTTGATTCCCCCGGTATTGTTGACTTTGACGGTGGCGAGGAGCGGTCCATCCTTTGCACCATGGCGAAATTCGATGGTTCCGCCCCCATCATTTCCCGAGGTGGCTCTCACCGTGACTTTGCTCAAGCCGTGGGCAGTGAATTCGGGCAGGATGACTTGTCTTCCGGGTTCGATTCGGTTGACCGAGGTGCCATTGGAGGCCTCGTTTTGGGCTGCGAGGGTGGTGCCCCCGACGAGCGTTCCGCTTTCCGCTTCGATCCGGTGGTGAAGGAGCGAGACGGTTTTGAAGGTGGTCAGGGGATTGGCGGGGGCTTTCCCGAAATCGGTGAAGGTGGCCTCAATGACGCATGACCCGATGTTTGGATTGTCCGGTGCGGTAATTTCACCAGAAAGTCCCCGCTTCATCGCGGTGAGCGGCTTTTTGGGATCAAGGGAGAAAATCCAGGAGACCATGAGGTGGGCTTCGTCCATACTGTGTTGCGGATGGGGGAGCATCGGGAGTTCGCTCCAGACTCCGGCGGATCCCTTGATGACGCGCTCGGTGGCGGTCAGTTGGGCTCCTTTTTGGCCCCGGTAGCGCTCGGCAATTTCCATGAGGGAAGGGCCGACGAGTTTTTGGTCGATGGCATGGCAGTTGAAGCAGTCGGATTGCTTCATGAGGGCGAGTCCGGGATTGGATGCTATGTTCTTTCCGTCGTGCCCAATCCACTTGGCGGTGACGAGGGTGCGGGAGGAGAAGTTGTCCGGAGTGGTTTCTGAAGATCCCTCTTCGGCATCGGTGACTTTGAATTGATAGGGAATTTTTTGTCCGGGTTTGAAGAGGCTGCCCTCGGTGGGATGGACAGCCTCGACGACCGGAGGGGCGTTGCCGACGGTGAGGGGGATTTCAAGAGAGGCTTTACCACCGTCGGGGTCGGTGATGGTGAGGCGGGCGAAGTGGTTTCCGGGCTCGGCGATGGTGGCGGTGAGGGTTTCCCCGCTTCCGAGTTTGGTGCCGGAGGGGAAGAGCGTCCATTTGTAAGAGAGGGTTTTCTTTTCAGGGGAAAATGATCCTTTGGCCGAGAGGGTCACCTTCAAGGGCGCCGAGGAAGCAGAGGGGGAAGCGCTGGCTTTTACGACCGGAGGGAGTTCGCCCCAGCGGTAGGAAATGCGAAGGAGCCGGGCGTCCTTGTTCACGCCCCATGTTTCGCCGTAGTCGAGAATGTAGAGGGCTCCGTCGGGTCCGAAGATCATGTCGGCGGGGCGGCGGATTTTCATGGGCTGTCCGGGGCTGTCTTTTCCTTGGCCGATCTTGACGGCATCGGTGAAGGGTTCGAGTTTGGAGAAATTTCCTTGGTCATCGAGGCGCACCCAGTTGAGGGATGGGCGTTGCCAGTCGAAGTGGAGAGCGGCTTTGTCAAAGTATTGGGGGAAGCCGCCGGTGTTTTTAAATTCGGGTTTAAAGTGAAAGACCGGTCCGCCGCAAGAGGTTCGTCCGCCGGAGTGGAGTTGGGAAAACTGATCGACCTTCGCGTGAGGGTAATAGACGAGGGGGTCGGAAACGGGCGGGAGTTTTTCGAGGCCGGTATTGTTGGGGCTTTTGTTGAGGGGGCCTTTAGGATCGAAGGCGTCGCCTGACTTGTTCGTTGCGAAGTCAAAATCGTGATACGCCTTTTTGGCTCGAACGTAAGGCCAGCCGAAATTTCCGGCCTTGCGGATTTGGTAGAGGATGTCGTGGCCGCGCGGGCCACGGTTGGGATCGTCTTTGCCCGAGTCAGGGCCGACGTCACCGACGTAGAGCCAGTTGGTGACGGGGTCGACGGAGAATCGCCAGGGGTTTCGGAATCCCATGGCAAAGATTTCCGGGCGGGTTTTCTTCATGCCTTCGGGAAAGAGATTGCCCTTTGGGATTTCATAGGTGCCGTCTGGCTTCACTTTAATGCGAAGGATCTTTCCGCGGAGGTCGTTGGTATTTCCAGAGGATTTTTGGGCATCAAATGGTTCGCGGCCTTTTCGTTCGTCGATTGGAGAAAATCCATTAGAGGCGAAGGGGCTGGTGTTGTCTCCGGTTGAGATGAAGAGGTTGCCATCGCGGCCGAATCGAATCGTTCCACCGTGGTGGCAGCATTGGTTTCGTTGCTCATCGACTTTGAGAATGTCGATACGACTGGCGTGATCGAGTTTGTCTGCGGTGATGGTGAATCGGCTTAGGATCTGTCCCTTGAAATCGACGGGGGAGTGGTAGAGGTAGATCCATTGATTGCTTGCGAAGTCGGGATCGAGAGCCATTCCGATGAGGCCGTTTTCCTGATCATTGGTGATGACAACTTTACCGAGGGTGGTGAGAGATTTTGACTTGAGATCGAAGCGTTGGACTTTGCCGGCGATCTCGATGAAGTAGATTTTGCCATCAGGCCCATGCTCCAGATGCATCGGCTGGGGGATGCCTTCGTGGAGTGTGTCGATCTGAAAGCGAAAGGCCGGAGGAGCCTGCCCCAATCCTAATAAAGTGAACGAGAGGAGAATGGTGGCGACCAGAAGTTGCATGTGCTGGATACCCTGGGTAATTAAATCTCTTTCGACAAGTCTGCGAATATACGACATGCAGAGGATCTTATGATGAATTTCCTTACTCGAATTCTGGTGATCGGAGTAGGTCCCAAAGTCCACTCGAAGACGGTGGTTTTACGAGGAGGAGGAAGGAGAAGACGCTTCCGAGTGGAGAGATCTCCAGATCCCCAACCAGTTCCGTGCTGTCGAAATTATCAATAATGTCTATCCCGTGACTGCTTGTTGCGCCAGCCAATAGGACGGCGCCGAGGCGTAGGAGCATCTTGAGGGCTGAGAGGGCTTTGTTGCTGTGTTTAGCCAGTTTGGGGCTGCATGCAAACGAGGGCGTATGAGAAGGAAATTGAGCGGCAAAGGATAGAAATACTTGTCGGCTAATTTGGGCCTGCTTGAGTAGGCGCACGATGGTCCGCGTCTTTGTTTCCGGTTGCTATGATCTCCTGCATGCAGGACATTTACAGTTTTTTGACGAAGCCAGGGCTTTGGGGGATCACCTCACGGTGTCTTTTGCCAATGAGGGGATTCTTTGGTCTCATAAAACCCGGAGGCCATCTCTCCCTGATGATCATAAGGCGGCCTTATTGGCAGCTTTGCCGATGGTTGATCAAGTGGTCAGCGGTGACGGGGAAGTTCAGGGGTTGGATTTCGAGCCAATCTTCAGGAAGCTAAGGCCGGATGTTTTGGCGGTGACGGAAGATGATCGCTATGGCGATATTAAGAGGGCGCTCTGCGACGAAATCGCATGTCGCTACGTAATTCTTCCGAAGACGCCTCCGCAGATCGAACCGATCTCGACGACGGAAATTGTGCAGCGGATTGCCGCGCCGAGGGAGGTGCCGCTGAGAATTGATTTTGCGGGTGGCTGGCTCGATGTACCGAAGCATTCACGAAGGGGTGGATTTATCGTTAATTGCGCGATCTCGCCCAAGGTGAGCTTGCATGATTGGCCCTACGAAAAGAAGGCGGGACTGGGCGGTAGTGGAGCCTGGGCTCTGTTGGAGGGGCGGGATTCCGTTGAGGCGGAATTGAATTTGGGCGTGGGTTGGCAGGACCCGGCTGTCATTCGGGAAACGGGAATTTGTGTCTGGAAAAGCGGGCAAAGGCCGCAGCTTGACTTCAAGCGTGATGGATCGTTCCTAGACGGTTTGATGGCCCTCGTGTGGACCGGAAGTCAGCATGACACTCCGGGGTCGGTTGATCTTGAACGGGACTACGATTTGATCGAGGCCGCGGGGGCGAAAGCACGTCAGGCGGTGATGGAAGAATCCGTCGAAATGTTGGCTGAAGCAGTGGAGATGTCGTATCAGGTTCAGCTCAAAGAGGGGATGAATGAGCTTTCAAGGGTCGAAGGTGCCCTGGCCCAGAAATACTGTGGTGGAGGACACGGTGGCTATGTTGCGGTTCTCTTCGCCACCAGAGAGCTACGGGACGCTGCAGTGGAGATAAACGAAGAGATTCTTTCGGCCGAGCCTTGGTGCGAGAGTTGATTAAGGTCGGGCCAATACCATCGTGCCCTTGTCGCCGTTGCCTTTGAACCGGGTGGAAAACTTCTTGGGCGTGAGAGTTCCCTTAACGTGGTAGGTGCCGAAGTTCCCGGGGAGTTTCATTGAAGCGTTGAGCGGGAGAGTCTTGTCCTTTTTGTTAGCCTCAATCACGTGCTTGTAGTCTCCGAATTGGAAGAAACCCCACCCGGCGCGGTAGCGAAAGATCCACTCTTTTTCCTTGTTGGGCGTTTTTGAAACGAGACACCAGACCGGCCCGTGGTGTCCGTTCACTTCGCTTTTCCATTCCCCCTTCCACGGTCCTTCGACAGAATTCGCGGGAGCTTCCCTCTTCATCTCATTTTGAAAGTCCCGCTGGTATTGCGAACAGGATACGAGGACGGCAAGAAACAGGCAGGTCAGGGCGAATTTCATGACACTAGAGGCAGACTCGTTTGAAAAGTTCGTTGAGAGGCAATTGCATTCCAATGTAGAAGTCACCGAATTCGGCGTAGCGGGCGGAGACTTCATCGAAGCGCATTTCGTAAACGATGGCTTTGATGTCGAGAGTATCCTTGGCAAGCAGGGTAACGCCCCATTCGTATTCATCGAGACCAGTCGATCCGGTGATGAGTTGGAGGATCTTTCCGGCGTAGCGGCGGCCCGTAGTGGCGTGCCCCTTCATGAGCTTGGCACGGTCTTCGAACTCGAGGGAATACCAGTTGTATTCGTCGTGAGTAGCCCGGCGTTTGGACATCGGGTAGAAGCAAATGGCGGGCCAGTCGGGGAGGACGGGATACATGCGGTGCTGAAGATAGTGCTTCATGCGTTCGTCGAATTCCTTGAGCCCGGCTTCGTATTCTTCGCTGCCTTCGGTGAGGCCTTGTTCGCCGATGAGAGTGTCTTTGCCGTATTGCTCGCTGGTGGTGGTATATTCCGAGCGCTCAGTTTGCGAGAGATAGGAATAAGTCGGAGTGAGTATGTCGACTCCGAGACCGAGAGTGAGGCGTTTTTCGAAACTGGTCAGATCATGAAGGTCGGGTGTGAGCAGCATGAAGCCGATGTCAGCCTTGGGCGTGGCGATGGCGTAGGTCAGGAGTTGGGTGTCCTTGTGCGAGCGAATTTCTTGAACCAACTCGCTGAGTTGGGTCTTGGCTTCGCGTTTTTCGCTGTCCGAGAGGAGGCTCCATTGTCCGTGATCGATCTGATAAAAAAGATGCATGACGTGCCAGCCTTCGGCGGGCACCAGAGCGGTAGGTGTTTCTGACATGGGTTAATCTACTTCGTTTTCTTCGGGAACTTTCGCCTCGATACGGACTTTTAAGAAAGGATCGGATTTACTGCTGAATTCTTCGTCAGCGTTCGCTTCTATCACGACGACAGACCAGGGGGCGATGTCGCCATTGGTATAGGCGTTGATTCTTGAAGCGTTTACGAACCCGGAAGTGGAATGGATCTCAATTTCCTCTGATCCCGATTCAATGAATTTGCCATCTGAGATCGCCAGGTTGATGGGGTCCCCGATCATGTCTTTGTCGCCATTGCGGAAAGTAACCCAGAGGAGGGCGTCTTTGGTATCCTCTATCTTAATTCGTGCACAGGGGATGAGGTTGATCGATAGGCGGACCCCGCGGTCAGCGTCGTCTCCTTCGCGCACCGGCGATCGCCACCAGGTTTCGACTTCGGACACCGTGACGGAATCCCCCTGAATTGGAAAGTCGGTGTCAAAGGTGATCAATTCGCCCTCCGGCGCATGCTTGTAGTAGAGTGAGACACCCCAGGCGGCTACTCCGCCGAGAAAGGTGATTACGATGAGGAGGGAGATCTTTTCGATGATCGAAAGTTTGGATACTTTACTTTTTTCCTTCTTTTTTACCCGTTTCTCAGCCGGGGCTGCCGGTGTGGGAACGGGCTCTGGTGAGGCGGCGGCAGGCTCCGGGGCTGCTTGCTCGACAGGCTCAGGGGTCGGAAGCGGGGGCGGTTCCTCTTCGGGAGAGGGGGGATCGAGGTCAAGATCGTCGTCGTCGAGATCCCAGAAATCCTCTGAAGAATTGTTGTTATTCATGGCTGATGAGTGATTGGGGGTAGCTAACAGGGTGGGAGGCCACTTGAAAAGAGCGAATCGGGGCGGAAAAAGAGATTGCATCTTTGAGTCGGCTGGGCGAAAGAACTCCGCACAAAGCCATGGCTGACCTCGAAGATAAAAATCCCGAAAACGTAGGCGGTAAGTATTATGTCGATTCCCAGTGTATCGACTGTGATCTCTGTCGTGAGACTGCTCCTAAGAATTTCCAGCGTTCCGATGACGAAGGCTACTCATATCTCTTCAAGCAACCTGAGACGCCTGAAGAGGAAGAGCACTGCGTGGAGGCCATGGAAGGTTGTCCTGTCGAGGCGATTGGCGACGACGGAGAGTAAATTTAGCCCCTTATGAAATAATGCGACGCAAACCGGGCTCCAAGAAAGAGCGTGGTCGTCGCAGCATGAGGGCGCAGGTAACGCGTGAGTGGGTCGGTGCGCCCAGGCCGCTGGATCTTGGTAAAAATATCAGTCCGGCGTCAGATCATATTGAGGCCATTCTCGAATCAATTGGGATTCGGGGGGGACTCGATGAGGAGGAGGTCAAAGCCACTTGGCGGAGCTTGGCCGGAGAGTTGGTCGCCAAGCAGACCGAACCAACCAGTCTCCGCAAGGGTTGTCTCACTCTGAAGGTGCTGCAGCCCTCAATGCGTTACCATCTGGAACAGCTCAAGCCGGGGCTGCTTCGCAAATTACAGGCTGAATTGGGCGAGGACAATATCAAGTCACTCCGCCTGACTATTGGATAAGGATGAAATACCGTTCGTTTCTTTGGGACTGGTCCGGGACCTTGGTGGATGATCTTCCGCCGACCTTGTATGCCACCAATGCGGTGCTGGAAAAGTTCGGGGTCGCCCCGATGGGGAGAGAGGAATTTCGTCGCCGTTTTCGTCTGCCGTATCCGGAATTTTATGAGGATGTCCTTCCCGGCGTTCCGATTGCAGATTTGGAGGATACTTTTCGCTCCGCTTTTAGCGAATCACCAGAGGGCGTCACGGTTTTGCCTCACGCTCGTGAAATGCTCGAATGGTGTCAGGAGAGAGAGATTCGTTGTTTCATTCTCTCGAGTATGGATCGGGGGATTTTTTACAAGCAACTCGGCGGGTTCGGGCTCGCGGGACATTTTGAATCGATCTACGCGGGAGTGATCGACAAGCGGGACCGTATTGGCGAGATCCTGGACACTCATCAACTTGACAGATCAACGACAGCGTTCGTGGGGGATATGGCTCATGATCTGCAAACCGCAAAACACGGTGGGGTGGATTCCGTGGCTGTTGCCACCGGCTATGATCCGGTGGATCGCTTGACCGCGAATGATCCGACCCATCTCTTCGATCATTTGAGTGATTTTAGGGAATGGCTCGAGGGTTCAGCATAAGTTGTCACTGGCGTTATTGCTCTGTTTTGCGGCAGGGCGTCCCAATATTCTCTGGCTCACTCGTGGGGACGACGACGTCAACTGGATTGGAGACGGTAAGGCACCCTACATGAAGGCGATGAAGGCATGTGAGTTGAGTCACCAGAACTACGTGAGCCGCATGCAGGGTTACCTTGGTGCAGGGAAGACAAAGGCCAGGAAAACGAAAAAGAAAAAGGTGAAGTAGAAGGGCTACTTGGAGTTCTTGCCTTTGCCTTTTTTACCTTTGGATTTCATTTTTGAGCGCCATTGATGGTAGAGGCCGGAGAGTTCTTTGACGATCTCGGGATGCTTGTCGGAGACGTCGGTCGTTTCACCGATGTCTTGCTTGAGATTGAATAAGACCGTGCCGTCCGGATACTTGGAATCGGATGCTGGTTTGGCGATGCCTTGTTCGTCGAGTTGGAAGTTACTGTGCTCCCAGCCCTTTGAGGTAATCAGTTTCCAAGGGCCCTTGCGAATGACACTGGTGCCGCGCCCGTCGCTCCAGCAGAGGTGGTCGTGCACGTCACTGGTTTCCTTGTTTTTGAGCCAGGGAACGAGACTCTCGCCATCAAGATTCTCCGGTCTTTCGGAGTCTACAAGCTCAAGTAATGTCGGGAAGATATCCATTGCCGAGGCGAGACTGCTGTTGCTCATTCCGCCCGGGATTTTTCCTGGCCAGGCCACGATGAGCGGGACGCGGATCCCACCTTCGCCAAACATGTATTTGTAGCCCCGTAGGGGAGCATTGTTGGAGTAGGTGTTGATCGTTCCGCCGTTGTCGGAGAGGAAGATCAGGATGGTGTTATTCAACTGATCGGAATCTTCCAGGCTGTCTAGCAACTTTGAGATCCCATCATCGAGAGCCATGAGGTTGGCCAAATATCGTTTACGTCCGAGAGGATCGACTTCGCCAAGGTGACCCCATTTCTTGTGCCACTCGCCCCATGACATTTCTTTGGGTTCCCAGAAGGGGAACTTCCATTGCCCGGCCTTACGATCCCACTTTGGCTGCTCGTAGCCAGCTTTCTTGGCGTATTTGGGATCGGTAACGTAGGTTGGCATGTGGACCGCGTTGTATTCCAGTTGGATGAAAAATGGCGTCTTCGCCGCCGATTTTTCGCGGATGGTTTTGATTGCCTCGCTGGTGAAAATCTCAGTGGTGAATGCGTCGTCTTCGTATGAAACCTTTTCTCCGCGATTGCGTTGCAGCGGGCCGACGTTGAGGATTCCCAGTTTCTTTCCTTTACCAGTCCGTTCGCGGTAGGCATCGAGATCCTTTTGTGAGAGGCGGATGTAATCCCAAGTGTGGTGGATGAATCCAAGGAACTCATCGAAGCCGTGGTCGAGCGGATGTTGCGCTTCGCCGCCATTGAGGTGGGTCTTGCCGATTTTCTGGGTGAAGTAGCCTTGCTTTTTGAGAGCCTGAGGGATGGTGAACTCGGAGAGAGGCAGTCCGCCCTGACCATACCAGAAATTCCCCCAACGCTGTTGGTAGCGTCCCGTGATCAGTCCGGCTCGGGAGGGCGAGCAAATTGGTGCGGTGGCATAGGCGTTCGAGAAATAGGTGCCGAGCTTGGCAATTCGATCAATCCCCGGCGTGCTGACATCTTTCGGCGACTGAGGGAGGAAGCTCAAATCGGCGTAGCCCAGATCGTCAGCGACGATGACCACGATGTTCGGTTTGCTTGCCGAGGCATTGGTCGTCAGTAGCATGGCGGCTGTCGCCAAAGCAGCTTTGAAAATACGAAGGTCATTCTTTTTCATGATAGGGTCGGATTCGGAGCGAAGTCTTGCTCCTTCTGCGGGTAATGGAAGATCCATCTTTCTTGCATACGAGGCAATTCCATGGTGAGACTGATGAACTTGGCGATGGGATCGGAAAGGACCCGGTTCACGTGCATGATTTCAATGCAACCATCCTCCATCTCCTGAGCATCGATCATGAGAGGCTAACCTTCCGTTATCAAGGGCGGCAGTTCAGGCTGACCGATGTGCATGGCAAGGTCGTCACAGGAGTGCTGGCCTGATTCGAACTCGTTGACCATCGTCTCCACAGGACCTAGAGTCGGCCCATGGCTGACCAAATCATCATTCGGGGATTGCAACTGCGCTGTCAGGTCGGAGTGCCGGCGGAGGAGCGGGCCGAGCCCCAGAATCTTCTCGCTCACCTCACCTTGGATGTTGCGGATTTTCCCACTGATGACGAAATTGGGCTGACCGTGGATTACAAGGCGGTCTCTGATCAGGTTCGCGAGCTCGTCGGGAGTGGAGAGCGACAATTGATCGAGACTTTGGCCCAGGAAATTGCAAGGTATGTTCTCGCTGAATTTCCAGTCAATGCCATCCGGGTTGAGCTGGAAAAGTTCATTTTGCCCGAGACCGACTGGGTCGGAGTGGTTATCGAACGAAAACGTGGCGAAAGAATTTGAACGACATCGGACATGGTCTGTCCTTATATTAGCTTTTGGCACGGATTTCCGGTCAATGCACCTGTCACATGTCTTCCATCTCCGCCTCCGAATCCGATGAAGAACTCGTCCGCTTGGCGCAGGATGGAGACACGCGGGCCTTCGACGAGCTGGTCGTGAAATATAGTCCGCGTCTTTATGGGCTGGTTTATCACATGACTTCGCACAAAGAGGACACCAACGATCTGATGCAGGATATTTTCGCGAAGGCCTATCGTTCCTTGAAGCGATTCCGGGGGAAATCGAGCTTCTATACCTGGATTTATGCCATCGGGACGAATATGACGCTCAATTTCCTGAAAAAGCGTAAACGTCGCGCCACCTGGAGCCTGGATGACGTGGATTCGGGGATTCAGAATGACGAGGCCATGGTGGACATCGGGCATGCATCCAACCCCCGACACCAAAGCGATGTTAATGAACTTCAAAAAAAATTGAACGAATCGATGCAAGCGCTGTCTGATGACCATAGAGCCGTGGTTGCCATGTTTGATATTCAAGGACTTCCGCATGCCGAGATTAGCCAAATTCTTTCGGTTTCAGAAGGAACCGTGCGCTCGCGACTCTTTTATGCCCACCAACAATTACGAGGGCATTTGGAGGAATTCCTCCGTTAATCCCAGCCCCTGTTAGATGAATCAATCCCAAGAAGAAGACGTTCAAAAGCTCATTCGCCTCAAGCGACATGAATCTCCGCCCGAAGAATATTTTGAGAATTTTCTCGAAGAATTTCAAACCCGACAGCGTGGAGAACTCCTAAAGCAATCATCTTTTGGATTGTTCAAAGATCGAGTGGCAACCTGGTATCGTGAACAGGGGGCTGTCAAATGGGTCGCAGGAGCAGGTGCGGCATACGCCGGAGTGATGGCTGCTGTTTTCATGTGGCCAATCGGAAATCCGACCAAAATGGATGATCCCAATATGCAGCCGGCAAGCTATCAGCCGAATAAGGGAACCCCGCTGCCAACGGTTGATTTCCCCAAAATTGAGAATTCCGGATCCGGCTCGACAACGCTCCGGGAATTTTAAGAATGTCCCTATGTTGAACCAACTTTTCCAGCGCGCTTGCTTCAGCATCGGCGCGTTTTCTTTTTCCTGCTTGCCTTCACTGATCGCGGGGGAGGAAATTCAGTTTCCCTCGTCGGTTAAGGGGAAATTTCATCGAGCAGAGCTCGTCCCGGTTGATGCCGATGGTTTGTATGTCACCATTGGAGTTGTGGGAGCGGATGTTTCGAAGGGGCAGTGCGACGGAAAATTCTACGAATTACTTGCTCAGGATCCTAAATCGCGGATGACCCTGCTTCGTGGACCCAAGGGCGCAAAGCCGGTCAGTTTCGCAAGCGGTCGGAATCTCAAGGGCGGAGACAGTCTGAAAAATCTCCCGAGCAAGAACGGAGAAACAGTCACCAGCGCCGTCGTCGGATGGGGAGCGACTTTTAGTGATCAACAACTGCCGCTGACATTTTTGCGGGTCAATCATTCCACTAATCCGATTCCAGGTCATCCTCTCCAAAATGATCAGGGCGAGGTCGTGGCGATTTGTCATCAGGCGACCAACGATTTGGGTAAGGGGACCTTCGCGATTCCTGCGGATGCCGTTCTTCGCAATCTCGCCAACTACAAGGTTTCAAAATCAATCGGTCACAGCTGGATGGGTCTTCACCTTGATGTCAGGAACACCGTGGCATTTGTGGAGGGCATTCGTCCGGACTCGCCGGCCAAGAAGTTTGGGTTCCAGAATGGGGATGTCCTCCTTCAGGTTGGCGATTGGGAGGTGTCTGATTATTCCTCCGCGATCAATGCCTTCTATTACCTAATTCCCAAACAGGAGGTCGAATTTAAGATTCTCCGTGGATTGGAAGTGAAGACGATGAAGGTGATACCGGCTCTCTATCCCGGGTCCTCGGTCGAGAAGAAATAATTGATCGATCGATGGCGACTTATCCAGCCAGCTTTTCGCTCCGTTCATCGGGCAAGGGGACTTATGAGATCACGCGGCAGATTTCCGAGGTGGTTTCGGAGTCGGGAATCCAAACAGGCACCGTCACGGTCTTCGTGCAGCACACCAGCGCCAGTCTGGTGATTATGGAAAATGCTGACGCCAGTGCCCGCACGGATCTTCATGCGTTCTTTGATCACCTTGTTCCGGAAGATACGCCTTATTTCATTCACACCTACGAAGGTCCGGATGACATGCCATCCCACATTCGTATGGTGCTGAGTGGATGTAGCGAGGTCGTTCCTGTTATCGATGGCCGGATGGCTCTGGGGACCTGGCAGGGGATCTTTCTCTTCGAGCATCGAGATCATCCGCATCAACGAAGTGTCGTGGTCATGGTGCAAGGGGATTGAGATTCATAGGGGTCAGTCGCGAAACTATTTGACTTGGCCGGCGACCTGCTACAGGGGCGCTCGGCGACATTGATCGCCGACCAAGAACATGGCTGCGAAGAAGAAATCCATCACCAAGAAAGTTGCCGCCAAAAAGGTGAGCAAGAAAGCCGTCACTAAAAAAGGGGCCTCCAAAAAAGTAGCG
>JAQWZU010000009.1 GCA_029253285.1 Akkermansiaceae bacterium | reverse complement strand
AAGCTACTTCCTGACAGCGTGTAGGTGAAGGTATCAGTGGCTTCCAAACCTGATGCGATATCGTTAAAGGCGCCATTTGGATCGTAAGTAAGTGTTCCATCGGCTTCCAATTTTACGGTCGCTCCGGAAGGCAGGTTCACAACCGTGGTTCCTGGAACAAGATTGGTCTCCCCCGCAAGGTCAACGATATCGCCTGGAAGCGGAGTCGAACTTGCACCGAAGACTGCTGAAAAATTGGCAGCCCGAGCAGTCGCGTCGAGAACCGGGCCGCTGTAGACCCGCAACACTGCGATCTCACCATCAAAGCGATCATTGGTTTCATTGAAATCTGGAATATCTACCGTGCCGAAGGAACCGAGGAAAGGAGCAATATTGACGTCACCACCGGTGCTACCGTTGGAACGGCCGACACCTTCGCCATCCGTGCCGGACCAGTCGGTGAGGTCTGCGGCTGCTCCAGTGGTGATGTTGATTGCGGTCGAAGAATCAGCGAGGCTATCGTTGATGTAGAGCTCGGCGGTATCGGTGGCAGGGTCGACGGTTACCAGCACGTGCACGTAATCTGTGCTAACTAGGGTTCCGACTACTTGTAGCACCACGGAGCCCTGACCGGCTGTGAAGATCAGCTGGTCATCCAAAAGCACGAGCGACGAACCGGTGCCATTGCCACCTGAGCCCCATAAGGGCTCATTACCGACGAGGTCGTCCGGTCGGAACACCATCTCGAACGTTGCGGCGGTAGTGCTGATATTCGAGCCGTAGATATTCGAGGCCGAATCGGCCGAAACAGTAGGTGCGCCGCTCCCTGTTCCCGAAAGGTCATAAGCTGCCGTTACCCCTGACGGTGCCCCGGTCAGACTAGTGTTGAGCACCGATTGGGTGCCTGCACCTTCCATGATGAGATCGACGCCCACGCCACTGTTACCCCATGTTGCACTGCTATTGCCGGCATCGCTTGCATTGAAATCAGCCACCGCTCCGACCGTGGGCGTGCCAGCAGCACCAAAAAGGTCATCGTTATTCAAGATGTTAATATTACCAGTTGCATTAGCGGCCACTAACCCAACGTCATTCGAGGCACCCAAAGCGCCCGTCGAAGTAATCGTAATCGTTCCAGCTACCGTAGTTGTGCCATCGCTTACTTCGTAGGCAATCGTATCAACCAGAGTTGCTCCATTGGCAAGTGTCCCAATATCGGCAGAAGTGCTGGGATCGTATGTGAAGCTTCCGTCAGGATTGATGGTGACTGTTGCCTCCTCACTGCTGAGGATAGCAAGCCCGCTGAGGCCGACTGGATTTCCATCAATCGATACCACCGTGAGCGTGTCATTGGCATCGGCGTCGCTGTCGTTAGCCAGGACGTTAAAGGAGGGACCAGAAAGATCCGTCCCGCTCGCGCTGTCATCGACAACAAGCGGGGCATCATTGACGCCGGTGAGCGTAATATCGACGGTCCCCACCGTGTCGACGAAAGCGAAATCAGTGACGGTGTAGGTGAAACTATCCGATGCAACATCGCCATCGTCGAGCGCCTGGATCGCTGATGCATTAGTCGGGTCGTAGTTGATGACGCCGGTCCCGGAGACCGTGACAGCGGCACCCATGGTGCTACTGGCGTCGAAATTGGTAACCGAGAGACCAGTGCCGGAATCATTGACTAATACATCCGCGCCTGCATCAACGGCGGTGAGAACGGTATCCTCATCGGTGTTACCACTGTCGTTATTAACAACAGTCGCAGCGCCGATGCCAATGACAAAGCTGCCAGTTGCGGCGATGCCGCTGCCACTGTCGTCCTCGACCGAAAAGCCAAAGCCGTCGGTCCCCGCAGCGGCGCCAGCGGCGAAAGTAATCAGGCCGCCGTCGACATCCGCCTGCGTGAAGGTGCCACTGACCGCGAGGGCCACGCCATTGTTGCTCAGCGTGCCCAAAGTAGGAGCCGAGGTGAGCGTGTAGGTAAGATCGGCCGGAGCGTCGTCCGCATCGATCGTCTCCAACAGGGCCGTGGTAACTGTGCCAGAAGTGCTGACCAACACCGAGAGCTGGGAATTTTTAACGATCAAGGGATCCGTGGATGGCTTCAGGCTCTCGATGCTTAATCCCTGGAGCGCGATACTACTGCCCGCTCCCTGATCGACATTACCTAGGAGCTGGGTGGTAAGCTCCACTGTCTGGGTGCTCGTCAACCCGAGGATCGCCGCGCCCCAACTGCCCGAGTTACGAACCTGGTTGTCGCGATTATACTGGCAGCCACGCCCGTAGGCGAGCGGTCCGCCAGCACCGTCGATCTGCCAACCGTGCAGCGGCATGATGCGATCCTGAGTGTCATTGGCAGTATCACTGGTGGTGAAAACGGTGCCGAAAAACAAGTAGTCGGAATCTTGGTTGACCGTCACCGTGCTGCCACCACCGGTATGGCTAAACCTCGACGAGGAAGCGTCGACCTGAGTGGCGAAGGTCACCGGATCCGGTCCCGGATTATCATTGACCTCCTGGTTGGTGGTATCGACGAGCGAGATATACTCGGCAGCGGAAGGCAGTTTGACCATCGTGATCGCAGTTTCGCCGCCTTGAATCACACCATTGGTGCCAATGCCGGCCTCCTTGTTGACTTCGACATTGAGCACCTGTCCCGCAGTGGCGGAAATGATCCTACCGATCGCGGCCACGCCGTTACTGGTGTTCTCGTTGCCTCGAACATAGGTGGTCGTCTCCGAACCCGCGACTGGGACTCCGTCGAGCGTAAGCAGCTGGTTATACTGGGTCCGGGTAGCATTGTCCGCTTTTTGAACGCTGGTATTGGCGAAAATAAGATAGAGCCCGGCCTCGTTGAGAGTGATGTCACCGCTGGTTGTGCTGAACGAAAAGGCGGTTCCGAAGCTGGAGTCGGCATTGATGGTGTCGTAGGCCACGTCAATGAAGTTCGAGGTGTTCACCCCGGTCTGGTTGGCGGTACGCTCGAGGTTGAGGTAGTCCCAGGTATCCTCGAGCTTGAGAAGTTGAATGGCGGTAAGCCCGGGAGTGCGCCGCGGCAGGTTGGCATCCCCGTTGTTATCCGAACGCCGGGTCTCGAGAGTTAGAATGTCGTCGTCAGCCGCGACGGTGATGATTCCTCCACCGGACATCACTGCCTCGTCGGCTCCGCCGGCGCGGCGAATATAGCCTTGGGCACGCCCAACTGCCAGCTGGGATCCGGCAAGCGTGAGATTGGTTTGTAATTCGGCGCGGTTGTTTCCTCCCGGATCGTTAATGCGGGTATTGTAGAGGACCAGATGCCGACCGGAACTAAGCCCGATCTGCCCCGATGGACTCAGCTCATAGCTGGCGTCGCTCGCGATGGTAGTATCAAAACCATTAATCAGCGCTGGACCAAGGGTGCCTGCGCCGGGAGCGACGGCGAGAGTTTCACCGCCACCAGTTTCGACGAAAATTGCCTTGTCGGAGAATGTCCCGCCTGGGGTGACGGCTGCGTGGGTTGTCATGCAGAGCGCTGAGATCATACTCGCTCCGGCGAGGGCGCTTAGCTTGGGGAATCTATAAGGATGAGGCTGTTTCATGAGGGGTTTTTGGTAATCTACCGCCCAAGCAGGGCTTGAGGAGGGAGAGTTAAAAAAGGTTAGTTTTTAATAGGGATAAAATAAAACAGATCACAGCAAAGACACTGATCTGCAGAACGATACCGCCTAACGTCTGACTGAAATATCCGGAGGTGACAATCTATTTTTTGCCTCAATTTCCGCCCCATCCAAAAACGGATTCTACCGCCCTCTGGAGGGCTCATTCGGCCAACCACCGCCTCGGAAAACGAACCCACACACCGCATCAAAAAACCACTGGAGCCGCTGGTCGGA
>JAQWZU010000223.1 GCA_029253285.1 Akkermansiaceae bacterium | reverse complement strand
ATCGCTTCATCTCGCTCAGCGAGCGCGTCACCATTGCCAACAAATATCGCAATGCCATTTTTGTCAGCATCCATTTCAACTCCATCGGAGGGGCGGCCCGATCCCAGGCCCGGGGAATCGAAACCTTCACCTTGTCTCCGGAAGGAGTTGCCCATTATGGAAGCTCTGTCAAAGCATCGGATCTCCGAAAAAAAACCGGCAACCAACAGGACTCGGCCAATATCGCCCTGGCAACATCGGTTCATTGGAACATTAAAAAGAGTCTCGCCGATAGAAAAAAAGGCCCTGGCATTGTTATCCCCGACAGAGGCATCCGCCGGGCTCGCTTCAATGTTCTCACTGGAGTGAAGCACCCCGCGATCCTGATCGAAGGAGGCTTCATGAGTCACCCGGAGGAGTCCCGCCACATCCACAAGTCCACCTATCAATCAACGATGGCCAAGGCAGTTTGCAATGCCATCTACTTTTATCGCGTGACCACCAATCCCAAGACGAACAAACGCTAAGGGGTCATGCCACCATCATCACCCCGGCACCATGACCACCCCCCAAAGGAATGTCTGACAAGCAGTGGTATTACTTCGACTCGGAAAACCAACAACAAGGTCCGTTTTCGATTGAGAAAATTCGACAATTTGTTGCCGAAGGAATCCTCACTCATCAGTCCTTTCTCTGGCATGATGGACTCACGACCTGGACGGCAGCCAATAAAATCCCGGGAGTCTTTACCACTCCGGCTCCTGCCCCTGATCCGGTCAATTCCACCAACCTGAACAAGAGAACCATCCCAAAACCTGGTCCCGGAGGAAAAACCTACCCCGTGCCCTCAGTGAAAAAATCTTCGTTTGGGCTCTTCATCACTTCATACCTCATTGCTTTTTTTCTATTGGCAGTCGGGTTACTGATCATCTTCTCCGCAACTACCCAGAATACCATAGACGAACCCGGAGGAAGTCGGGATTTCAGCCAAATTGAAGAAGTCGGAAACCCCACCGACAGATCCGCACCTCAAAAAGAGGATTCCCGCAGGCTCTCCGAATTAAAAAGCCAAACCATGGTTGGAATCGGCGTCCTAATCGCCAGCGGATTCGGGTTCACCTTCGGAGGAATCTACTCCTACATCATCCTATTCCGCGCCTGGAAGGTCATTCAGGCGGGAGGAGCTCGAACAACCCCGGGGAAAGCCGTCGGCCTCCTCTTCATTCCAATTTTTAACTTTTACTGGATCTTCGTGGCCTACTACGGCTGGGCGATTGATTGGACAAGAATCCGTTCATCCTACTCAAATCTCATGAGCGCCCCCCGTGCTTCATCAGGAACCTTTCTCGCGGGCTCCATTCTCATCATTCTCTTCTTCCCGATCGGCGTCTTCTTCTTTTTTTCGATGATTTCGCAAATGTGCATCGTCACCAACCACATGGCCTCCGCCTACGCTCTCTCCAGACCATTATCGAGAGGGCTCACCGGCACCAAGGATTACTAGAGCTGTGTGCCCGATGACTTTGGGATTTCAAAAATCCAAATCCCTGCCTATCTCGGGGCCGTCACCATGCCTACCCAGATTGGACTCATTTCCCTTGGCTGCGCCAAGAACCTCATCGATTCGGAAATCATGCTCGGTCACCTTCAAGAAGAAGGCATGACCCT
>JAQWZU010000116.1 GCA_029253285.1 Akkermansiaceae bacterium | reverse complement strand
AGCGGCTTCGGCTTCACTCCGTTTTTGGTATGCAAATCAACCGGATAAAAGGCATTGGAAATCGCGTCCTCAAAAATTCGCCCCGAAGTGTAGTCATTCACCGTGATGATCGTCTCGCCTTCGATGCGATAGCTCTCGCGAAAGCCCGCCTCCGGCTCATGATGCGTCCACAGCCGCAAAAAAACCTCATGGGAATCCATCAGATCGTTCGGATGTTGGGGATCTTCATCAGCCATATAATGAGACTCTTCACCCCTTTGCTGCCGTAGATTCGGAAATTTGACGAATTATTTCTGAATCCTTGGTTATTTCTCGATCACGTGCAGCGGATAGGCCGAGTCAAAACAACCGAAATGAGTCAACGCAAACGCTTCGAATCACCGGCAAACCTACTTGGCGGGCGACTGATCCGCATCTTCGTTCACCAACCCCGGCTGCATTCTGATCCACCATTGATCGTAAATCTTACGCAGTTGAGCCGCGACTTCGGGATATTCATTGATAACATTTTTAGTTTCACCAGGGTCGGGCATTCAGCTGGGCCAGAGCAGAAATAATGTTCTCCTATATCACTGCGCAAACCATCCACGCGGTCACTATAATCAAAGGGAGAGGCTGATTCCCAACTCCCCTAACCATTGGCTTTACCGGGCTTGCTCTTTCCGAAAAGTGATTTTAGTTCGTTCACTTTGGTCAGCACGACCCGGCCATTTCGCTCACTGGCATTCCCGCTCAGGGTGATCGGCGTGCCGACGTGGTAGGCCAGGTTGAATCCGTGGAAATCCTTGAAGCTCACTTCGATTCTCACCGACTCCTTCCCCGCGACATCGATGTAGAAGACTTTGGCTTCATCGAGATTGTCCGACATGCGCAAACGACCTTGGACGGTCAGTTTACCCTGGCCGAATTTCACCCAACTCTCGAAAGGACGTCCCTGGAATTCGTCGAATTCTCCCCCATCAAGACCCGGAAGCGGCGCCGAGGAATTGGCGAAGGATTCGGAGTCGACACCAAACTTTTGCAGCAAAGAAAGATGAAGCCGTCCCAGCTCCTGATTTTTGGAATAGCGAAGATAGCGCCCTGTTTTGAGCTTCCCGCCACCTTTACCAGCGAGAATAATGGGAATCCGCTGGGCAGTGTGATTATCACTGTGCCCCATCCCGGACCCGAAGAGAACGACACTGTGATCCAGCAAGGAACCGTTCTGATCTTTGTATGACTTCAGCTTGGTCAGGAGGTAGTCGAACTTCTCCATATGCCAAAGGCTGATCTTGAGAAGAGCGTCGATATTTTCCCGACTGAAGTTTCGGAAAAAGTGCGAGAGGTAATGGTGCTGTTTTCGAATCCCGAGAAAATCGAAGACCATGCGGCTGTTACTATTGCCGAGCATGTAGCTGATACAGCGGGTCGAGTCGGTCCAGAGAGCCATCGCCATCACATCGATCATCGCTTCGACCTGTTCGTTGAGGTTCCCGGCACTCTCGGGTCGTTTGAGACTTGAGAAATCAACTCCGTTCGGGCCGCTCACCGGAGTCATTTTTTCCAGACGCTGTTCGGTTTCGCGAACAACCGTGAAATACTCCTCCAGAGTTTCCTGATCCTCTTTTCCGGCCTTGCGCTGGAGCGCCTTGGCATCGTCGCGCACCCGGTCGAGGAGACTGGAAATCTCATCGCGCTGGTTTGGATCGCGCATGGGATTTCGGAAGAGACGATCAAAGACCAATTGCGGGTCACTCTCGCGCGGAATGCGATTCCCTTTCTCATTGTAGGAAATGTAACTGCAATCGATCTGATTAGTGAACAAGCCCTCGGTCGTGAGCTCCAGAGAACGATGCGCGGTATCGCCTTTGATCTTGTCGGCGATC
>JAQWZU010000216.1 GCA_029253285.1 Akkermansiaceae bacterium | reverse complement strand
AGCGACAGTGTGGGCAGTATCTTTACGGTATGGAGTAAAAGCTGGCTGATCATTTTTATGATCATTGGCGCGATCAGTTTCCCGTTCTATCTCGTGCTGATGAGGGGACGTTTCAATGACCTTGGGAAGCGCTTTGAAGAGGTCTGGTGGTTCCTGGCGATGATTGGTTTTTTCTGTGTGGTGATGTTGCTCCAGAAATTGGGGGGCGGGACCGATGTTGCTGCAATTGATTTGGTGTTTAATATTGTGTCGATTGGGACGTGTACCGGATATGTCAGTGACGATTACGATCACTGGAGTCGGATGGGAGTTGGAATCATGTTGTTTTTGATGATGATCGGTGGGTGTTCGGGGTCGACCTCGGGGGGGCTGAAAGTGAGCCGGATTATTTTGTGGTTTCGTTTTATGGCTTCGGGGCTCGTGCGTTCATTTCGCCCCCAGGCGGTGAGTCCGGTGAAGTTGAATGGCCGGCAGGTGCCCGATGAAGCCCAGAGTCAGCTTTTCTTGGTGCTGACGCTGTTTGGTTTCTTTGGGATCACTGGAACGATGGCTTTTCAGATGTTCGACCCAGGCCATTCCCTGATGGGGGCGGTCTCGGGAATTATTTCCTGCCTCGGAAATATCGGGCCGGCCTTTGAAGAGATGGGGCCGACAGAGAGTGTTCACGACATCAGTTCGCCGAGTAAGATTCTCTTTGCCTGCCTGATGATCTTGGGCCGACTTGAATACGTGGCCTTGCTGGTAATCTTCGTGCCGAAGCTCTGGAAGCGTTACTAAAGAATGTTCTGTACGAATTCCTCGCGTTGGAAGCGTGAGAACTGATCGGGCTCTTCTCCTGTGCCGATGAAGCGAGGAGGAATGTTGAGTTCCTTCTGAATCGCAGCCGCGACTCCGCCTTTTCCGGAGCCGTCCAGCTTGGTGATGACGAGTCCATCGAGAGGAACCGCTTTTTGGAATTCGCGAGCTTGGTTTAGGGCGTTGCCGCCGGTGGTGGCATCGACGACGATGAAGGTTTCGTGAGGCGCGGTCTCGTCCTGCTTGCTGATGGTACGTTTGATCTTGGAAAGCTCGTCCATCAAGTTGTTGCGGGTGTGGAGACGCCCGGCGGTGTCGCAGAGGAGGAAGTCGTAGTTCTCGTTAATGGCGCGTTGGTGGGCTTGGTAACAGACGGAGGAAGGGTCTGCTTCGTGGGCACCGGTAACGACGGGCAAGTTGAGTCGCTCGCCCCAGCGGACGAGTTGTTCAACTGCGGCGGCGCGGAAGGTGTCGGCGGCAGCGAGGAGGACGGAGTAGCCCTGGCTTTGGAGGAGGTGTCCGAGTTTGGCGGTGGAGGTCGTCTTTCCGGTGCCATTGACGCCGACGACTAGAAGGACGGCGGGTTTGCCATCGGAGCGGGGTTGCAGGGCGGGTGAGTCTTCGGGGAAGAGCGCGGAGAGTTTTGTCCGGGTCGTTTCCACAACATCATCGGCGGAGACCTTGCGACCGAGATCCTGGAGTTCGGAGACGATTTCCAGGGAGAGCTTCACGCCGAGATCACCGGTGATAAGTTCGGCTTCGAGATCGTCCCAATCGATTTCTGCCGTGTTGGTGATCTTGTTGATCAGTTTTTTGAAAAATCCAGCCATGATAAGGTTCCCTGCGGAAAGGCCGTCACGCTAGGGAAATTTCCCTGTTTGGCAAAGGCAAAGGTGCCCCGGGAATTTTATGCGCCGACCAATTGGTAGGAGTCGGTATCGAGATGGAGTTCCGCGTTGGGATGAGTCCGCAGGATGCTGGCCGGGCAAGTGGTGGTGATGGGGCCGGTGAGGGTCTCCTTGACGGCATTTGCTTTGAGCTTTCCGGGGACAGTAATGATGAGGTGTTTTCCAGACATCAAGGCGGGGCAGGTGAGGCTGAGAGCGTGGGTGGGGACGGAGTCGAAGTCAGGAAAGCAGCCGTCGTTGACTTGTTGTTGGCGGCAGGCTTCGTCGAGCTCGACGACCTTGATAGTTTGTGGATCATTGAAGTCGGCGACGGGAGGGTCATTGAAAGCGATATGTCCATTTTCGCCGATGCCCATGCAGACGAGATCGATGGGGCTTTCGTTCATGAGTTCGGTGTAGCGGGTGACCTCGGAGTCGAGATCAGCAGCTTCTGCTTGGATGCCGTGGAAGGCTTTCGGGGTGACTTTGGAAAGGAAGTGTTCTTTTTGATAGGCCCGGAAGGATGCGGGGTGTGAGTCGCTAAGGCCGACGTATTCATCCATGTGGAAGACGGTGACTTTGCTCCAATCGATTCGCGGTTCCTGGGCAAGTCGGGAAAGGGTTTCATCCTGGGAAGGGGCGCTGGCTACGATGATGCGGGCTGAACCGCTCAGGAAAAGGACGTCGCGGAGGATCTTGGCGGAAGCGTGGCCGGCGGAGGCGCCCATTTCGGCGCGGTTGGGATGAACGATGGTCTCGAGTTGGTCGAAGGTCTTTTTCACGGCGGCAAGTTGTTAGAGTTTTGGTAGGTCTAATCTGAAGAGCTCGGCGATGTTGGTCGAGAAGGAAGCGCGGGCTTTTTTCTGGAATCAAGTATGGTTGGTTGGTCACGAGAAGCTTTGCTTGCGGACCCATTTCCACGAGTTCTCTTATCGTGTTCTGTCAGGGAAGTGCTGATTAAAGCGGAAATTTGAGCAAGGGATATTTTTAGGGGTGAATATTTGTTCATTCCTTAGTGGCATGAGTCGCAAATCGATTAGATCGCAGTTGCGCATTCCGCTGTCGGATCCGATGTGAGTATTCATGCCAAAATACCCCCTTATTGTCCTTTTTGGTTGGGTTTATTCCGGGTGCTGCTTCTATTTCAAGCTCTAAGGAAGTGCCGGCCCGATGCTTTCTCCCTCGACGAAATTGATCTTGGTTAACGTTTGCTGTTGGTCGTTCACGCCTTTCGCTACGTTATCCATCCAGCTGATGACCCGACGTAAGACTGGACGACTACTCCATTCGAGGTGGGCGATGGAGGGGCGGCACCAGGCAAAGCTTGGATCGGGACCTGAACAGATCAGGGAGACATGGTCTGGAGCAAAAATCCCCTTTCGGGCGAGATGGTCCTTGGCGGCATGGAAGATGAGAGGCTCGTCGATGATCAGGGCTGTGGGAGGGCTGATGCGAAACAGTTCATCTAGAATTTGGTGAATGCCCTCGGGTGTCTCTTTCCAGGCTGGGAGGTTGTAATTCCCGGTGGAGATTCCGTGTGCATTCAGTTCCTCGATGATAGCGCGTTTGGCTTGGCTTGGTTCCGGAACCCTTTGACTTTCCCGGGCAAGAGTGACGATGCGCTGATGGCCAAGTGCGATCAGCCGGCGGATCAACAAGCGGCTTACTTTGACATGATCCGGGCCGACTCCGGCAAGGGGCAGGCTTTTCCGTCGCCCGAACAGCGCTAGGGTGGGTTTTTCGAATTCGACAAACCATTGTAATACTTTGCGTGATGCGGCGCAGACGATCCAGGCATCTGCCTTGGTTTTCTTCGCGAGGCGGGCCACGAGCTCGACATTCATGCCAAGGTCCTCTAGGGACTTTTTGGCGTAAAATGGGATGTGTCCCGCAGCCTTGAGCAGGTGGCCCAGTTCGGTAATATAGTCCATACTCAGGGACGAATGACTGAAGAGTAGAATGCCCACTCGCAACGCAGGTCGGGCATGACACTTGGGCTCTTCAATACGGCGTTGGAGCCCACGTCCTCGATTTACGAGCAATCCTTCGTTCTCGAGGACTCGCAGCGCGGCCTCCACCGTCTTGTGGTTGACGCCAAGCTGGGCCACCAAAGAAGATACACCGGGCATCAATCCGCTGAGTCCTCCCCGCAGGATCTCTCGTCGGAGATGTTCGGCCACCTGCTCGACAGCGGATAAAACGATTAGAGGGTCCATGAGAACGAGATTACCCCGTAGGGGTTAAGTGTCGATCTGAATTGTTCTTCCGATAGATGTCGGTGTTCGTCTAACATTCCTCTCGTGCGGAGTGCTTACCATCCTGCGAGACCTTATTCTGGCTTTTCGTGAGGAAAAGAAGCTTAGCATCGCCCTCAACCCCAACCAATAAAGCTACAAAAATGAAAAAGATACTAGAAAAACTCTTGATATTGGCCCTGCCCGTCGGACAAACGCAGGCGGCCGTGATCAACTCCGGTTTTCAACTCACCAAAGGTGGGCTTAACGTAATTACGGACAGCGCGGGGGGGACTAATCCGTTTGCCTCCTATTCGCAAGGCGTGGGGCCTGGCGTTAACGTAGCTGGCGGAAACACTGTGATTTACGACGACTTGACCACTTCTGGCGGCCCCGTTGATATGCTCGGGTGGACAAGCGTCAATGGGGGCAATTCTGACGCCGGGACGAACGGCGTGGGCGGTAGCCAGGGCCTGAATATATTTGCGGCATGGGGTGGTAACCAGCGGATCGTGGGAGCTACATCAGATACAATCACGACAGGTTCTTCGTGGACTATCTCGGCTCAGATTGACGGTCCGGCAGGTGGCCCCATTGAGGGCGACCTGGCTTTTTACCTGATGGCAAACGGCGTCCAACTGACCGCAGACGCCCCACTCATCTCGTTTACGGGCGGCCTCGGTTTCCAAACGATCACAAGGACCTACACAAACGTTGCGCTGCCTGGTGGCGTGTCTGATGGGGATGCCCTGACGGTCATGATTGGCGTCGAGGACACCAATGGAAAAGGCAACCGGATGATTTGGGACAACGTAGAACTTAGTGGTGCTGCAATTCCGGAACCTTCCTCTGCTCTTCTTCTGGGTCTCGGAGGCTTGGCGCTCCTGCGTCGCAAGAGAGCGTAAGTTAATATGGTTCTGGGCGGCTTAGCCTGGGATTTTCGCAACATTTCAGTTGGGGTCCCACCGTGCTCGGTGCGACCTCAATTTTTTTTGGCACCGCCAGACAGTAACGACAGACCGGGATCCTTTCTCCCTCGCTAGACCAGTGCTCACCTGTCACTTTCATTTGGCTTCTATTCGATTGCTTATGAAGAATTCAAACCCGCCGCGTCATAGAACCTCCCCTCGGCGGACCTTTCGTTGGGGGCTCGCTTCTTTGCGGATATGCCTGAGTTTACTTTTTCTGGGTTTCTCAGGTTGTTCGGATCCTCCTGAACGGGAGGCCGCGTTATCCGCTGCCGAAATCGAAGCCGAGCAGATCAAGCGAATGGTCGAATCGGAGGAATTGGTCCTAAAACTCACGCCACTGCTGCGTGCGCTTGGCCAGGCGATGGTGAGCGGATCGCGTTCCGATCTGCCAGAAGCCGTCGCAGGTGAGGCTTCGATTGCCCCGTGGCAGGAGCTCGATCCAAGTCACCGCTGGCAGAACGCCTCGTTCGGCACCCTCTCGGCTAACTTTGAAGATTCCGCGTTTGTGATGAAGACAAAGTTCGAAGGAGTTCGCCGCGGCAAAGACGGTGCGATCGTTGGCGTCAAGGCGAAGCAAATGCTTTTCTGGGAGCGGGGAGAAGGCGATCGATGGGGTCTTGCCAAGTGGAAGTCATTGAACTTCGAGACGGACGTGGCGAAAGAGCCTTTATTCCAGGAGGTGCTCGATACTGTCCTACCCGACTCCATCGCCCGCGAAAAGGCTCGGCACGCATACCATGAAGAGGTGATGAGTAAGACTTATTCGGGGCAGACGATCATGGTAGGGAGATATAAGGTCCATTCTCCTTACGATATCGAAAGTCTTTACCAGTATCCCACCGTCAGTGTGGTCGATTATGATGGCGATGGTCACGAAGATCTTTTTCTCAGTTCGCGTTGGTTGTCCTCCCAATTGCTGCGCAACCGAGGTGACAACACCTTTGAGGATGTCACTGGAAGATCTGGCCTAGCGGTAGAGCATTATGTGAATTTCGCTTTATTCGCAGATTTTGATAATGACGGCGACCCCGACGCACTCCTTGGCCGGACCCAGGATGCCACGCTATACTACCGTAACGATGGGGGCGTCTTCACCGATGTGACGGAAAGTTTGAGTAATCTTGGTCGGCAGCTGTTCGTCTCCAGTGCCTCGGTGGCAGATGTCAACCGTGATGGACTGCTCGACGTCTACCTCTCGACCTATAATCCCGGTCTCAACAGAACTCCGCCCGATTTTCACAAAAGATACTTTAACCCCGCGCAGCTCACAAAGCTGAAGCGCCTCGAGTCTACGTCACATCCCCACCTTGACCACCCTGGTATTGCGAATGTGCTGCTGATGAACCGTGGTGGTGGTCGGCTTGAAAGGGCTGGTGGCGAGACCGTCAATCTGTGGCGAAAAAGTTACCAGCCGCTGTGGTTTGATGCCGATGGCGATGGTGACGACGATCTCTATGTCTGTAACGACTTCGCTCCCGACAGCTTCCTTCGCAATGATACGCCCCGTGGCGGTGCTGAGCCTGTATTCGCCGATGCTTTTAAGGAGACGTTTCCCGAGGAGCAATTGGCCTTCGGCATGGGGGCCACTGCGGGTGATTACGACAACGATGGCGACCTCGATCTTTACATCTCCAACATGTATTCCAAAGCAGGCAATCGAATCCTAGCCAGGATGGGGGATGTTGATCCGCGTTTTGAAGTAGCGGCCCGGGGGAATTTTCTCTATCGCAATGATGGTGGCGTGTTCCACCAGGTTGCCGAAGCCGATGCGCCGGAAACCAAGGTGGGCTGGGCCTTCGGTGGTCAGTTCGCCGATTTTAACAACGACGGGTGGCTCGATCTATACGTCCCCAGTGGCTTCTATACGGCACCTAAAGCCATCGCGACAGAAGTCGATTTGTGAAGTTGCTTCTGGAGCACGGTCGTGCTCACAGACCCAAATCGAAGCGATAAATTTAAAAACTCAGAGTATTGGAAAAGGCCCCTTCTCAATAGACATCTCGGCGAGGCGCATCAAACGCCAGACGGTCGCCGGGTCTATCTGAGCAACTCGTATAGTGGAAATGAGCGCAACCGGCTCGTGATGCGGAGTGGTGACGGCTTCGTTGACCGATCGCTGGTCAGTGGGATTGATTGTCGAGAGGATGCTCGCTCCTTTGCCATTCTGGACTTTGATGGTGATGGGTGGCTCGATATTGCCCTCGCCAGCGTCAACAAACCTCGCCTGCGTCTTTTTCGTAATCGTTTCGGCGAATTCGGTGAGGGAGGGAGTGTTGTCGACGTGCTTCTGCGCGGAAGCCAGACCGGCGCAGCGCCTGACACCGGCCGCAGCAATCGCGATGCCATTGGAGCCGTCCTCATCGTCAATACCAGTAGGCATACAAGGCTCTTCCGAAAATCGACTGGAGAAGGTCTGGCGGCCCAGAATTCCGGGCGAATCCGCGTTTCGATTGCGGAAGGGGACACCCTGCAAAAGATCTCTGTGCGCTGGCCCTCGGGAAAAATCACCGAACTCGCCCCAGCGGCGGACCAGTCGCTGATCGAAATCGCCGAGTAAGCACTGTATCGAGCTTGGTGGTTTGATTGCGAGATGACGTATCTTATCTCAATATAGAATCTTGACGCCAAGCGCTGCCGCCAGTGGGCATGCTCCGGGAATCGTTTCGCCCAGTCTTCCCCGGAAAATCTTTCTTCGGTGGTATTCGGTAATTAGTTCGACAGCGGAAAGAGCGGTCAACGAATTCATTGGACCGGGATTACCCAATGGGGGGAATGTGGTGATTTCGATTGTTCTTCCGATATGCGGGTGATGGGATAGCAAATTGAACTAGCTCAGATATTTCATTTTCCGTTAATTTTACTCTGGAATTTCGAGAGGAAGGGCTAGTCAAGTCTGGCGCTTGCTGCAATCGATAATAAGGCAAATACGGAATGAAAAAACTTTCAACAATCTTATGGGCGGTGACCTTGTTAGCTGGGCAGACGCAAGCAGAGATAATCTTCGGTGGCGATTTTCAACTCTACAAGTCGGGAACGAATCCCAAGTATTCTGTCACGGCGGAATTGGATGATCCAGGACCGTTTACCAGCTACGCTCAGGGTGTCGGTGATGGAGTTCCCATTGCTGGTTCCGGGGTCGTTAATTTTTCTGATGCCACCTCAGGCAGCACTGCCGATCTTCCCGGATGGGTGTCAGTGAATGGAACTAATCCTGATACGGGGAGAAATGGAGTGGGTGGCAGCACTGGATTAAATATCTTTGCCGGTTGGGGCGGTCAACAGCGGGTTGAGACCGACTCTCCGGTTGGTGTGCTTGAAGCCGGTAAATCCTATACCATCACGGCCATGGTGGATGGCCCCTCCGGTGGTCCGGTTGATGGGAGCCTTGTTTTTCATTTGATGGCTAATGGGGAGCAATTGACTCCTACTTCGGTTGTTGGTGTGGCTTTGCCGGGTGGAAGCGGGTTTCAAATGATTTCCAGAGTCTATGATGCCGCTGCGAACTCCGATTATATCGGTGAGGACTTGACGATTATTATCGGAGTCGAAGACGACAACACTCTCGGTAATCGGATGATTTGGGATGATGTGACCTTTGACGAAGGTGAGGGAATTCCCGTCGAACTTTTTGAGCTGAGGGTCGCATTAAATGCTGAAAACCGAGGACGTTTTGATTTTGCCTGGGATAGTCAGGATAAATACTACTACGATTTGGTGAGTAGCACCGATCTCTCTATTCCACCGGAAGACTGGCCATTATGGGACGGACGCTCCGACATTCAGGGCACCGCGCCGCTCAATACGATAGAAATGGTGCCGAGTGGAGATGGGAGCCGATTTTTTGCGGTGCTGAGGAAGGATGCTCGCACCCTTCTGTCCGAGTCCTTCGAGGGCGACGACGGCGGCTTTACATTTACTTCAATCGCTGGCACCGACTGGACTTGGGGGGCGCCGATTTCCTCCAATAGCGGGGGTGTTCCGAATCCCGGAGGTTCGGTGAATGCGGGCAACGACGGCTCGGCCAAATGTTGGGGAACCGGAATCGAAAATCCCGGTTACTATGCCAATCCGACGACCGACAGCTGCCTTCGCTCGCCAGAGTTTAGCCTTGTGGGCATGACCGAGGCCAAATTGAACTTTGCTGAGGCAGTGGATGTGGATGGAGGCGACTTGGCCGTGGTGAAGCTTATAAATGCTGTGGGGAACGCGGAGATTGCCACGGTGTATACTGTAACCGACGAGGTGATTGACTCATCTGCTTGGGCGGCTGCGAACGAGGGCAATGCGATTGATCTCTCGGCGGGACTGGGTGAGACGGTCTATCTCCAGTGGTGTCTCTCCGGAACGGGCGGCACGAGCCAAGACTATATTGGGTGGTATATCGATGATGTGGAGGTGACTGCCAAGTAATTAGCCAAGGTGCGAAGTTATCCAAAAAATGATCTCTTCGCGCCTGCGCATCGATTTTTTTCGTTGCTGGTTAAATTTGGTGAATTGTGGAATGAGCTTCCGGCTATCCCTCTCTTGCCCTTCATTCCATACCTTTTATGATAGAACGATACAATCCCATGAAAGCCACGGCGTTTTTAGTCGCTTGTTTAGCTCCCTGTTCGGCCACGGCGGTTGATCCCGTTGTCACCGAGTTGATGGCTGACAATAGAGATACGATTGGTCTTCCCGAGGTGAATGGTCCTGATTGGATCGAAATCCATAATCCGGGGGGCTCTGCCATTGATTTGGCCGGTTGGCACCTGACTGACAATGCTCAGGATCTTGATCAATGGACCTTTCCTGCGGGTGCTACCATCGCATCAGGAGGCTACCTTATTGTTTATGCTTCCGGTCTCGATATGATCGGAGGAGGAGGCGAGTATCACACCAATTTCGGTCTATCTGATCAAGGTGAGTATCTTGCGCTGGTTCAACCTGGCGGCTCGGTGGCGCAAGAGTTCGCCCCATCCTATCCGCAGCAGTATCCCGACATCTCCTACGGCCTCACTTCCGGCGGTACAAATGCGTATTTTACGAGCCCCACTCCGGGATCTCCCAACAACACCTCTGTTCAGGGCTTTGTGCAAGACACCACTTTTAGCCACGACCGTGGATTTTATGATGCGTCCTTCGAGCTGCAAGTCACCACGGCGACTTCCGGGGCAACTATTTACTATACCACCGACGGTTCCACTCCGGATGAGACCAGTTCGTTTGTCGATGCTCCCGATCCCGCAAGTTTGCCGATCCTGACCTTGACGATTCCCACTACTACCATCGTGAGAGCCTATGCCGTAAAGACGGGTTACGAGAGCACCAATGTCGATACCCAGACCTACGTGTTTCCGGATCATGTGCTCACACGCCGCAATTTGTCGTCATCGATCACGCAACACGCCACTTGGGGCCCCCTGATGCGCGATGCCCTGCTCGAGATCCCCAGCATCTCCCTGGTGACTCAGGAAGATATTCCTAACACCAACCCCACTAACCCAAGTGACATCTACCTCGATCCGGCGGAAGTTCACGTCTCGATCGAAATGATGTTTCCTGACGGCCGGGACGGGTTCCAGCATAACGCCGCCATCGAACGTTTCGGCGGCCAGTATACCGTCTTCGACAAGCAGGCCCTGCGGGTGAGCTTCAAGAGTGAGCTTAACGGCGACCCTGCGGACCCCATTGACGGCCCCAAGCGCCTCAAATTCGACCTCTTCGGTGAGACCCCCTATGGCGGTGACACTGCTGTCAAGAGCTTCGACCAGATCATCTTGCGCAATGGTAGCCATGACTCGATTTTCTCGACCCACTATTCCCATTCGCGTGGCAACTACACCCGCGCCCGTTACTTCTCCGATCGGCAGATCGAGATGGGCCACCTCTCGATGCGCGGTAGATTCGTCCACGTCTACCTCAACGGTGTCTACAACGGACAATACCATCTTATGGAGCGACCCAACGCCGACTTCATGGCCACTCACCAAGGCGGCGAGGAGGCAGACTACGACATCATGAAAGGGCGAAGCGGAATCAAGGCCATGGGGGATGCCCAGGCACAGACTAATGCCTGGAGTACTTGGAACACCCTCAAGAACAATCTAGACAACTACAGCACCGTGCAGGCCAACATGGACGTCGACAGCTACATTGACTATATGTTGCTGAACTTTTACGGCGGGAATAAGCACGACTGGTACCCGAGCCACAACTGGGTCGCAGGCCGGAAGCACGTGGGCGGCAAGTATCAGTTCTTCATGTGGGATAACGATTTCCTCAATCGACGCGGGGGCAATTCCACCACTGCATCCACCGCCAACGTCACCGGCCACGGTGGACCGGGGAACATGTGGAATAGTCTGAAAAACCACCTGGAATTCAGAATTAGGGTCGCCGACCGGGCCCAGAAACACTTCTTCAACGGTGGGATGCTCTCCCCCGAGCGGGTCGCCGCAGACTTCACTGAGCTTGGCGAACGTATTTCCCGGACGGTCATCCCCGAAATCGCCCGGTGGACCGATGTCGCACCTGGTTCTTACGATCCCGATACGTTTCAAGCTTCGATCAACTGGATCACCGACGTCAACGGACCGGACCGGACCGACACTGTGATCACCCAGATGCAAGCTGACGGATCCTTCCCGACTCTTGACGCTCCGGGCATCTCTCCTTTCGGGGGCTCCATCGTATCCGGTCAGGCTGTCGCAGTGACCAAGCCGGCTGGCGGGACGCTCTATTACACGGTGGACGGAGTCGACCCTCGCCTCATCGGTGGAAGTATCAGCGGGAGCGCCCTTTCCTCGAGTGCCGGGGCGGTCACGCTTCCAAATGGTGCGGGCGTGATCATGGCGCGTGTCAAATCGGGTAGCACTTGGTCGCCCCTCGTGGAGGCGGAATTTATGGTTGGAAATCTAGCCGGTCCCGGTGACTTGATGATTACGGAGTTGAACTACCGTCCCGCCGCTCCTACACCGGCGGAAATTGCGGCGGGATTTGATTCACGAACCGATTTTGAGTTTCTTGAGATCATGAACATTTCCGGGGTAACTCTTCAACTTGCCGACTTGGTGATGACTTCGGGGTTTAACTTTGAATTTGCCGGTCGGTCAAAAACCAACCTGGCTCCCGGGGAACGAGGATTGTTGGTATACAGCCAAGCTGCCTTTCTTTTCCGCTACCCGGAGGGCGCCTCTAGTATTATTGGCGAGTATGCGCCGGATAAACTCAGCAATGACGGGGAGGCGATTCTCCTCGGCAATACCTCCGGGACGACAATCTCGTACTTTACCTATAACGATGTCGCGCCCTGGCCGACCGCAGCCGACGGTGATGGGTATTCTCTGGTCTTGAAGGATCCGGAAAGTAATCCTAGCCCAACAGATCCTCTTAATTGGCGTCGAAGCTATGAAGCCGGAGGAACCCCAGGGACCGGCGAGCCTGCCAATCCCTTTTCTGATTGGATGATTGAACAGGGGGCTACGGATCCTCTGGCTCAGTATGCTTCCTCGACAGTTCAGCTTCTCTTGGCATATGGAATTGGTGCTGATCTTGTCTCTTCTCCTGAGGCCGGGTTTCCGTCGGTGACGATGGTGGAGGTGGAGGGGATTGATTATCCTGCTTTGTCCTACCGGGTCCGTCAGGATGCCGGTGCCCTGACCTGGACGGTGGAAGTTTCTGAAGATTGTGAGACCTGGCAGAGTGGTGAAACCGCTACCGCAACTGTAGGAACTCCCCAAGATAATGGAGACGGAACCTTCACTTATACCGTCCGTTCGCTTCTGCCAGGTGCCGACCGGTCGGGGCAATTCCTCCGTCTCGGAGTTGCTCTTGCCCCCTGAATAGCGATGTGCAGTTAGATTATAGGAAGATCTATTCTGAAGAGCTCGGCGATGTTGGTCGAAAGGGAAGCGCGGGCTTTTTTAGACGGCCAGCCAAGCCAATTTTCGAGGTGAGTGACTCCTTGGTCCGGAGCGAGTGCTGAGCCTGCAAAGTTTTTGGCTCCGGGCATACGGACGATACGATCTTCGCCGACTTCCATTGTGAGTTCGCCGAGAGCGTATTTTCCCGGAGCTGCTCCGGCGCCGGACATGGCGTCGGTGGTGAAGAGGGCTTTGCCCTCGGGTTTTGCTCGGACGAGATTTCTTAGCACCGGGGGAGGAAGGTGAATGCCATCGGGGATGAAGAAGGCAAAGAGTTCGTCACGGGCGAGGAGGCGTTGAATGACATTGTTGTGGCGATGAAGTTCCTCGGGAACGCCATTGCCAAGGTGGGTGCAGAATCGGGCCCCCGCATCGATGGCGCGGCTGATGTCATCGTCCGGGGCTGCAGTGTGTCCCAGAGAAATCTCGGTTCCTGAATCGACGAGGACGCGAATGAAATTTTCCGAGCCGTGGAGTTCAGGAGCAATGGTGACGAGGCGGATATTGCCACCGGCGGCTTCTTGAAGGCGTTGAAAGGAATCCAGATCAGGTGGTCCCATCGATTGGGCATCATGAGCCCCGCGATATCCTCGTTTGGCAGAAAGCCACGGGCCTTCCAGATGGTAGCCGCACATGGCCTCGGCGAGTTTTTGGTCCTGGCTTCGAAATGATTCCAAGCGGGCAAATTTGCGCTCAAGCGATTCCAGAGAATCGGTGATGAGGGTGGGAAAAAAGCGAAGAGTTTGGTGCCGGGACAAGCCATCGACGGCTCGGTGCATTTCCTCGATGCCCAGCTGTTCAGCTTGAAAATCGACTCCCGCGAATCCGTTGATCTGAATATCGAAAAGACTCTTCATGGGTAGGGCGTTGGCGCCCCCGGCAGGAATCGAACCTACATCTAAGGTTTAGGAAACCCTTGTTCTATCCGTTGAACTACGGGGGC
>JAQWZU010000198.1 GCA_029253285.1 Akkermansiaceae bacterium | reverse complement strand
TTCGTCGAGTGCGGAAAGCCAGGATTTGGAGTCGTGTTGATCGTCGGCAGGAAAGGAGCGAAAGCTGCTGTCGAGTCCGTAGCGTTGGGTGATGAGGCGGTCGAAGTGTGAGCGGATGTGGGGGAACTTTTCTCCCTTCGTGCCGGAGAGAAGGATGTCGCCGATGAGTCCACGATCGCGGAGGTCGAAGAGAGTGAGCCCAATGACGCCTGGTCCTTTGTCGGAAGTGCTTTCCGCGCCGTTGACGAAACCGGTGACATATTCGCCGGTGCCTACAACGAGGACCTTGGGAAGAGACATCGATAAATTATTCGGAGACTTCGAGCTGAGAGCGGTACTTGAAGTAGATGTTCAGGCGGTCGCCAATCTCATCCACTTTGATCGATCCGTTGACTTTGACATTTTTTCCGATGAGAGATTTAAGAAATTCCTGACCGAACTCGCTGCCGTCTCCGAGGTGGGATCGGATGGAGAACGTGAACTCGGGCTTGGTGTCCTTGAGGAGGAGGTAGTAGGTTTTTCCGGTGTTGGAAGTTTTGAATCCGAGGACCTTTCCGGCGACCGTTACTTTCTGACCGCCCATGCTGCGGAGCTGTTGTTCGTCTTCCACGCCATAGACATCTTTTGGTGGAAGAATTTCCATTTCGTCGCGAATGGCAACGTCGGTATTATCGGGGACTTCCAGAAGGGTGGGAGATTTCAGAATGCCCACGAGAGTTACTTTGGTGCCGGGGTCGAGAGTGACCGATCCCCGCTTCAAGGTGACCTTGAGGGCGCTTTCCTTGAGGTGGATGGTTTGCCCCCCGTCCATGCTTTCGACTTCGCTGTTCACGAAGACCCATGCTCCGACGGAGCGTTGTAGGGAGCTGGGGTTGGCGCTTTCGACTTCAAGAATTTCTCCAACCGACGGGCGACGCGGCTCGTCCGAACGGGGTCGGACGGGAACGGGAGCCGGTTCGGGGGTCTTGTCGATTTTAGGAGGGGTCTTGTCGGGGTTTTTCGCGATGAGATTCGAAGGCTTGGGTGGCTTTTCTTTTATCTTGTTGCCGGAAGTTTCGGTTTGAGGATCTGCTTTTGGTGGTTGGCTTTTGATCCACCAGAGACTGCCTCCAACCAGGCCGGCGAGAAGAGTCATGATGAGGATGGCTTTGACTCCACCGCCTGAAGAGCTGGAGGGCAGAATGACTTGGGTGGCCGGCGAATGGAACGCGGGTGTGATCGGGGTGAGAATACGTGGACTTCCCGTGATGGTTGGTGCTGGTTTGGGAATGTTCAGCGAGGTTTGGGAAATATTGGCGGGCTTCCGATGGACAAGAGTTTCCATCATTTTGTCAAGCTCGTGTCTGGGATCCCGCTCACTACCCGGAGGGAGGCCCAGAGACCAGTCACGGAACCAGGCGAAGTAGTCGACAGAAAAAGTATCAACGGGAGTTCCGTCGGTAGACTTGGTGATGATGACGCTGGGTGTCTTGAAAGAGAGAGCGGCCGCGCGGTCACCGAGTTTTTCGATGAGCGCCTCTGCGCTGGATCGGATTCGCTGGAGTTCTTCCTCTTCCAGAGGGCCTTCTTCGAATTTCTTACTTA
>JAQWZU010000189.1 GCA_029253285.1 Akkermansiaceae bacterium | reverse complement strand
AGAGCGGAAGAATCTCCCAACCATTCATCCATGATGCTCTTTCCAAAAGGGTTTGGCATTTTCGAATCTCATACATACCGGGTAGAAAAACGAGGATACGATCTCCCTCGACCAACTCCGCCACTTCGGCCCGCACTGCCGATGCCACCCGGTCCCACAACTCCTCCGGTCTCGTCGGTCCTCGACGCGTCACTTGTCGCTCACCACGATATTCGATTTCCACCGGAAACAACCTTCCACCCGCTTCGACCAATTCGCAGGGCATGAGATATTCCTTCAAGCCTCCAATCTCGAGAGTCGCAGACATCACGACAACCCGCAGATCCGGCCGAATACTTTCCTGGAGATCAAGCACCCGGCCTAACGACAGGTCCGATGAAAGACGACGTTCGTGGAATTCATCAAAAACCACCGCTCCAACGCCCTTCAATTCCGGATCATCGAGCAGCATCCGCTGCAGCACACCATCAGTGACATAGAGGATCTCCGTTTCCCGCCCAAACCGGCTCTCAAAACGCACCGCATAGCCCACGCCTTTCCCCAGCGGAGTGCCCGCCTGCCGAGCCACGAATTCCGCCAACAAGCGAGCAGCCATCCTCCGTGGCTGCACGACAATGACCCGCCCCTCAACCTCAGCCCGAATCATCGAGGGCACGGTGGTCGATTTACCCGATCCAGTAGGCGCTTTCAGAAGCAATCGCCCCTGGGTTTCCCGGGCTGCCGCACGAATATCCTCCTCAACCTCATGCACCGGCAACTTCACGAAAGGAGGAAATCACCTGTATCCATATGGTGCAAGCCGTGCGAAGGTGAGATTTACTGAAATGTCTCGGCCCACTGCCCCGTTTCATCACTTGCTTAATATTAGAATCAACTCTAGAATTTTCTTATGAACTTACACTTTCTCGCATTCGGACCGCTTGGCGGGCCTGAAATCGCCCTCATTTTCCTTATCATGCTTCTCCTCTTCGGAGCCAAAAAACTTCCCCAACTCGCCCGTGGAATCGGCAAGAGCATGGGTGAATTTAAAAAGGCCCGTGAAGAATTCGAAGACGAGATCAAAAAGGGAGCGGACGACCTCGACGTCAAGGAAGCCAAGGACAAGGAACCTCGCGACAGCTAATGCAGCTCAAGCTCAATTTATTCTTCAAGAACGCTCCGAAAATTATTCTCGGAGCGTTTTTTCTGTGCGCCTCTTGCAAGCAGGAGCCAAAGGTCTCGAATTCGAGTCAAGAGGAGAATTCCTCCCAGACTCATTCAAGCGCGCCCGCGAAATCAACCCCATCCGGCACGACTCCCGAAACCCCGGCGAGCCCGGACGAAGTGCGCTTCCTTTCCTACAATCTGAAGAATTACCTCACGATGAAGCGATACTCTCGTGAAGGGCCTCCCACCGAGAGAACCAAACCCGAAGAGGAAATCGCCGCGCTCATCGCAATCATCGTCAACGAAGAACCCGACATCCTCGGAGTTTGTGAAATCGGAACAAAAGAGGATCTCGAAGATTTGCAGTCCCGCTTGAAAACTGCAGGACTCGACCTCCCCCACATTGTCCACGCCGGCGGGATGGACGAAACCCGCCACCTCGGACTTCTCTCCGCTCTTCCGGTCGAACGCACCGACTCCGAACACCACCTCCCTTTCACGCTGGGTGATGAAGAATACTTAATGCGACGGGGCATTCTCGACGCAACGGTCACTCTTCCGGAGGGCCCCACCCACTTCATCGGGGTGCATTTGAAATCCAAACGTCCGTCTGAAGCCTACGACGAAGCAGAGATGCGACTGAACGAAGCCCGCCTTCTTCGCGAACACGTAAATAAGATTCAAGAGGAAGACCCGGAGGCCCGCCTGGTTGTTTACGGAGACTTCAATGAAACCCGTAAGATGCCTCCGCTTTCCATGATCATGGGGCGCAAAGGCTCCAAAGGCTATCTCGGCGACATCTTCGTCAAGGATTCCCGCAAGGAACTCTGGACCCACTATTGGAGTTACCAGCAGCAGTATGCCCGCTTTGACTACGTTCTCGTTTCCAACTCGGTGATGCCTGAAGTCAACTTTTCGCGATCCTACATCGCCGACCCCGAGAACTTTTACGATGCCTCCGACCACCGGGCGATCATGATCGCATTTGGACGATGAGAGCTCTTCTCTGGATGACCCTGCCCTAAAGAAACGCCACCGCACCCGGCACAATTCTCTTCCAGGAATGCGCCTTCACAAATTTCTCCATGAGTTCGGCTTCAGAGATACGCGGAACCAACGCGCTTTCGTCGAGATAATCACAGATCACCTTCGCCGAGGCTTTTTCAATCGCGAGAGTACTCCACAAGAGCAAAGTACTTAACCCGAGCCCTGCACTCATGATCGCCACTGCCATCGACGGTGGGACGCGGCCGACCACCATCGCAAAAATCATGGTGATGATGGTGAAACCGGGCATGGCGTAGCCAAACTTCACGGCCCAAGTCCGCCAAGCCACCACCCGGTCCTGTTGGCGGGCCATGAGTACCATTCCTGCGATGAGAGCAACTCCAGCGACATCCCTTACCTCCTTGGATTCTGCCTGCTGCGGGGATATCACCAAATATTCCGGACCCAAAGGAAGGAAGGGTCTCTTTTTCACCTGGATCTCCACATCTGTCGCTTTTCCGAGCTTCAAAATGCGCTCCACCATCTCTTTTCCCGAATAAGTCACCGTGGTTCCCCCCTCTTCGGACTTTAACACCCGGTCAGAGAAAACTTTACGCACTAGAAACGATCCTATTAAAGGAATCAGTCCCAACATTAGAAGAAATTTAAAAATCATGAACGGTCAGCAGCTTCATACTTGGAAGCGGACTTTTGAATTTCATTTTTCTCCTTTTCCGACAAACTTCGTCCAACACACCATCGAATCAGCAAATGGAAGACCAACAAGATCCCACACCGGCGTCCACCTCAGCACCGGCTGCCACGCCGACCTCCAACCAGAATCTCATTCTTGGTGTCGTCATGGCCGCCGTTGTTTTACTTCTCCTCCTGCTTGTCATCACCCAGCAATTCGGTGGCCGGGGCGACGAGTCAAAGGACCCGAAAGTTACCGAGATGGAGAGGGAATCGGCGGAATTGAAAGCCCAGATTGCCCTAATGGCATCCACTTCCGGCAACAATCAAACTAATACTCTACTTGTCGAAGCCATCAAACGTGACGTGGGCACACTGGGAGCGATCGTAGAACAAAACCAACAAAACGTTCTCGCCCTCAAAGACTCCCAGGCCACCATTCAGAGCCTCACCCGTCAACTGTCCGACCTTCAGCGAAAAGACGACCTCAACGGAGACGCCGCCGCCCGCGTCGCCGGTCTCGAGGCCCGGGTTAAAGACCTCACCACACAGCTCGATGGAGCCGTCGACCAAGCGACCATGACCGCCCTTCGTGATCAGCTCACCGCAAGCAAAGCCTTGTCAAACCAACTCCAGGAAGAACTCACCGCGCTAAAAGCCAAAGGCGCCAAAATGATCGACGGGAATCAACTTGCCGCTGTTCGCACCGAACTCGACGAGTCCCTCGCCGAAAATATTCTCCTCAAACTCGAACTCCAAAAACTACGCGCCAAACTCGATGGCGGCCGCCTCTTCGTCACCCGGGAAAATCTCAGCCCAAAAGCCCAAAAACTTTTCCGTGAGTTGGAACGTCTCGAAGGAACTGACCGGAATGGCCTCGAACAAGCCTATGAGCGAATCAAAAAGGAATTCAACGCCCATGTCGTTGAAACCGCTACTTTCGCCACCGGAAGCGCCGATCTCAGGCAAGAACATGAGGCCCACATCAAAGGCGTGACGGTCGAATCGAACCCCAACTCATTCTTCCTCGTCGTTGGCTACACGTCCAAAACCGGAGATGTCAAAAGTGATCGCGACCTTTCAGAGCGCCGCTCCAAGCGAGTCGCCTCCACGGTGAATTACCTCAAACAAAACGGTCAGGAAGTTCAGGCCGTCCATTTGGGAGAAACAGACCGCTTCGGAAAAAAGGCCCAACTTAACCAAATTTGTGAGGCCTGGGAAATTCGACCGTAACCCAAACAGAATACACAATCTCCTTCAAAAATCTTGGGACTCATCCCAGGGTTTTATTGTAGATAGGCGACTCGGCTACATCCGTCCGCTTCTCAGCAAGCCCACCAATACTCCCTGCACCACCAATTCACGGGCAGGAATAAGATCGGGAAAATCGGCGTTTTCAGCCCTGAGATGAGGACGCCCCTTCTCCATGATAAAACGCTTCAAGGTCGTTTCCCCGTCAATTAAGGCAGCTACAATATCCATGTGCCTTGGCTCGCGGAATTCCAGGATGACCGTATCTCCATCACAAATATGCGCATCGATCATCGACTCCCCTCTCACCTTCAAGGCAAAGGTACGCGAATTCCTTGGAATTCCCAGAGAAGCGATATCGATCGAAATACAGCCTTCTTTTTCCTCCTCCATGGCTTCCGCCATGCCTGCCGCAATGCTGCCATAAAGTGGAATATCCACGATTTCCTCGCGCTCCAGCTCCTCTGGAAAAATCACCGCACGCGCCTTCCCCGCCAAACGCACAATCACCCCTTTCTTCTCCAGGGCCCTGAGATGGCTCATCGCCGCAGTCTGGCTGGCGAATCCAAAGTGCGCTTGGATTTCACGGGTTGAAGGCATTACCCCGGTCTGGCTCTGGGTAATCTTGAGAAAATCTAAAAGCTCCTGCTGCCGGGTGGTCAATTCTTTACGCATATTGTGAACAGTGGTTTCATGAACACTACTCATAGAGGCGACGGGCTGTCTAGCGAAAATATTTTCATCCCGCGACGGTTAGCTCCAATAAATGATCCCGGCAATCCCGGCGGCAAAGCAATAATAGGAAAAATACTCCAATTTCCCCCGCCGCACCGCGCCCATCACGAGATGAATCGCAAACAGCCCCACTACCGCCGCCGCAAGAGCTCCAGCAAGATAAGGACCGGTCACACAGGACTTAAACGCCTCTCCCACCGATCCCATTTCTTCAATCCGATCCTTCATCGTCAGCACAAATCCGCCTGCGATTGCCGGAATTGACATTAAAAAAGAAAATTCGGCAGCCCGCTCCGCCTTCACCCCGCTCAACATCCCCGCCGCAATCGTCGATCCCGAGCGCGACACTCCGGGCAATATCGCCAAGGCCTGTCCCATTCCCATCATCAGTGAATGCTTTAATCCCACCTCGCTCGAGCCACTTTTGACCAATCTCGGCACAAACAAAATCAAGCCGGTCAGAATCAAAAATCCCGAAACCATCACCGGACGACCCGGCGCCGAATCAAAGAAATCCTTAAATAAGAGCGCTGCCGCCACCGCTGGAAGAGTCGCGATGGCCAACCAGCCGATCTTTTTACGCTCTTCGACCATCGCAGGATCCTTGAGCGACTTGGTCAGCTCCCAGAGACTTTTTCTAAAAAAAATTAACACACTCACCAGAGTCCCTACATGCAAAATCACCTCAAATCCCAGGTCGGGTTGGTGCTCCGCACCCACTTCGCGAATGCCCAAAAGATACTGCGTCAACACAATGTGCCCCGAAGATGAAATGGGGAGAAATTCCGCCAAGCCCTGCACTATTCCAACAACAATCGCCTTCCAAATTTCCATATGCTCAAGCAACGCTATGATGACTTTTTCGTAACAACAAGCATCATAGAACAATCAACGACACACAAAAGGTTACTGCGGCTCCGCTCACCCATCGAAATCAGCATTTAAAAAAATATTTCGCAATACTTAACTAATTACCCTATGATCTCCCTCGTGAAAAAGACCCTACTCGCCATTGTCCCGTCCGCATTCCTGATCTCGTGCTCCAACACTGGAACCGACGGACCAGCAGCCCCCGCCGCAGCCCCATACTCCGAAGGAAACCCATACGGCGTTCCCGGAGGCAACCTACCGAATTATGACCCAAATTCAGCGGGCTACCAGCCAATCGCACCAATCAATCCCAGCGCCAACCCGGGAGTTGCTCCGGGATATCCAGTTGCTCCGGGAGCCCCTGTGACTCCGGTCGCACCAGCCGCCGCCAGCACTCATGTTGTCGTTGCAGGTGATTCCCTCTGGGGACTTGCCCGTCAGCACAACACCACTGTGGAAGCCATTCAACAGGCCAATGCTCTGCCCAACACGCAAATCAACGTGGGGCAGACTCTTAACATTCCGGCCGCCCAATAATCTTTTCGGCCTATCAACCTCTGCCGAAAGCGGGCTGGATCATCTCCAGCCCGCTTTTTTTAAAACCCATGAAATACCTTCTCCTCACCCTCTTTTTCTCGGTCTCCATTTTTGCCCAAGATAAGGCACAACGGGACGCTCTCGTCGGCGCGCTCTTCGAAGCTCCCGACGCAGCCTCCTTTGAAAAAGCATTCGCAGCCGCCAAAGCCGGCAGGATCCCTGATCAAATTCTCGTCGAAGCACGGTTTCTTTATCTCGTCGACTACGCGGACCGGGCCGCCCTCGCCGCCTTCGCGCCAACCTTGAAAGAACAATTGAGAAAAGACCAAATGAGCGAAAGCGTGATCTTCGCGGTCAAAGAAGATTTCTTGGCGGTTCACGAATACACCCTCGCACTTGGTGCCTTGGAAAAAAACAACTCCGCCGCTTTCAAAAAACACATCACCGAAGCCTTCTGGCTCAGCCCCTCCCAGGCCGGAGTCTTTGGACCGCATATCAACGAACATCGATTGGCCAAAAAGATGGACACCCTCAAACTCGACCTGACCCAGGAACTGGAGGTTCAAAGTAAAGAATCCAAGAAAACCAGCCTCAAAAAACTCCTTGGTGATTCTCCCGCCATCGCTCTTCACTTTTGGACACCATGGTCGCAGGAGTCTGTGAATAGCTTTCCAGATTTTTTAGCAACATCGAAAGTTCTTCACAAAAATAATCTCCCGTCCGCATCGATCCTTATCACCGGAAACGCCGAATCACGAGACGATGCCGACTCATTTCTCGCCGAATACAAATCACCACTCCCTGGATCCTGGTTGATCGACGCAAAAGAAAATCGACTGAGCACCACCCTTCGCATTGCAAATTTTCCCACCATCGTCCTCATCGCCAAAGACGGAACAGTCCTTTTCCACGGCGATCCCGGCGCAAATAAATTTTGGACCCAACTAAAAAAACTCTCTCCAAACATTACCCGACCCCACTCGCCCATCGTCAATTCACCACTTCCGAAAGAGCGAAAAACAAGTGGCAACAAGGAGGAGCAGTAGAATAATAAAGAAAGATTAACCTTGAACAAGTAGCTTAAAATCGGCTTGTTAGGTGCAACCAAACGCAAACGTCCTTGTCTCGATTCGAAAATCCATCACCCCAGGAACTTCATGCGCTCGCTATTTTGTGGAGCGAAGGCCCAAGTACGGTGGGACTCGTACATGAGTTTATCCATGGAAACGAGGAGCGTTCATACACCACGACCCTCGCGGTGATGCGCAACATTGAGAAGAAAAAATTGGCCACACGAAGCAAGAATGGCCGGGCTCATGTTTACGAAGCGACGGTTAAGCGTGATGAGATCTTAAAACCCCTTTTAAAAGATCTCGTACAAAATGCTTTCGGTGGGAGCCTAGATGAGGCTATCCTATCTCTGATCTCAGTAGGTGTCATGACACCTGAAGGGAAAAACGCGGTAACGCGTGAACTAAATAAGCACAAAGCTATGGCTGCTAAAAAGAAGACCACAAAAAAGAAATCCGCCCCTAAAAAGGCTGCAAAAAAAACCGTGAAGCGCGCTACCAAGAAAAAGGTAGCGAAAAAAGCTGCACGCAAGCCCGCTAAAAAAGCGGCTAAGAAGAAGGTAGCTAAAAAAGCTACTAAGAAGAAGGCAACTAAAAAACCTGCCAAGAAAAAGGTAGCTAAGAAAAAAGCCGCTAAGAAAAAGGCCGCCCCTAAAAAGAAGGCCAAGAAAAAAGCGGCTAAGAAAAAAGCCGCCAAGAAAAAGGTAGCTAAGAAAGCCACTAAAAAGAAGGTAGTTAAGAAAGCTGCCAAGAAAAAAGTAGCTAAGAAAAAAGCCACCAAGAAAAAAGCCGCCCCTAAAAAGGCCGGTAAAAAGAAAGCCGCCAAGAAAAAGGTAGCTAAGAAAAAGGTAGCTAAGAAAAAAGCCGCTAAAAGAAAGCGCAAATAAGAGACCCAACCTTCACAAACTCTTTCCAAGGGACACCTCCTCGCGAGGTGTCCCTTTTTCTTTCTCCCCCCTCCCCCGCAATCAAACCATTTTTTAAAAGAAAGGGATTGCCAGACCCGATTCGTCCTCTTAGCTTGCCGCCCGCTAAGGCGCTCGGCTAGCTCAGGGGTAGAGCACTACATTGACATTGTAGGGGTCGCTGGTTCAAATCCAGCGTCGAGCACCATTTTTTTGTACCAATACCAAGGTGTCCCGCCCACAGATCAGCACAATTTTGAAACTGCTGGACGATGAAAATCAGGAGGTTCAGAACGGTATCCAACAAGCATTACTCGATTATCATGGCGATGCCAGTGATGACCTCGCCGCGCTGGGAATCCAACTTTCACCTGAAGCTAGCTCCCTGCTTTCCAAATCTCTGCACTCCGGACGCCAGGCTTCACTGAAAGAACATTGGAGTGTTCCCTCCCGAAGCCTAAAAGATCCCGATGGAGACTGGGATGCCCTCGAAGCCCTCCTCCGCCTCCTTTCCGATTTTCTGCACGATGGCATCACCCTTCGACCAAGCATGTCCGACGAACTCGACCTCCTCGCCAAGGAAGCCGAAAACCAAGTCGAATCTCCTGCCGAACTCTCCGAATGGCTCTTCGCCTCCGATCGTTTTTCGGGCAACAAAACCAGCCCCTACGACCCGCGAAACTCGGACCTTGCCTGGTGCCTCGAAGAGGGAAAAAGTAATCCACTTGGCCTTTCTCTGATTTATCTTCTCGTAGCTCAACGCATCGGCCTCCCCGTTTACGGCGTCAATTATCCGGGACATTTCCTCTGTCTCATCGATCTCGAAGTCGCACCTACTCTCGTCGATCCCTTCCATCGCGGTCGCCCCATTCCTGTGATGCAGCTTCTCAAGGAGCACCCTGAGATTTCGAAAAAAGCAGCAGAGGCTGTTCGTCGCCCCTGTTCACTCGCAGCCATCCTTTCCCGCGTTCTTGCAAATATGAATCTCGCCTTCTCGAAGCTCAATCGACTCGACGATGCCGATCTCATTCAGAATCTCACGAAGACAATTAAGTGATGAAGATTGAAGAGGGAACCCTCGATGTTTTTGGGAAACGACTTCATCACCTGACTCTTCATCCGGAAACCAGCCCTCGCGGCGGTCTCATTTTTTTTCATGGTCAGGGCGACTTCATCGACCGCTATCCAGATATCCTCAAGCCATTCGTCGACGCCGGTTTGAAGTGCCTCCTCACTGAGCTTCCCGGCCACGGACGCTCTCCGGGAAAAAGAGGACACATTCCCCACCTCGGCTTCGTTGATCAAATTCTCGACGCCTCTCTCGAAAAAATCGAGGGCCCCGTGACTATCGCCGGTCACTCGATGGGTGGATTAATGACCCTAAGACTGCTCATTAATCATCCCGGTCGCTTCAAAAACGCCTGGATTAGCTCCCCTCTTCTCGACCCCATGCATCAGGCCAAGCCATGGATGCGAGCAATTCTTCCCTGCCTGGCTCCACTTCTTCCCCGGATGACCGTGAGCACGGGCGTGACAAGCGAAGATTGCCGCGACGACTTGGCACAATCAGAGCCAAGCTCGACTCAACTCTACCACAGCCGAATTTCCCTCGTCTGGGGACGAACTCTTTCCCTGACCGCTAAAGAAGTGAACGAGAAATTCACCCAACTCCCCTCTGCAACCAAGCTCCTCTTCACCCAGGGAAAAGATGATCGAATCTGTCCCCCGCAATTCCTCCGGGAACGTTTGCTCAACGTCACCCACCCAGCCATCACCTACGAAGAAATTCCCGGCGCCCGCCACGAGCCCTTCGTCGACACGACCGGAGACGAGGTAGCAAAAAAAATCACTCTCTGGCTCGCCCAAACAGCCTCGACCGTCTAAGAATGATCAGAGCATCAAGGGGTCTCATGCTGTCTGACATATTTACCGAATGTATCACCAATCAGACAAATTCGTTGCTTGCGACCTCTGACTCCCTAAGTTCTCGGCCTTCCCAATAACAACATTTATGCCAGCCATCTACACGCCCATCCTAGGTATCATCGGACTCGTCTTTGCCGCCTTGATTCTCCGGAATATTATCAGTCGCGATGGAGGTGAAGGAAAAGTCGCCGAAATCGCGGAAAAGATCCACGTCGGCGCGATGGTCTTCATGAAAAGGGAGACCAAACTCATCGCTGGTTTTGCCATCGTAATCGGGCTGGCTCTCTTCTTTTTCCAGGATCCTGCTTTTGGTAAACAACAATCACTCGCCTTCTTTCTGGGGTGTCTCGCCTCTTCGACCGCGGGCTTCATCGGAATGTATACCGCCACCAAGGCCAACGTCCGCACTGCGATCGCCGCTAATGACAGGGGCGCTTCCGAAGCTCTTACGGTAGCCTTCTTCGGAGGCTCCGTGATGGGCCTCACCGTCGCCTCAATGGGCCTCCTCGGACTTGGTGGCCTCTTCGTTTACTTCCAATCAGACTCCACCCACCTTGCCGAAATCCTCGAAGGCTTCGCCATGGGAGCCTCGCTCGTTGCTCTCTTCTACCGCGTCGGCGGTGGTATTTTCACCAAGGCTGCCGACGTCGGAGCTGACCTCGTCGGGAAAGTCGAGGCTGGCATTCCTGAAGACGACCCTCGTAACCCTGGCGTGATCGCAGACAACGTCGGTGACAATGTTGGTGACGTCGCCGGAATGGGATCAGACATCTTCGAATCCTACTGCGGAGCCCAAATCGCCACCGTCGCGATCGGAGCCTCTCTTGGCGCCCGTGTTGCCGAAGCCAACAGCGGCATTGCCGCAGCCACGATCGATAAACTTGGCGCTGCATCCAATCCATCCATTCTTCTTCAGCTCCCTCTTATCCTGACTTCCGTCGGCTTGATTTGTTCCATTCTGGGGATCTTCCTTGTCCGAACCATGTCCGACAAGAACCCCGCCAAAGCACTTCGATATGGCACCATCGGATCAGCCATTCTCTTCATCGTCGCTGCATTTATCGTCGGATCATCACTCGGCCTCTCCCAAAACGTTGCTCTCGCCGTCCTTTCCGGGGCCGTCGGAGGAATCATCATCGGCCTCATCACCGAACACTACACCGGTGGCGCCCCTGTTCGTGAAATTGCCCGCCAAGGCGAAACCGGAGTGGCCACGCTCATGATCTCCGGACTCGCAGTGGGACTCAGGTCGGTCGTCGTCCCTCTCTTCACTATCGCCGCGACCATTTATATCTCTTACGAATTTGCCGGCCTCTACGGAGTAGGCCTCGCCGCAGTCGGCATGCTCGGCACGGTGGGAATCACCATGGCTATCGATGCCTACGGCCCCGTCGCTGACAACGCCGGAGGCATTGCCGAGATGGCTGAAATGGGCAAGGAAACGCGCACCATCACCGATGGACTGGATGCCGTCGGAAATACCACCGCCGCGATCGGAAAAGGCTTCGCCATCGGTGCGGCCGGACTAGCCGCCCTCGCCCTCATCACCGCCTTCATTCAGAAAACGCAAATCTCACTCGATCTCGCCGATCCCGATTCGCTCCGCCTCTTCTTTGTCGGACTCATCATCGGTGGAGCCATTCCTTTTCTCAACGGAGCCATCACCATGAATGCCGTCGGCGAGGCGGCTTTTGAAATGATCACCGAGATCCGCCGTCAGTTCCGTGAAATTCCCGGCCTCCTCGCCGGCAAAGCCGAACCGGAAACCGAACGCTGTATCGATATCGCCACCGCTGCCGCCACCAAGCGAATGATCGGACCCGCTCTCCTCGCCGTGGGCACCCCCCTGATCGTTGGCTTTGGATTTGAATGGATCGGCGACGAAGGAACTCAAAGCGGAGCCAAGGCCCTCGCTGGAACACTTTGCGGAGCTCTCCTTGGCTGTGTTCTCCTCGCTCTCATGATGTCCAACTCTGGCGGCGCCTGGGATAACGCCAAAAAATACGTCGAAGACGGAAACAACGGCGGAAAAGGTTCCGACACACACGCGGCCAGCGTCGTTGGCGATACCGTGGGCGATCCTCTCAAGGACACTTCCGGCCCCTCGATGAACATCCTCATCAACGTCATGGCCATCGTCAGCCTGGTCATCGCCGGCCTGCTCTAGAAAGTAAACCGCCGTGACCCTCCCGGAATCACGGCGGTGCTTTAAAAAGAAGCCAAGTAGGTTTACTTGACCGGCACAATATCAATGTGGTCTTGGTTCGACTTCACCTGCACAGGATCAGGAGAGGAACAACAACTGCTAAGGGTAACAATTCCGGCAAGGGCACTGAAGATTACGAGTAGTTTCATTATTCTGTTCTTTCTTTTTGGGTTAAAAATTATCGGCGCACCTGGTTCCCGGGAGCTTCGGCAAAGGGACTGGCACCACCTCGCTGCTGCGCTTCCTGCCAGCTTGCCTTGTCATGATAAACCGCCATTCCCATAACCCCGACATTTCGGGTATCACCTCCACTGATGTGAGCGTAGGATGCTCCCACCGAGGAAAATTTAAATGTGGCGACGGCCGACGTTGACGTGCGAAATCCCTTTACCTCAAGCGTTTTTCCGGGAGCAATGACGTAGCCTTTTTTTCGAACCGAAGCGGCCTTTCCATCGATGACATCCAGACCGTCAACGCTCAAAACAACCTCGACACGGTTCCCGCTCTTGTTCTTGACGATCAATGAGTAGGTCTTGCCTTTTTTTCCAATGATCATGCGATCACCCCTCCACGAATAACCCGGTAGCATCCCCCAGCCACTCTTCACCCCCCACTCCACATGTCCCCCGGCGGCACTTTGCAGCCCGGATGTTTTATATTTCGTGTTTACCCCCATCGAGGCCGCACCATCCGTATCGTTGTAGCGAATCATCGCGATCTTACCGGTCGGTTTCGATGATGCCCGCACGAAACTGGTATAGGACATTTTTGAATTTACTTCGTCACCCCATCCCGTCGCAAGACCGCTCCTTGGACCGTCATTGTTCAGAATCCTATCCACTGAATTGCGATTCACCGCATCTCCTCCCGAACCTAATCCGGCGGCGGCTACTCCATCGACCTCCTGCCGGGCACTGGTAGGCGTCATCGCCGGAGCAGGTGCAACTGACTGAGGCACGGAACAACTCGCCATGCCCCAGGCTGCCAATCCCAGCAAGGCGCCCCTTCCAAGGCTATCTAGTATATGCATTTTCCCTCGGTGAGCTCTCTTCATAACCCTGCTAAAAAACCAGCAATTAGACGCCTCGTCAACGAATAATGCTGTTTTTTTAACACTTTGTGCGCGCTGGTTGTTGTTGTTGTTCACTTGACCTCCTAATTACTTTCATCCATTACCCCTTCATCACCAGATGAAATTGATCCGATTATTCCCTCTACTTGTTGGCGCCGGTCTTGGCCTGCTGACCTCTGGTTGTTCCAAAAACATCACGGCAAATCCCAATCAGACTGTCGTCAAAGATGCCATTTTTGTGAATCCCTACCCACCGGGAACCTACGCCCACTTCACGGCGAAAAACTACCCCAACACGACCAAGACCTGGAAAAACCACAGCGTATTGGAAAAAACGAATTCCTCTAACAGCCGCATCAATATCAATCTCTCCCTACAGCGCGGCTTCCTCATGCTAGGTAACCAAATCGCCATGGACTATCGCGTTTCGAGTGGAAGATCCGAGTATGCCACCCCTCCAGGGAGTTATCGCATTATCGAGAAGGTCCAAAAGAAGCGCTCCAACCTCTACGGCCGCATTCTCGATTCCGCTGGCGAAACGGTGAACTCCGATGCTGACATTAGAGAGCACTCTGTCCCTGATGGCGGTACGTTCCTTGGAGCGTCCATGCCCTACTGGATGCGCCTTACCGGTTCCGGAATCGGAATGCACCAGGGCATCGTCAATCGAAGATTTGCCTCCCACGGATGTATCCGGACCCACTACTCCGCTGTCCCTACTGTGTTCTCAAAAACCAGAGAGGGAACCCCCGTGGATGTAACGCCTTGACGCAGTCCTCCCGTCCAACCTCTGAAAAGATAGTTCGCCATCCTGAGCCTTCTCCCGGGAGCATTGGCCTTGTCGAGTTGCAGTAGCTCTAAAATTGGCAAGAACGCCCAAGAAAAAATTAAGGCCCGTAAAGACTATCGAAACACCATGGATTATCCCCAGGATTTACGCTAAGATGAATAGCGGATAAACCATCGTGGTCGCGCCTTCACCAAATCATTTTATTCAAAATAACGCGCTTCCGGTCTCCCGGCAGCGCGCTTTTATTTTTCTCCTACCCATTCAACTTTGCGAGATTCTTCGGCAAAAAGATCCCATCTTTCCGGATCAATTTCCCATCAAAGAAAATCTCTCCCCCTCCGTAATCCTTCCGCTGAATTGTCACCATATCCCAATGGACGGTTGAGCGGTTTCCATTATCAGCCTCCTCATAGGCCTGACCCGGGGTAAAGTGAAAGCTACCGGCAATCTTTTCATCAAAAAGAATGTCACGCATCGGCTCTCTAATCACAGGATGAAATCCTAGCGCAAATTCTCCCACGTAGCGCGCACCCGTATCAGCATTCAAAATCTTGTTCAACTCCTTCGTCTTACCTCCGGCGGCTTCCGCTTTAATTATTTTTCCTTTTTCAAAAACCAACTTAATCCCGTCAAAAGCAATCCCGCGATAAATCGTCGGCGCGTTATGCGTGATCACCCCTTCGACCGAATCCTTCACCGGCGCGGTGAACACCTCGCCATCCGGGATATTATAATTCCCTCCACATACAATCGCCGGGATGTCCTTGATTGAAAAACGCAAATCCGTGCCCTTGTTCTTAAGATGCACTTGGTCGGTTTTATCCATGAGCTTCTTCAGCGCATTCATCGCCGGAAGCAAGCTCTTGTAGTCAAGCAAACAGACCTTGAAGTAAAAATCCTCGAAGGCCTCGGTACTCATACCAGCCTGCTGCGCCATCGCCGGATGAGGCCAGCGCAACACGCACCATTTCGTTTTTTTGACCCGGTGATCCAAGACCTTACGCATGTGCTTCATCGCCACGGCCATATTTTTCTGCGGCACATCACTGGTCTCAGTGATATTATGAGATCCGCGAATCGCGATGTAGGCATCCATATCCTTCATCTCGGTGAGCAAATGTTTGCCCGTCGTCTTAAACTGCTCGTTGGTCGCTCCCATCATGAGCTCACGAGTCAGCCTGTTCGCACCCAACCGCAAAAAAGGAACGCCCTTCCGTGCTCTGACTTCCCTAATGAGAGCAATCGCCATCGCCTCAGGCGTATCGACCAAATCAAGGAGGATTTTCTCCCCTTTCTTGAGGCTCGTAGAATAGCGGATAAGTTGCTGCGCAAGCTCGTTGTAGCGTGGGTCCATGGCAATGAAGAAACCGCGCCTTCCTACCAAGAACAATCAGAAAAACACCTTACTCGTTATTGCGGTATTCCTCGAATGAACGACCACCCGGAATATCGGGATCAGGAAGGTGGGAATTCGCATCCAACTTTCGGCCCATTTCGGATTCATCAAAAGCTCCACCGCCAGCGCGTTTGCTGTTGACCGATTCGCATGAGGTCAGAATCAGGCCCGAGATGACTGCAAGGGTCGAAAGAAAAATGCTTTTCATGAAGCGCAAATATGACTGTTTTTGATTATCCTGCAAGCTTCTCCTCCCGATGGGTAAGACTTGGCCCAACACAGAGGGAGTGCTATTGTTCCTCCTCTTGAACATCCGATCACGATTCAGCTATTGGAGCCGACTTCTCCTCCTCGTCATCGGAACGATCGTGATCTGGCAATTCAGGTATATTGAAAGCGGCCCCGTCTACTGGCGAAGTGCCGATCTTAATGACCTGACCAACTGGAAGCATCGCGGAGGGACCACTCCTCCAAAAATTATCTCCAACGATTCCGGTAAAGTTATTTTGGAGTTTGCCCCTCAACGGAACCGACCGAGCCAAACCCATAGGACTTGGCTGGCGACGGGAACAGAACAAATCAAAGTGCGCATCCGGCATCGCAGCGTCGGCGAGATCAAAGCCTGCCCCGGTCAAAAGCGCACCCCCGTTTTAATCGCCGTTACCGGGATCGATGGAAAAAATCATCCCATTTTGGATCATGTTGGACACATCGTCGTGCAATCCCCCACGAATTCCTGGCGGACCTCCGAAGCCGTCATGCCCCTCGATCCCAAATCCCGAAAATTCTCCTTCAGTATTTTAGCCAGTGGAGAAGAAGGATTGTTGCAAATCTCAGCTCTCGATATCACCGGCGTGCAAAAAGCTCCTTGGTTTACCCTCACCGCTCTCATCATCTGCCTCCTATGGACCGCTTGGATTTTCCAAGCCCTCAAACCGCACCAACCTCAAAAGTGGATCTCCCTGATTACCACCATCTGGCTCCTTGGATGGGGTGCTTACCTGATCTTCCCCCGCACCATAGACATCCCGCGGCCCTTCTTCCCAACGTTCTGGATTGCCTCGTCAGATGAACCCCTCCCCGAAGAATCGGCCATTATCGGACCCGCCAATAAAGAAAAGATCCGCAAAAAAAGCGGACCTGCTCCCGCAATAAAGCTCCCGCCCACGGAGAATGTCCGAAAGTGGTTCAAATCTTTCGGCGGCGGACGCTTCCTGATGCACTTGGGGGTCATGGGAGTGTTTACAGGAGGACTACTCCTACTCCTCCCCCTCCGAAATGCCTGGCCGTTTATTCTTAGCATGATCGTGGGAATTGAACTACTCCCGGCGCTCCTCATCAAGAATTCCGACAGCACAGACCTCATCGATCTTCTCGCCTACCTTCTCGCGATAGCTCTGGCCATTCCCATCGCAGCGAAAATCCGAAAGCTCCTGCCTGAAAAATGGCGGCAACTTTATAAAACTTAGCGCTCAATCTTCCCAACCGCTCTCCTGAGCCCATCCTCGATCTCTTTGGGCAGGCCATACGACGAGAGTTCCTTCACGAAAACATCCCAGTCCTTGTCCTTTCCGCTCCCGAGATA
>JAQWZU010000098.1 GCA_029253285.1 Akkermansiaceae bacterium | reverse complement strand
TAAAGCCCGCTGCAGCATTACCTGGTGAGCGGACTGTTTTCGAGCTTCTAGATGGCGGCCGGTAGCGGCTGCCGGGGCAACCCTAATCATTTCAAAAACTACGTCAATATTTTTGGAGAGAAAATTTGTCTCAATCATGAGTTTTTTTCCTAGTCCCTATACCTAAGGGAAAAACTGAAGATTGAACGGGCCAAAGAGATACAAAATTTTCCTATTTTTTGTTAATAATTCTTAAATAACAAGGCCGTTGCTCCCAAATCACAATGAAATTGAGCGGTTCAAACCGATTCACTAATCGCCTCAATCATTCTCAATGCGTCTAAATTGTCTTTCACCGCATGAACACGGTGAATCATCGCGCCTCGTATTCGGCACGCCGCAGTTAATGCAGCAGTGGGAGCGTCCCGATACTTAAGTTCCTTCGAATTTAAAAGAGCCCCAATGAACGATTTTCGGGACAAACCCATTAAGACAGGGCGCTCTTTCACACGCAGTTCCTCCACACGGCTCAAGAGGGTCAAATTATGCTCCAAGGTTTTTCCGAACCCGATACCAGGATCAAAAACGATTCGAGCGGGAGCAATCCCAACTCCAGTCAAGGTCTCGTATCGCTCGTGAAAAAAATCCTGCATCTCCGACACCACGTCTCCATAGCGGGCTTGGCTCTGCATCGTCTCGGGCGTTCCCTTCATGTGCATCACCACCACCCCGCAATCATTTCCCGCGCAAAACTCCAGCATCTTTGGATGAGTAAGACCGGTGACATCATTAACAATGCTGGCTCCGGCTTCCACCGCTCGAGCGGCCACCTCGGGCTTACTGGTATCCACCGAAATGGCTACCGGAGACTGTCGTGCCAAGGCTCCGATGACCGGCACCACTCTGGAAAGCTCTTCTTCGACCGAGACAGGCTTCGCGCCGGGCCTTGTCGACTCACCACCGACATCGAGAATGTCGGCCCCCTCATCGACCATGGACAATCCTTCCGTGATCGTTTGTTCCTGCGACGAAAAGCGGCCTCCATCGGAGAAGGAATCCGGAGTGACGTTGACGATCGCCATCAACAAAGATCTCGACGACAACTCCCACTGGTGCTGCCCTGCGATCCACATTGATTCAACACAACTTCCAAGATTGCACTCCCTCATAGAATTTCACACAGTTTCCTTAACACCTATTAAATCACAATGAAAAATCTTCTCATTTCCCAGCTCATCGCCGTTCTTGCGATCAGCTCTCCCCTGCTCGGACAAACAAACAGCGATCAGGATCTTTGGGAATCCAAAGGTCCCCACGTTCGCATCAAAAGAAGCGATCAAGACGGTTCCTATGTCGTCTTCGAGCGCACTCCCGACGACCAAAAGCTCATTAAGACCACGCGTGACATCAATGATGTCATCAGGATGCGCGCGCTCTACTACCGAAACAAAAAAGGCTTTCTCACCCTGGGGCGCATCTTCGACGGGCAGGGCAACCAGCTCTATCGGGTCCGATACGGATACGACAAGACAACCGGACTGCTAGTGGCCGAGGACATGTTCGACGAGCGCGTAAAATTTCACTTTCCAGACAAAGTCGACCCCAAAGGAAACCTCGTAGAAATGCCAGTCCGCCGGATCTATTACTTTTACGATGCCGATGGCAACCAGAGTAAAGCCATTGCCCTCGTTCCGAACAAAGGGGCAAAAGCCGAGGATGTTTTTAAGGATAAAAAGAAAAAGTCAGAGCTGGATCATTTTCAGGAGGAGAAGGGCTTCCAAATGAAGGATTCGACCCGGCCCGACCTCAACAATCCCTTTGAAGAGGAGAAGAAAAAGAAGCTTCAAAACGAAGAATGAGTCCTGAACGCATTTTCCAATCTTTGTCCGCAGCAGGACTCATTGTCGGGGCCTGGCTCTACGGTGACTACTGGAAAAAAACAGGGGCCTCGCAATCAAGTGACGAAAGTATCACCGCGCTGAGAGCCCAAAACTCAGAGCTCACCCTCGAGAATGACGAACTGAAAGGCGAGCTGGCCCAAGTCCGCTCGATGCTTGCCCAAGGACCTTTTCCAGTTCCCGAAGATCTCATCGCTTACGTCGAAAAAGACCTGGGCATGGTTTTTCTGAAGGCCCCGAATGTAAAACGCGACTCTCCTGCAACTCTCAAAAATATCGCCGAGAAAAACCTCAAATTCACTCGCGGAGAAAGCGGATTGATGTTGGAAAACATCGCCTGGGAACTTCTTGGATTCATTCCATCCGATCAAAATTTATTAGGCCAATGGATTGCGATTGAGACCGAAGACACCCTCGGGATTTTCGATCTCACGAATGGTAAAATTCTCCTCTCAGAATCTTTCGACCCACAAAGTATTCCCGACTCAGCGATTCTGGCACGACTGCTTGCAATGCAGCTGACCTACCAGAACCATCCCCATAAAGAGTGGCCAACCCGCGACTCCTGGCAGGCCTGGCAGGCCACCTTTCTGGGTGCGGCCGAAGCAACCCGACAACGCTATCAGCGAAGTCGCTCCGTGACCGAAGGAGGCGTCACCTGGAAGGATCCCGAACAAGCGCGGGACGACCTTCTCAATCAACTTTCCGCAGCGCTTCAAGGATTCGCTAATTTCCCCTTCCTCGACGGACAAGACCACGCCTCGCATCACTACATTGACTCCCGGGAAGCCTATCGAAAGATGTTCCGGGAACCGGCAGAGACCACGGCGGAAATCATCCACCCTGAACGCCCTCAGCTTGAGTATACCAAGATATCCTTCGAGGAAAAACCCGGCCTTATCTTGGGAGAAGACAGCATCGGCGAACTTGGATTACGGATTTGGCTGGAAGCATTTCTCGGCACACAACCCGCGAGTGATCTGGCCAAAAGCTGGCGGGGCGATCGATATCAACTGATTGAAGAAAATGAAAAACCAATTCTGATTTGGCACTTGGAAATGGCCACCGCCAAATCCGCCGAGACTTTGGTTGCAGAAGTGCGCCGACTGATTTCCCCCTCGATAAAAGAGACCCAGCCCAAGCGGAAGATCGAGATCACCTCCCAGGGCACCCGCGTTACTTTCAGCAACTCTCCACTCAACGAATGACAAGTAAAAGAGTCATTTTCCACGGTCGGGTTCAAGGTGTTGGATTCCGCTACGCCACAAAGCAACTCGCTCTTGGATTCGATGTTGTCGGCACGGTGAAGAACCTCCCCGACCGCACCGTCCAACTTGAGGTGATGGGTGACCAAGAGGAGATCGATGAATTCATCACCGAGATCATCGAGGAATCTGATCTTGCCGGATTCATCAAAGGACACACGGTCTGGGATATTGATCCCATGGATAACTGCCGGGGCTTCACCATCTCCCACTGAGATCACTCAATAAAAAAGCCCGGTGCAACCACCGGGCCTGATCATTCAGTTGAATTGAAAAGCGCCTACTCGTCCTCGATCTTTTCCTTGATCAATTTCTGATCCTCTTCCGAGAGCTTTGAAATTGGGTAAGGGACAGTCTTTCCATTCTTCTGCAGTCGGAAGATGACCTTGTCGCCATCAATCTTGGTAACCGCGGCTATCATCTTGACGCCCTCGGAATTTGTCCAAGTCCGCTGTTCAATGACATCGCCCAAGGCAGCCAGCACACCGGGGTTTTCTTCGACGACCTTTACATCCCTGAGAGCCTTTTTAACAACGTCCTTGAATTCATCGCTTGCAGGATGACCTTTGAAGATCAGTTTCCCATCAGCACCAAAAGCCACGGCATGGGGAATCCCGGCAATGGAGACCGGACCTTGCGCTCCTTTGGTCACCGTGAAACCGGCATTGTTCTCTTCGATGATTTTCCCGATGGCTTGTTTACTACTGCCTTGAACTTCGGCGGCGATAATCTTGAGTCCCTTGTTACTGTATTTTTTGTCCATCTCAACTAGATGGGGCATATGGCGTAAGCAGGGCCCTCATCCGACACCCCAGTATTCAATGACTACCACCTGGCCTTTCAGATTTTTGAGCTTGGCCTCCTCACCAAATAGCGTCTCACCAACGCTCCATTCATTGAGGTCATGATCCGGCAGGTCATCGGCCTGCGCGAAACTGCACGACAGGCCTAAAGCGATGATGCCCCGCAGAAGATTCACATTCATAGACCTTCCTTACCGGCGGACGCCACTATTCCTATCACTCGGTCTTCGAGATTCTTTTTAAGGAGATCATTTTCAAAATCGCTCCCCAAAACACTCCCAATCCCCCAATTACAAATAGTCCGGGAAACCAAATTGAATACCCTGGAGCCTTTGTTTCATGCTCGATCAACGCTTCAGATGGATCCTTCGGATTAACGAACGCATCAACCGACTGCCCTGGCTTAAACCGATCAAGCTCTCCGGAAATTTTCGACGGCTCTTTGAAAAAGGGATTCTCCCGGCGCTTCAATCGCGTCCCCCGATAAAATTTCCCTTCGTATTGATACTCATACACCAGATCATGACAAAATTCCTTGGAAACGCTCGGGCCCAATTTACGCTCCCCGATTTTCGACTCAATAATCTCCGCAGAAACTTTCTCCCACGACCGCGTTTCCCGGGCACTTAGATACCCCTGCCCCAGCCAGACCACGAAAATTCCACCCATGATTGCCAGCAAAAGGCCAATGAGAGAGAGGTAAATTAATCCCCCATGTCGATGTTCCTTCATGCGCGTTTGGTAACACATTCCACGCTTCCCGCAAGACTGGTGCTTGCACCCGGGCACGATTCCCGCCAGAACCTTTCCCCATGAGCACATTCGCCGCCCAAGTCATGTCCGACCTCAAAGATGCCATGAAGGCCAGGGACACCGTCGCCCTGACCACTCTTCGCGCACTCAAGACTGCACTTACCAACGCCGCCATCGAATCCGGGAACAAAGACAACGTCGTTTCCGACGCGGATGCTCTGGCCTTGGTTCGCAAGCAAATCAAACAGCGCAACGACTCCATCGAGCAATTTGAGAGCGCCGGGCGCGCCGAACTCGCGGACAACGAAAAAGCAGAAATCGTAGTCCTTGAAAAATACCTCCCTGCCGCATTGGGCGCAGAAGAAGTCAGCTCCATCGTAGCCGATGCCATCAGCGAAACAGGAGCATCGTCCCGCGCCGACATGGGCAAGGTCATGAAAATCGTGCAAGAGAAAGTTGCTGGGAGAGCCGATGGCAAAGCGCTCTCGCAAGAAGTCATGAAGCACCTCTCATGAGCCGGGCTGCCATCATCGTCGCGTCGGGGTCCAGCCGACGGATGGGCTTCGATAAGCTCGCCGCCTTGATCGATGGCAATCCCGTCCTCTGGCATAGCGTCCGCGCTTTCTCGAGCAGCTCATCGATCACGCAGGTCGTCGTCGTCACGCCTCCGGAACGATTCGAGTGGCTCTCCGATCTTGGAGGGAAACTCCACAGAGTCGATGGCGGAAAAGAGCGCTCGGATTCCGTCAACGCCGGCCTCGCTGCACTCAATCCGGACATCACCCATGTCGCCATTCATGATGGTGCCCGCCCTTTGGTATCCCCTCAAAGTATCACTGCGACATTCGAGGCCGCCCAAAAGACCGGGGCCGCCGCCCTCGCCCGACGGATCACCGAAACACTCAAGCGCTCATCTCCGGAGGGAATCACCACCGAGTCAGTCTCCCGGGAAAACCTCTGGATCATGGAGACTCCGCAAATATTCTCCTGCGTCCTCATCAAGCAGGCCTACCAACAGGTGGCCAGCGAAGACGCGCAGATCACTGATGAAGTCTCAGCCCTCCAGCTCCTCGGCCAGGGCACCACCCTTGTGGAAAACGTACAGCCCAACCCAAAAATCACCGTGCAGGCGGATCTCGACGCCCTCCGCTAGGAGAAAGGATTGGGATCGAAAAAGCTGCTCTTTTCATAAAAGAACGCCATCCCTCACCCATCCATGCCTCACAGGTCATATCATCCAAATCGGAACTCGCTCTCACCATCGGCATTCTGATCGCCGTGCTTGGGACAACTATTTTTCCATCATTAAACCCGACAAGAAAAATCCCCCTCTTTCTGACTAGTGAAGACGATTGAGAATCTCTTTAGGATTCCGATAGTCGATGAATCCATCGGGAACCTTTCCTCCGATACCAATAAACTGCCACCCAAGATTTTCCGTGGCTTTCACATCCCAGACGGCGTCTCCAAAATAGACGATCTCGGAAAA
>JAQWZU010000150.1 GCA_029253285.1 Akkermansiaceae bacterium | reverse complement strand
GAAAGAAAACCCACTCTAATATCTTTCTCTCCGTGCGAGGCGGCCCACTTTCCCCAGACCGTGTTCGCCAGATCGTCAAGGAACGCGCTCAAGCTGCGGGCCTCGATCAAAACATCTACCCTCACCTCCTGAGACATTCCTTCGCAACCCATCTTCTGGAAAATGGAGCCGATCTTCGCGTCATTCAGGAACTTTTGGGACACGCCGACATTGCCACCACTCAGATCTACACGCACGTCGATCAAAAGCGGCTCAAGTCCGTTCACAAAACCTTTCACCCGCGCGGATGAACCCACACCTACCCAACGCACAACCTGACCTCAGCCCTCCACACACCCGTCAGTATCGCGACGAATGTGGCCCCAACTTCTATCGCGCCTGCCTTGAGTTTTCACAATCGCTCTGGCTTCAGAACAAACCGGCCCAGGCTATTCTTCAGCTCAACAAGTCATTCATGGCAGATCTCTCTGAACCTGAGATCCCCCTTCCATACGCAGCTATGATTTGGTTTCTGGAAAATCGACAGGACGATCTTTTCATCGGGAATCCCGTGCGTCATTTTCAACACCTCGCCACACGAATGTCCGGACCACGCGCGGGTCTACGATCGTGGCGGGCCTGGGCTTGCTTCCATCTCGCAAAGCAAACCCTTCCCGAGGAGGAATTCCCCATTGACCACGAACAAATCTCAAATGAGGCCTTGGTGCTACCAGACCTCAGAGAGGTCCTGGAAAACCTCCCACAGGATGAATCCCAGCTCGTGAAAAATCTCGTATCGTCAGATCAATCCTGTGGAATCTAGTCTTAGTTCTTCACAATTTTAAAGAAGACCTTCAGAGCTCCCGCTCCTCCAATAGCCGACCGATTAAAACTCCTCGTTGTCGACTCACCCTGGCTGTCGATGTCGTCATCAACATCACTCAGGAATCCGCCTGAAAGATCAGGATCGTAGAAGAGAGCGTAATTTTCTCCCGCTTTCGAATTCCAGGTAATTGAAATATTTCCCGTATTTTGGTCGAAAGTGAGGCCCGTAACGCGCAGGTAGTCGCTATTCGGTGAAGGAGCACCAATGGGACTCTCTCCGGCGGCGAGGGCCTGGATTGTTGCGACCGGCAGAACTTCATCCCAAACCACAATCTCATCGAGGCAGCCTTTGAAGCGAGTCCCTTGGCCTCCGTCGTTGTTGTTGTTTCCGATCATTAGATTTCCTCCACCCGTCGTCGGAGTCTGGGAAGTCGGTCCTCCATCAAGAACGCCATTGAGATAGATATTAGCGGTATCGCTGAGTCCATCGTAGGTCCAAGTTGCGTGCACCCAAACATCCTGGGCAAGAACAGTCGCTGCATCCCAATCAGACCCCCAGTGGGCACTATGGAGTGTTCCACTGTTGCGCAAGCCATGGTGCATTCCCTGATTGGTTTGACCGAAGATAAATCCAGTCCCTCCCGCTGACCCTTCACCCGGCTTAAGCCAACAGGATACAGTGTAACTTCCATTTTCAGCGCCGCCGACATTCCGGATCATTGAATTAATGTCCAGTCCCGGCACATCGAGATAACCATTGGCAGCCAAGGTGAACTCAATCCCGAATCCGGGTGTTGAACCACTTGGGGCGCCGCTAACAAAGGCCAAATCATCCACGACATTTCCGTCGAAGTAATTGAGCGTCTGATCAAGGATCACATTCCCCGCCCCTTGTTCGAAATTGTAATAGAGAATCGGGAATCCGCTTGGCGCAAGACTACCAGCATCCGTGGGATCACTTCCCTTGACAATCTCAACGCGATCATCCGTGCCATCAGAATCGGTATCCACTAAATTGGGATTTGTCCCAGGGTTATCGATACCAACGTGAGCACCAGGAACCTCAACTCCGTCACTCAGCCCATCACCATCCGAATCCGGATCTAGTGGATCGGTTCCAGTCTGACCAGAATCAACATAGTTATCGTCGTTATTCTCAACGCCATCGCGCAAGCCATCACCATCAGTATCAACATTGTTGGGATCGGTGCAGGAAAGGAATTCCTGCAGGTTGGTCAGACCGTCGCTGTCCTTATCGTCGCCGGCATCGTTGGTTCCCACGAGCAAGCCGTTGTCCTCTTCCCAGAAATCCGGCATGCCGTCTGAATCGGAATCAGTAAGCACACCAATTTCGACCTCCTCGAGATTACTGGAGTTCCCACCACCCTCACGATTATGAAACGCGATATGGTTAAAGGTTGCCGAAGAAGAGACGATGGAATTACTCAGCCCGGCGGCATTAGCCCGGTTTCCCTGTTCCCAAATACAGAAGCCAAGAGCGTCCGCACCATCATCCATGATCACGAATTCATAGGTTGTCCCTGCCTTGAAATCGATCACTCCTGATTTCTGATTTCCAGCCAAAGTAAATTGAGTGCCACGAACACGGATCCCGAAGTCGTCAGTAGTCTGGCTTGCATAGAATTCGATACCATTCTGAGTCTCACCATACTGACCAGCTGGAACAGCGTCAGTTCGAGTAAGAATTTGCAGGAAGTCAGCTCCTCCCAAGAAGGTCCACTGCCCCTTAATATAGAGACCGCCAAGTGTCTCCGGATCATATTGATCACGGGTAAAGAGATGGCCTCGCCCTGCAATCCGGACATGTCCCATCTCTTGCACTACTGCAGCCCCGCCTGCCGGAATCTCCAAATTGGAGAGCCAAACGACTTCATTCAAACTACCGCTTTCGAAATCATCCACGATGGGAAGTTCCGTAGGCGCTGGAAACAGCATGGCATCACCAGGGTCCGTTCCCGCTCCGACTTCAACATCGTCGGAAAAACCATCCGAATCAGAATCATCAAGATTAGGATCACTTCCAGGTTGATTCTCATCGAGATACGGAAGGTCCGGATTTTCAACTCCATCTAAAAATCCGTCGTCATCAGAATCAGCATCATTCGGATTGGTTCCCGTATCAGTGGCGCTACTCCAAGTCTTACTATCGGTTTCGTAGCCATCCCAAATAGTGTCATCGTCAGTATCATTATCGAGAGGGTCGGTGCGCCGTGTGAACTCCTCAAAATTTGAAGAGGTATCCGCGTCGGGATCGGCCAAAGGACCATAATCAGGATTCCCTGATCCATCGTCTGTTTCAGCTCCCGCACCGAGATTCGCGATTTCCCACTGGTCGGTCATGCCATCCGAATCAGCATCATCAACCCCCCCCGGGTTGGTATTCGCAAGATCAGCGATCTGAGCACCTGAGAGAACCTCGTCGTAAACTCTCACATCATCAAGATCTCCATTGAATGATCCCCCGTTACGGGAAGATCCAACCAAAAGATTTTCGAGTGGGTTGTTGGTAAATCCACCAGTGGCGCTACCAGCGCCGGAAACGGCAAGGACACCGTCAACAAAGATACTCTGCTCATTCGAGCCAGCGGTATTAGTCCATGCAACGTGATGCCATGCTCCAACTTCAGTAGCGGGAGCAGCGCCTGCGTTAAGATCGTCACCCCAGTGGCCTGACCAATGAGCCGTATTTCTGGAGCCCAGGTGAAGGACATCACCATTATTTCCACCGAAGACCATGTTGTCGCCAGTTTGATTGTTATACCGAACCCAAGCCGCAAAGGTGTAATTTTGATCTCCCCCGACATTCAGAGTAGAAATCGAGCTCCCAGTGCCGATGTGAGGAGCTGCAATTCCTTCGAGATTGTCAGCCGTCGGAACAAGCGAAAGGTAGTTGGTATTAGGCCCAAGAGGACCCGCGCCAGTGACAATCGTTGCTGTTCCACCTGCTGTTCCAGCTATGGTTCCGCTGGTGGCTAAGGTGCCAGAGTTTGCGATACTAGCGGCATCAGCGAGAGCTCCCGCTGCCTCTGATTCAAAATTATAGACGATCAAATTGGCTGCCTGTGCTGACGCACCAATGGCCAAACCAACAGCTATACTTAACGTTTTTGTTTTTCTCATGTTGTTGTGGATTGTGTCGTAGATTGGGTGTTTGGGAGTAAGATTTCGGGAGGTAAATCTACCCAGATCGAGTGAAAATTCTAAACTTCCTACACCGGCCAGCAAGGTTATTTACCTCTGGCTTAACACTCCCGGGCAGACAACTAAATCGTCAAGCAACCCGAAGTAGTTTGCCCCACCCGCACCCCCTGGCGTCGCTCCACCCAGGGGCACCAGTAATACCAAAAACGACCGAATCCTCAGCAATGAAACCAGCCCAATCTGCACAAGAATTCAGATTGGCAGATCCATTTGTGAAATTGGGGAGAATCCGGCTTTGTCGACCACTTCTTCTCAGACTAGAAGTCTCAGAAAAACCGAACGAGTGCCGAGCAGAAAGCCGAGCGTGAAAAGTCCGCCCCGAACTACGCCACACTTGATTCAACAGCGTTACGACTTCCTTGGGAAACAATCAAATTTCGTCCAAACTCGCACCGACGATGATATACCGCCCTGTTTCTCTCATAACAACTGACAAAATCGTCGTGACCGTATGACCTCAAAACGTGAGTGAGTATGGTATCGGAAATACGGTTCAGAACCATTTCCCCTTCTTGCTCCAAACAGGATCCCTCTGCATCCTTGGATGCGTCATTCCACTCGTATTGCGCAAGCAACTCTTGAATCTCCAATAAGCGCCCAGATTCACAGGCAACCCCACAAGCCATCTCGGCAATTTCATGGGCCGGTAAGGTTGCCGAGAAGAACACAAGACATTTCGGCAAAGTCGAATTCTCCACCATCCCAACTCCTGTCAACATTCTCCGATGATACGACTTCGCCAGATCCCGAGCACTTCCGTCGCCACCAGAAGCAACATACTTACGCTCCTCTCGACGAAGCTCGCGCATTTTCTGAACCGATATTTCCCCATCTATATCCGGTTCTTCTTCGATGAGACTAAAAAACGCACTTAGGACCTCTGAGGCGGGAATTCCATTTTGTTTTACTACTTTCATTAGGGATCTGTTAGGTGTAGGCGAACACTGTCAAGAATACTGAGAGACTAAAGAAATATTTATCAGAAAAATCAATTTATATGATTTTTTGACATGAAAGTAATTCATATTGCAATTCCAGCTTAGTCTATCGTGCATTCGGTGATGATCTGCATCCACAAGGTGATTTCGGGGTAGGGCAACTTCTGCCCAAAATCAGAAGACGCGGAACGGGCCGGAGCGTTACGAAAATTTTAATCCAACCGAAAAATAGTGGAATTATCGAATTTCCGCTCCTTAACCGGTCTTGAACGGACATACCCTGAGCTGGTAAGCCGATTGGGGAGAAACCATCCCTATAGAATCCTCTGAAAAACTCATCGGATCATGGAAGCAATTCAGCGGCCACACCGGTGAGTCATCTGACTTTCAAAATTTTTAACGAGCAGTCAGCTTGGAAAAACACTTCTTCCGCCTAAACTCTCCACCTTGGGCGGCAGGAAACTAAAGCTGCTCCCATTCTCCAAATTGGCGAAACTTCTCGTAACGTTGGTCGCGCAGCACTTCGGGAGACAGACTGGTCAGCTCTTCAATCTGACGTACAACTTCATCTTTCAGCGATGCTGCCGCAGCGTCCGGGCTATGGTGGGCTCCACCTGGCACCTCGGGTATCACCCCGTCGATAAGCTTTAGCTTCATCAAATCCGGCGCGGCAATTTTCATCGCCTCTGCCGCATCTTCGGCATACTTTCGATGCTTCCATAAAATCGCGGCACATCCTTCCGGACTAATTACCGAATAATAGGCGTTCTCCATCATAAGCACACGGTCGGCAACCCCGATTCCCAAAGCCCCTCCAGATCCACCCTCGCCAAGGACAACGGCGATGACCGGGACTTTTAAGGCCATCATTTCACGCAAGTTTCGTGCAATCGATTCAGCAATATTTCGCTCCTCGGCGCCAATTCCCGGAAAGGCTCCCGGCGTGTCAATCAAGGTGACAATCGGAAGATCGAACTTCTCAGCCAGCTGCATCAGACGCAACGCCTTGCGGTATCCTTCCGGATGAGCACTCCCAAAGTTGCGTTTGAGATTCTCTTTCAAATCACGCCCCTTCTGATGACCTATCACGACACAACGATGGCCTCCGATTCTCGCGAAACCTCCGGGCATGGCGTGATCATCACCAACCACGCGATCTCCGTGAAGCTCGGTAAAGTGATCAAACGCTTTGGCGATATAATCGAGCATGAAAGGACGTTGGTTGTGACGAGCGATCTGCACACGCTGCCATGGCGTCAAATTACTGTAGATCGAACTTCTGGTCTCAACAAGTTTCGTCTCGATGGCGGCGATTTCATCGCTCAAGTCTATGTCTTGCGACCGAGACTTTTCCTGCAACTGGGACAACTCCTTCTCCAGCTCGGCAATCGGCTTTTCAAATTCAAGCAACTCCATGGTTTTCTGTATGTGGGGACTCTATCAGCCAGCGGGTTTGATTTCCACCTCATTCCCGATCCGAATTAACATCGATAATTCCTCCATATCGGAATTCATCAGAAAAATCCCCCGTCCGGGCTCTTCCTCGTCTCTTTCCGGAACGGGACGCATCTGAATAAAGTGTCTCCCGGCCTTAAAGCCGAGAACTTTGGTGGCATGACGATAGTCGGACAGAGCCGGACGAACGACCTCCCCGTCGATCTCACCCTGCTTTCTGGAAATTTTCGAATGGATCGGCCTTGTCCTCAAACTCGCCACATCGAGCTTCATGATGGGATAATCTTTGACGAAGATATGCTCCTTCTTCTCATCATCAGGCCGAAAAAGCTCAATTCTCCGCTTCGCCAAATCAACCACCAGTTTGAAGTTCAAGGACATTACCACCAACTCATCCCCCACATGCAGTGGGCTCATCTCCAAAAGACCGTTGAGAAACATCATGCAGTCCAGAGTGGTGCGACTGTTGTTGGCAACATTCAGGTATCCTTCGCCGGGTTTGATCGTGTAGATCACTTTGTTAGACATGTTCTCGATTGAGAGAAGCTCATCTAAATTTATCTCACCCAGAATTCGCCGGGCTTCGGTTCCGTTTTCGGTGTCAGAATAGAGATTTTGAATAAATAAAAGCTTCTCCACCGCCTCGTCCTCGCGATCCATCGCGAGCAATTCCAAAGCCCGGTCATATTCTCGCTGCCCGGGCACGAAATTGTCATTTTCTCCGCCTCCGACAATCTTATCGAGAACCTCGGAATCCCCCACGCTATTGTCCTCGAACCGCTGGGTCCACTTCGTGAGATAGAGATACCCGCCACCTAGCAAACCAACCACAGCGAGCACTGCAAAGAATTTGATGACCGTGAGGACGCCGCTCATACTCGAAAATCCCTAAAGTAATCCGCGACGCTTGAAATCGAAGTGATTGATCTCCCGCGACTTCATGATCATTTCCAAAGTGAATTTCATTACTCCCACCTCCCAAGTGTCATCGACACTCTCGATGATCGCGAGGGAAGGATTCCCTTCCCTCCAGGCAAGTTCGACCGCCTTATCACGGACGTTCTCAATTCGCTCATGAACCAACTCCTCGGAAACCTCGCTTCGTCTAAATTGAAAACCATACTGCAGGAAACTCAGATCCAATCCCTGCTCCTTAAAATGGTTAATCACGCCGAGGACCTTGGGGTCAAACCCCTCCAGCTCGATATCGTTAAATCCTTCCGGCTTGATCAAAGTAGGCTTCTGCGCCTCGACCTCTCCTCTTCGGACACGCACTGCCCCTACCGAGTCCATCGGCTCGCTTAGAATCTCAAAATCAAAATTCGTGGAGCCAAAGGTATCGATCCGACGATCCGGTTCATAAAGAACCTGGGTCATCTCCATCGCGTATTGAAAATCGTCGGGGCTCAGCATCGTCTCGCGGAAAGTATCGCCCAATAATTGAAACGTTGCCAATGAAAAGGGCAGGTCCCCGATCTGGGAAGCCTGCCTTTAATTTAAAGGGGAATCTCAGAAATTAGCTCTGAGCCCCTTCAACATGGGAAATAATGTCACCCACCGAACGGAGCTTCTCAGCTTCTTCGTCAGGGACTTCGATGCCAAACTCTTCCTCCACAGCCATAACCAGCTCGACTGCGTCGAGTGAGTCGGCTCCGAGATCTTCGATCAAGTTGGACTCAGGCTTAACCTGGTCAGCGCTGACGCCGAGTTGCTCTACAATGATTTCTGTGACTTTTTCTGTGATGTTTTCTGCCATGACTTAGTAAATCTGAATTCGGGATTAGTGGGAAGTGGAGAAATTGGCAATACTTAAAATTCACTCGCTCTTTTCCCCTGATTCCGGGTTTTCCGCGTTTTCTGCTTCGTCATCCTCGTCATCCTCGACAACAAGCTCAATCAATTCGCCATCAAAATTGGCAAGAATCCTCTGAAATAAGGCCTCCGCAGGCGCGCCCTCCTCTTCCTTAAACTGCCCGTAGACCATCCCATCAACTTTGGCTTTCTGCTCTTTCCCACTGGAATCCTTATATTTAATGGTCGCCAGCCCCTTGGTTTCCCATTTTCGCTTATCAATCTCGATCATCTCCGAGAAGGGAATTTCAGCCCCGCCGGGCGCATAATAGACCTCAGTATCCACACACATCCTTCTCCCCTTGGTCCGGATGAGGAAGAAAATTGCTACTGCAGCCAGGCAAAAGCACACAATCGAGGCGTAGAGCTGCTCCTTGATTTTGTAGGCAGGCTTGGGATCTTCTCCCAGGTCGATAGTTTGTGGCCACCCTTTTTTTCCGCTGTGAATTTTCCAAAGGCCTTCATCACTTTCCTTATCCATCGCCTCCTTGTCGGCGAGAATCTTGGGCCATTTTTCCTGAAAATCAGTGTCCTCAGGATAAATACCCTGATCCTCCCCAAAGGGAATGGTCTGAGCCGCCACAAATGATTCCCAATCTTTCCATATTTCGGGGTTAGTCTGGGCCTTTCCCGCCTCACTGAATGCTCGATACTGGGCAATGATGTAATTCTTTTTGGGATATCCCACCTTCCAGTCGTAAAGAAAATAGACAGCGAATCCGCCAAACATGACGAGCATCAACACAATGCGGGTGAGAAACCATTTGGTTGGCTGGCAGACAATCTCTTCGGGGCGGGACATATTGGCTTCGGGAAGGAAATCACCTCTGCCTTCAGATGGCAAGCAAGCAGCCCAAGAATCGCGCTCCTAGATCAAACCAACTCCCTCTTTCCTCGCAACTACGGCCAATTTAAATGCTTCCCGATCTCCGTAGCGCTTAATGGAAAACTTCACACAGCGTCGCTCCCCCGGAGCAGGCGACCAGGTAGCCTGCCAAAATTGATACGATGCCCCATTGGTCACGACGGTGACTTTGGACACTCCCACAACCCCGGAACGGTTTCGAACAGATCGGGTGCAAATCCGGGCCTGCTCGCTCGCTTCAATCTGTCGTAAGAGCTCATTGCGCCAAGCCCGGGCGACATCGAGAGCATTTTGAGCCCCTCCATGAACGCCATCGCCGAAGTATTTGGCGTATTTCACTCCTCGACGCTGCAAGCGAACCTGCCACCCATGCGTGCTCGCACCAGGCAGGTCGATTCGCGCCAAGGCGTAGTTTTCATCGATCCTCGGCATCCGTTTCCCTAAAGTTGGAAACAGATCCACGAACTGTCAAACTCTCGAGGATGATTTTTTAGCGGTCACGACCCCAACCACGGCCTTCACCGTTAATTCGGCCTAGAATGCGCTCCTTCGCAGAGTCGTCGATGGCTTGGGACTCCTGAACTTTTGAAATGGCTCCGTCCTTATCGGAGGACGCCATTCTGACCGCAGTCACCCCAACGGTCCATCCACGGGTCCGATCGTCTCCAATCGATTCCGCCAAAGCAAAAGTATCCGGCCCGGATTCCGAGCTGTTCATGATATATGAGGACACCCCGCTATCGCGAACTTTCCCCTCGGGTTGATCGTCGATCCAAGCGCGAGCTTTAGTCGGATCCTGCGAAACCCAGCTTCCCATGACATCCTCAATCGTTTCCCGTTGAGCATCTTCGCTCCCGTTTTCCATTACCCAAGAAACGGCTTCACTAGGGTCGCCCTGAGAGGCCATTTCTTCCGCCACCTTCTCCACGGCTTCATCGCGAGCCTCACCTTCGGCCATCGCGAGGGCTTTGGTTGCCGCCAACTTCGGATTGTCCAAGGCCAATGATTCAACGGCAGCCCCCATCGCGGCATCCCGCTCCTCAGCTGGCAATCCGTTGACCCACGACTCGGTCTCCGTCCAGCTCTTCTTTGCCCACTCACTGGCAATCGAGGAGTAGGCATCCTTGAGAGCCCGACCTTCCAGACCTTTCGTCAACTCTGAAGCACGACTTGGATCGGTCACTGCCATTTGAGAGAGCGCTTTCACGGTAGCATCGCTCTTTTCCTTTCCTTCCAAAGTATTCGCCCACTGCAATGCTGAATCAGGATCCTGCTTGGCCCACTCACCGGCAATCGTCGCTGACCCGGAGCCGCCCCCACGACCGCCCATCATACCCATCATGGCGAATTGGGTCTTATTACTTTCAAAATACGCGGCAGCTCCCTTGGGGTCGCTTGCAGCCCAGCTTTGCAAAACAGTGGGACGTACAAACATCCCCGCACGTCCCATCTTAGTGTTGGCATGCTCCATGGCCAGATAGGGATCGACTTCCGCCCAAGCCCCAAAAAGAAGGTATGCCGCCAAAATGCGCTCGCTGAATGGCAGATTGTCCAAAGTGCTCGCTTCATCCGCAAATTCATCAGCGGAAAGATTTGAATAGCGATCCAGCAGGGCCTGCAATCGAGCGGTCTGCCCTGGTTCCTGCATAATTTCGACGTAAGAGGAGGTTGAGCGACTCCCTCCGGGATCACCCGAAGAGGAGCTTCCCCCGATGCTGCGGGAACGGTCTCCGCCCCCACTGTTGGCCACAACTTTATTGGACTGTTCGTCTTCCGAATCCGAGGATCCGTTTCCTGCGATATAGCCGATGGCACCGCCGACTAGAAGACTTGAGAGAGCGATAGGAAGAATGTTTTTCATGGGTTTTTCGTACAGATTCTAGTTAGATATAGCAAACCCGCAGCAGAAAAGTTACCACTGCGGGTGATTTTGTGGGAGATAACACAAACAACTCCTTAGTTGAAGCCGAAGGCGTTGCCGTGATTGTGGTCGTTCAGGGAATCTTCCTTCTCCTTGGCGGCCTGACATTCCACGGTGAGACGGGCAAATGGCATCGCTTCCAATCGAGGTTGCGGAATTCTTGCCCCGGAGACTTCACATTTACCGTAAATTCCCATTTCAAGACGCTGCAAGGCTTCTTCAATCTCACCGAGTGCGTTTCCTTCCTTCGACAGAAGAGTCAGGGCGAAATCGCGGTCATAGGCGTCTGAACCGGCATCAGCTTGGTGCATTCCCGAACCATTCGCTTCGTTGCCTTCCACGGCATTCTTGATGGTATCCTGCTGCATGCCATACATCGAATCAGTAATCTGATCGCGAAGGTCCAAAAGACGTTGCTTTTGTTTTTTCTCAAAAACGGTGAGCTTGGCCAGAACGGCCGGACGAACATATTTCCGCTTCACGACGATGGGTGGCAAGGCCGCCTCATCATCAAGCTTCTTCTGCGCAGCCTTGCTCAATTTCTTGGCTGCTTTTTTGACCGGGGCTTTTTCCTTCGCCGGAGCGGCCACTTCCTTGGCCGAGGGTTTTTTTGCCGGCTTCTTGGCTGCTTTCTTCGCGGGAGCTTTTTTGGCCGGTGCCTTCTTAGCCGCTTTTTTGCCCACCTTTTTCTTAGCCGCTTTTCTAGCAACTTTCTTGGCGGGAGCTTTCTTGGCGGCCTTCTTTGCGACTTTCTTGGCTACTTTTTTCGCAGGAGCTTTTTTCGCGGCCTTCTTGACTGCTTTCTTCGCGACTTTTTTCACTGCCTTCTTCGCAGGTGCTTTCTTAGCTGCCTTCTTCGCAGGTGCTTT
>JAQWZU010000148.1 GCA_029253285.1 Akkermansiaceae bacterium | reverse complement strand
ACTTTCAGCATTCCTCCGAGGAAGGAGAAGTCTTTTTTGGTCGTGAAGGCCACGAAGGTGAGCCCGGCAAAGAGGCCCGCGGTAATAATGCCAGCTTGTCCGATGAGGCCATCCTGACCGGTGTAGTAGGTCGCAATGACCAGAAGGGGAAGAAAGATGATCGCCTCAGCGATGAGGTAGAGTCCGAGTCCGGCATACTGCATGCCCCTGCTGGTATCGGACATTGCCCACTTGTTAGCCACCCACGAGGCGACCATAAAGAGGCCGAGAACGATGAGCCAATTGAATCCGGTCATCATCCCGAGGACTTTGGTCTCGATTCCTGGAATGCTGAAGAGAGCTAGTTCGAGGAAAATAAAAACTGCGATCGCTCCCGCAAGGTGGAGGTAGGTTTTCTGATAAAAGGTAGTACGGACATTATCCGGGGACTGGGCCACGGAATATGGACTGGCGTATGGGTTGACTGTTTCCATTAATTTATTAGGGATTGAAATGAGCTTAGTAGAAAATGCTGCGGGCGCAAGAACAGAGAAAGCAATGGATTTTACTGAGATTGACCGCGAAGACTTTCGAAACCTGCTCAATGAGATTGCGGAAGCCTACATGCCATTTGGAAAGTATGGCCCGAAGGATTATCCCCCGCGTGGAGTGCCCTTAATTGACCTGCCGCCGGAGTATTTCGTTTGGTTTATGGAGCGGGGTTGGCCGAAGGGGCGGCTGGGAGAGTTGATGGCGATTGTTTCGGAAATCAAGGCCACGGGAGCGGATCATATATTTGAGCCGATCCGGAAAGCTAATGGGGGACGGGCTTCGGTGCGGAAACGGCGTCCGAATACCGATTTTAAGTTGGAGTAGTCGTTACCGGAAGATGTAATCCGCCACGACCATGCGGTGGTCGGAAAGGGGGAGCTTGATTGCGCGGGAGCGGAGGGGAATGAGTTTATCTGAGCTGTAGATGCAGTCGATGCGAAGGAGAGGGAGTGAGCGGTGATAAGTATTTCCCCAACCGGTTCCGACAGTTGAAAAGGCGTCGGTGAATTCCGGCCTAAGGAGTTCGTAAACCGGGTCGTTGGCCGAGGCGTTGAAGTCGCCCGCGACAATGGCGGGGAGGCGGGGAAAGGCGGTCTTTTGTTTGAGGGTTTCTAGGGCGTAGTGGAGTTCTACGAGACGTTGCCGGCGGTTGTTGGAGTGTTGATGCCAGCAACTGCGCTTCCAAAGACGAAGATTGGTGGCGGCTTGCTGCAGGTGGACGTTGAGGAGTTCGAGGTGTCTTCCCGAACTCGTCTCGACGGTGACGAGTTGGCTTCGGTATTGAGGGACGAGGAGGGAGGATTTGATTTTCCCTCTCACGATGATGCCGCAGGATCTTCGCCGATCGTAGCGATAATCGCCTTGGCCCTGATAGAGTTGGTCGATGAGGCGTTTTAAAATGTAGGCGTGGGGTACTTCTTGAAGGAAAATGACGTCCGGGTGGTAGTCTTTGACTGCTTCGTAGGGATCGGTGCGGAGGGCGCAATTGAGGGTGATGACACGGAGGACGGGGCTTTCATGGTGGGTGCCGGCGGGGCCTTTTTCAATGGTCGGTGCGGAGAAGCGTCCCAGGGCCTTCGCCTCATCGGCCATAAAGAAAATGGTGAAAGTCCAGATGCAGGTGACGAGCATCGAGAAGCGCGCGCGGAAGAAGAGGAAGGCGGTGCAAGAGGCCAGGAGGCCGACACTTCCCCAAACCCAAATAGGGAAGGTGGTGAAGGCCGCGAAGGAGGTCGGCATTCTGGTGTAGAGAACTATCGTTACGAAATGGAGTCCGATGGAGGCCAGGAGCAGGCCCGCCGGGAATAGGGTCCACAGTCGCCGAATGCTCATGAGACCGGGCCTAGGAAATCAGACGTCCCTTAAAAACCTTGAGGGCTTCTTTGATGAGGGGATCGTCGTGAAAATCGCTTTCGGGGACTTCTGGTTCCTTAGGGGATTTCTCTTCCGCTGCGGGTGTTGCGGGCCCGGGGTTGAGGCGAACAGGTTCGGGCTCGATCGCTTCGTCGGGCGCGCTGGCGATGAGGTTGTCGATGACGGAGCCTCCGCTTGGCGCGGGTTCGGGCTCGGACATAGGAACTGCGGATTCGGGTGCTTCTGGTTCGGGAGTTGGGTTGGCGGGGGCCGTCGCTGCAGGGACGGAGCCGGCGAGTTCGGCGGGGTTGGCCTTGCCCATTGCGGTGATGATGTCGCTCAGTCTGATCTCCTGAAGGTTTTGAATGGATTTAAGAGAAGCGATTTCGAGATGAAGACGTTTGTTGGTCGCCCACTTCATGCGGCTCTCGGCTTCGGAAAAGGTATCGATGATGGCGAGGAGACGATCCGGTTTATAGGGATCGCTGGCTTTGGTGAGATCGGCCCAGAGCGCTTCGGGAAACCCTTCGCGTCCGGCGGAAGGGTCGAGCTTGGCCACGACGAGCGCGCGAATGGCTCCGACGATTTCGCCCAGGAGTTGGGAAAGGTCCTTACCGCCTTCGAATTGTTCGTTAATGACTTTGAGGGTGCTGGCTGGTTGCTTTTCGAGAATGGCCTGGAGGAGTTCGGCAACGGTTTCGCGGGAGGTGAAACCAAAGACGTCGAGGACGTTGGCTTCGGTGATTTCGTTTCCGCAAAAGGCGACGAGTTGGTCGAGCATCGATTGGGCGTCGCGCATGCCTCCGTCCGCTCCTTTTGCGATGGCCCAGGCGGCGGAGTCGTCAAGTTTAACTCCTTCTTCCCGGGCGATGTGTTGCAGGTGTGCCGCGATGATGTCGGTGGGAATCGGGCGGAGATCGAAGCGTTGGCAACGCGAGATGATGGTAGGGAGAATCTTGTTGGGCTCGGTGGTGGCGAAAATGAACTTTACGTGCTCGGGCGGTTCTTCAAGGGTCTTTAGGAGTGCATTGAAGGCGGCATTCGAAAGCATGTGGACCTCATCGATGTAGTAGATCTTGAAGCGGGCGCTGGCGGGGGCGAAAGCGGCGGTCTCACGGAGGGCGCGGACTTGTTCGACGCCGTTGTTGGAGGCTCCATCGATTTCGAGAACGTCGAGAGAGCGGCCTTCGGCGATCTCAATCGAGAGAGGATCCTCGGGGTCGAATTCGATACTGGGCCCGCCTTGGGCGTTGAGGGCTTTCGAGAGGATTCGGGCGGTGGATGTTTTTCCGGTGCCGCGGGGGCCTACGAACAAGTAAGCGTGGGCAAGACGTTCCTGCTCGATGGCATTACGCAGGGTTTGGACGACGTGATCCTGTCCGAGGACGTCGGCGAAGGTGCGGGGACGGTATTTTCGGGCAAAGACCTGATAGCTCACGCGGGCGAGTGTAGAGAGGAATGAGAGTTTGTCATGACAGAGTTTTGGAAATAGCGTCTGGCCGATGAACGAGGAGAAATTAGCGTCTTACGAGCGGTGCCGGGAGAAGGTGCGGGCGCTCTGTGAGGGGGAGACGGACGAGATCGCTTTGATGGCCTCGGTAATCGGGGTGTTGCACTCGGAGATGGCGGGTTTTTTCTGGACGGGATTTTACCGGGTGGTTGGGGAAGAGCTCGTGATCGGCCCTTATCAAGGTTCGGTAGGATGTTTGCGGATTGCCTTGGGGCGGGGCGTTTGTGGCACGGCGGCGGAGACCGGAAAAACCCAGGTGGTGCCGGATGTGCATGAATTTCCGGGGCATATTGCCTGTGATGCCCGATCGCAGAGTGAAATTGTCATTCCGGTAAAAAATGTCGATGGGCGGCTGATTGCCGTTCTGGACGTTGATTCTGAGCTTTTGGAAAACTTCGATGAGGTGGATCAAAGCCAGTTGGAAGGGCTAATCGCGCATGTTTTTGGGAACTTTTCCGACTAATCCCGACGCGTAAAGCAGCTCAGGTCAGCAATTCACAAATCTTGCACTCTTTTTGAGATATTTAAGAGAAAGGAAAGACTTTCGCCCCGCCCGGACTCGCCTATAGTTCCGCTAATGGCTGGCAAACCGACCAAGAAAGCAGCGAAAAAAGTGGCAAAGAAAGCGACTAAAAAAGCAGCGAAGAAGAAGGGCAAGGAAGTGGATATGACTTCCGGTTACGCCAAGACCCGCAAGAGCCTGATTGCGCGACTGGAGAATTGGGAGGACCAACGGACGTGGGAAGAATTTTACCAGACCTACTGGAAGCTCATCTACTCGGTAGGAATCAAAGCCGGATTGCGTCAGGACGAGGCCTTTGACGTGGTGCAGGAGACGATTCTCTCTATTGCCAAGCAGAGTAAGAAGAATCTTTATGATCCCAAACAGGGCTCCTTTAAGACCTGGCTCATGAATATGACGCGCTGGCGCATCAACGATCAGTTTCGAAAGCGGAAGAAGGATACCGCAATGCCCGGAGGGGGATGGGAGGACGACCGCAAGACGGCGATTATTGACCGATTTGAGGATCCCAAGGGAGATCTTCTCGAGCGGATGTGGAGCGTGGAGTGGCAGAAGAACATTGCAGACATGGCTCTCACCAAGGTGAAGGCCCAGGTCTCGCCAAAGCAGTACCAGATTTTCGATTACTATGTAATCAAGCAGTGGGACGCGAAAAAAGTTCAGGATCACCTTGGAGTCAGCATGGCTCAGGTTTACCTAGCCAAGCATCGCGTCGGCGCGGTGTTGAAGAAGGAATTGGCCAAGCTCGAGAAGGATGCAAAAAAAGATCAGGCCTGATCCGATTATTCCGGATCACGAAGTCTTCCGAAAAATCGGAGGCGGATCCTATGGCGAGGTATGGCTCGCTCGCGGTGTCACCGGAGCGATGCGAGCTGTCAAGGTAGTCTATCGCGAAGACTTCAGCGACGACCGGACTTTTGAACGGGAATTTCAGGGGATTCTGAAATTTGAACCGATCTCCCGGGACCATTCGGGCTTTGTGAACGTCTTGCACGTCGGTCGGTCTGATGGGGCCTCGCCCTTTTATTACTACGTGATGGAGTTGGGCGACGACGCTCATTCCGAGGGTGAGATCAATTTGGTCGAGTATGAACCTCGGACCTTGCGGACTGATACGAAGCGGGCGGATGGGGATCCTCTGGATACTGATTTCTGTGTTGAGACCGGGCGGATTTTGGCGGAGGCGTTGGCCGAATTGCATGCGCGTGGTTTGACCCACCGCGATGTAAAACCGTCGAATGTCATTTTTGTCGAGGGCAAGGCCAAGCTGGCGGATGTCGGCTTGGTGGCGACGACCGATCAACGGACTTTTGTGGGGACGGAAGGATTCGTGCCGCCGGAGGGTCCGGGCTCGGAGCAGGCTGATATTTATAGTCTGGGGAAAGTGCTCTACGAAATGGTGACCGGGATGGATCGACTTCAGTTTCCCGAGTTACCCGAAGAAGGTCCGCCGGAAGAGCAGCGTAAGAAGTGGATTCGCTTGAATCGGATCATTTGCGATATCTGCGAGCCACGAATTTCTAAGCGTGTGATCCAGACTGGTGAGGAACTGGCCTCGGCCTTGGCGCGCCTTGAGGAAGGGAAAAATGTTAAGAAGAAAGTTTCACCGATTCTTGTTCCGGCATTGCTAATTTTAACGATTGGAGCGGTCCTTGGGTGGAGCATTTGGCTGGAGAAAACTTGGGGGACTCTTGTGGTCGAGGGAGAGCCGATGCCTCCTAGTGTAGTGAATGTGAAGATTCTCAGTAAACCGGATCAGGTGCCGGTGTATGATGCGGTGACTGGTGAAGCATTGGGAGTGACCCAATTCAGTTTGCTTCGGGAGGAGCAGGAAGTAGTGCGCCTGGTTTTACGGAAGAAAGGATTTCATGACCTGCCTCTGGAGATCGTGGTGAATAATGATGATCAATCGCTCTCGATGATTGTCACGGGGGAAATGGAACGTTCCCCTCCCGAGAGAGACGAGGTATGGATGGGGCCGCTGGGTGTGAAATACCTCCCGGAAAACGATAGCCACAAAAGTGCCCATGTTGGGATCACGGAGTGGGCGATCTTTCGTCGGGAACTTGATCCGAAACTGAAGGATCCGAAATTGAAGCCTCATGTTTTCCGCTCCACAGATGGCGGGCGGATTCGTGACATCGTGGCCGTTTCCGAGGAAAGCGCCGTAAGGTATGCCGAGTGGTTGACTGAGAAGGCGATTCTGGAGGGATTTTTGCAGGAGCGATTTGCCGAGGAAAAAGACTTCGCCGGAAACCGTGAATTTGTTTCCGACTATGGTCACAGTTTTCCGGTTGAGCTTCTCAGCAAGCAAGCGAGGGGGGCTGGACTGTATCCATTCCAGTGTGAAGTTAGGGTGATTCCATACGCGATCCTGGAAGTGTTTTCCGATCCGTCGGGGGCAGACGTCTTTATCGATGGACGATACGAAGGAATCACTCCCTGGAAAGGTTCGGTTCCTCCCGGACAGGTTGAAGTGATCTTGGAACTCGACGGATACGAGAGTCGAGCGGTGAATCCTGTATTGGAGGATAAGGGGGAAGAGAAAGTGGACGAGAAACTCAAAAAAGATGCCAGTGTGGAATGGGATCAGCCTTGGTCTAATAGCTTGGAGATGAAGTTTGTTCCGCTTGGAGACGGTGAGGATCTTATGGTCTGCATTTGGGAAACCCGCAGTGGCGACTTCGAGCAATGGACGAAAAGTGATGAGTTTGCCAAATTCGTGATCGCGAATTCCGAACCTTCCTGGCAATTCGCGATTGATGACAACAAGGAGGTGCCAGTGTCCAATGTCAATCGCGCTGAATGCCAGGCTTTCTGTGAATGGCTGACCAAGTCAGAGCAAGGGACCCGTCTGAAGGAGGGCGATCACTATCGGCTTCCCACTGATGCGGAATGGAGTAGTATGGTCGGTCTGGTTGAGGAAAAAGAAGCTCCTTACCTGCGAGAGGGAGAGTTGGTGAATGAAGGGCGTTATCCTTGGGGCTTGGTTTGGCCGCCTGCTGATCGATCTGGAAACTACGCGGACATTACGGCGTCAGACGGAGAATACACGCCTATCGATGAAAGCATCGAGGACTACAATGATAGTTTCGAATTGCTGGCTCCGGTTGGCAAATTTGAGGCGAACAATTTGGGTGTGTTCGATCTCGGCGGGAATGTTCGCGAGTGGGTTTCCAGCCAATACAAAGAAGGTGATGTATACGGTGTCTTGCGGGGTGGAGGATTTAAAAGCTACCAACCGAATCATCTTGAGTTGAGATTTCGCGATATCGTGGAGCCCGAAGAGCGTGGGATTACCAACGGATTCAGAGTAGTTCTTGCTCGCGAGTTGTTGGAAGAATTGATTGAAGTAGAAGGAGACGAAACTGAAAAAGACAATGGTGGAAATTAGAATCAACTATGACGGGCAGCTTCGCTGCGTGGCGCAACACGGACCTTCATCGAGTGCCTTGGAGACCGATGCGCCGGTGGATAACAAGGGGAGGGGTGAGAATTATTCTCCCACCGATCTTGTTGCGACGGCTTTGGGAACCTGCATGGCCACCATCATGGGGATTGTTGCGGATCAAAAAGGAATCGATTTGATCGGGATGAAGATCGTGGTGGAGAAAGAAATGTCTTCGGATTTACCGCGCAGAGTATCGGCTCTGCATCTTCAGATCGATGTGCCGGTCAGCGAAGATCATCCTGATAAAGAAGCGCTTGTGGAGGGAGCGTTAAACTGTCCCGTACAACACAGTATCCATCCGGATATCGATGTTCGGGTTGCTTGGTCTTGGGCTGAATGAAATTCTGCGATGCGGGCAAAAAAAGCGAGCTGATGCCCGCTTTTTGAGTTTTTTGAAGCTGTCGCCTCAGGCTGCGTTGGAGCGGCGCTTTTTCATGACGGGGTCTTTGGTTCCGTCGACCACGTCCTTGGAAATGGTAACTGATTCGATGTCTTCCTTGGAAGGGACTTCGAACATGATATCAAGCATAAGACCTTCGAAGATGGAGCGCAGCGCACGGGCGCCGGTGCCTCTTTCGATGGCTTGTTGAGCGAGCGCTTTCAAGGCATCCTTGGGAACCTTCAGCTTCACGTCGTTCATGGAAAGCTGCTTTTGATACTGCTTGAGAAGAGCGTTCTTGGGTTCGGTGAGAATCTTGACGAGTTCTTCCTTCGTTAGTTTGCGAAGCGAAGAAATCACGGGGAGACGTCCGATGAATTCGGGGATGAGGCCGAAGTGAAGTAGGTCCTCCGGGCGGGCTTTTTTGAGGAGGGCGATTTCCTCCTCCTCTTCGCTAATATTTTCCTGATTGGTGAAACCGAGAACGCGTTTTCCGAGGCGGCGACGGACGATGTCTTCCATGCCGACAAAGGCACCTCCGCAGATGAAGAGGATCTTCTCGGTGTTGACCTGAATGTATTCCTGTTGCGGGTGCTTGCGTCCTCCCTGAGGGGGGACGTTACAAGTGGAGCCTTCGAGGATTTTGAGAAGTGCTTGTTGAACACCCTCTCCGGAGACATCACGGGTAATGGAGACGTTTTCGGTTTTACGTCCGATCTTGTCGATCTCATCGACGTAAATAATGCCACGTTCGGCGCGGTCGACATCGAAGTCGGAAGCCTGGAGGAGACGAAGGATGATGTTCTCGACATCTTCGCCAACATAACCGGCCTCAGTGAGCGTGGTGGCATCGACGATGCAAAAGGGAACGTCAAGAAGGCGGGCGAGGGTCTTGGCAAGCAGAGTTTTGCCGGAACCGGTTGGTCCAAGCAGGAGGACGTTGGATTTCTCAATCTCAACATCGCGGAACTCGTCGTCGGCAATTTCGTGTTGGCGGAGTCGCTGGTAGTGATTGTAGACTGCAACGGAGAGAACCTTTTTTGCGTCGTCCTGGCCAATGACGTAGTCGTTGAGATACTCGCAAAGTTCGGCGGGAGTGGGGATGCCCTCCTCGAGAATCGGGCTGGCGTCATCGAGACTGCTGTCGCTGTCGCCGCCGGCCAATTCCTTTCGTAGAATGGTGGAGCAGACGTCGATGCATTCGTTACAAATATAGACGCCAGGTCCGGCAATCAACTTTTTGACCTCCGAGTGGCTTTTGCCACAGAAGGAACACATGGTGAGGTTTGATGCGCGTGCCATTGGTGATTGGTTGCTGTTTCCGAGGGGAACCTAGCATAAAAGGGAGCTCTGTCCCGCCCAATTATTGGGCATCCTGAGTAAGGTGAGTCAGAGGTTCCCGGGGCTCGAAAGCCGGTCGGGGTTTGGTGTTTCCCATAGTATTGGGGAGGGGGCATCCTTGTTGGCGGTTGATTCGAGGGGCTCTCGATGAAATGGTGACCTGCTATAGGGCGATGAATCAGGTTCAGATTCTGCGTCTGATCAATGAGAATCGGATGCCGGAGTGATGTGATGCCACATGGTGGGATCAAGTTCCCCAAGGGTGCTGCCTAGGAGGCCCTCTGCGTCAGCATTGTCCTTGAGAATAGCGAAGACGGTGGAGCCGGAGCCGGACATCATGGCGGCTTCGGTTTCCGTTTGCTCCAGAAGGAATTGTTTGAGTTCGGCAAGGAACTGGAACTTTTCGAAGACGGGGCGTTCGAGGTCGTTAACGAGAATTTGGTCGCAAGCAGTTTGTTTAGTGTAGGAGACTCCTGGGAGTTCGCGTGATTCTTTCCATCGGGAGTAAGCCCAAGGTGTGGGAATGCTGAAAGCGGGTTTGAGGAGGAGGATGCGTCGATTCCACTCGAGTTGTGTTGGTTCAATAATCTCGCCGCGTCCACGACACCAGCAGGGAGCTTGGTAGAGGAAGAGCGGAATGTCTGAGCCGAGTTGGCCGGCCCACGCGGCGAGGGTTTCGAGAGGGATGTTGGCCTTGGTCAGTTCGTTGAGTGCGAGAAAGGTGTGCGCGGCATCGGAGCTGCCGCCCCCGAGTCCGGCTCCGTGCGGGGTGTGTTTGGTTAGATGGATTTCGTAAGGGCAGGCAAAGCCGCTTTCCTTTTCAAAAAGACGAAGGGAGCGGGAGATAAGGTTGCTTTCGTCGGTCGGAACGCCGGGGGTGGTGCAGTGAAGGGAGAATTGATCGCTTTCGGTGAAGGTGAGTTCGTCGGCAAGGCTCTCAATGGGAAGAACGAGTGTTTCAAGTTCGTGAAATCCATCGTCTCTTTTGCCGGTGATGCGGAGGGAGAGATTGATTTTGGCGGGAGCGGAGACTGTCATGATGGAAGAATTCCAAGTAGGGCGAGCATACGGCCGGTGTTTCCTTTCTCGATTCGATAGGAATAGTAACGTTCGAGATTGGAAGCGGTACAGAGATTTTTGTCGTAGTAACTGTCTGTAGAAATACCAGCGGCGAGGGCTTGCTCGCGGATTGTGGAGGCGAAGTCGATTTCGTAGTGGGGAGGTCTGATGCAAGGCGCGAGGATGGCGATGAGGTCGGCGGGGTTGCTGTCGAATTCTTGCGTCATTCTCTCGATGGCTTGACCGGTGATGTTGGCTTCAGTTCCTTTTTTTCCGGAGTGGAGGAGGGCGATCGCTTTGCTTCGTTGGTCGACGAGATAAACTGCTCCGCAGTCGGCGACGTGAATACCAAGGAGGGTTCCCGGACTGTTGCTGATAAGTCCGTCGGCCCCGTTGGAGATCAGTGGGGTGTCCGGAGTGACGGTGATGATTTTCGGTCCATGAACCTGTTCGGCGAGGTGGGTGGAGGTGTAGCCCAATTTTAATGCGGCGAGCGTGTGGTGGGGCAGGAGTTTGGAAAGGGTTTCCTCCTTGTTGGTCGAGGTGGGGACGCCCGAGACCCGCTCCACGAAATCAGCGCAGACACCCTCGATGTTTATTAGGGGGTTTAAAAAGAAAGACGCTTCCTCCACGCACGAAGCGTAGCGGAAGCGTCCCTGCTTCGCCAAGTTTCCAAGGCGGCAATCGGGAAGTTTTTCCTTAATGAAGGTCCTTGCCAATGATGGCGTCGTTAGCGACGGCCACCGACTGGGCTTCTTCATCGTCCATGTCTGCCATGATGGAGGAGAGTTCGGAAGCGATGTGTCCACGCATCGTTGAAACGATGGCACTTCCTTCGGAAGTGATGCGGACCATGATCTTGCGGCGGTCCTCCGCAGCGTGCACGCGCTCGACGAAGCTCAGCTTCTCGAGGCGGTCAACAAGACCGGTGGCGGCAGCGGTGGAGTGACCCATTTTCTTGGCGATGGCTGACATGGTCAGGTAATCTTCGCTGGACAGGTAAGTCAGAAGGAAGAACTGGGGGAAGGAGAGGTTTCCTTTACTCAGTTCGCTTGAGAGGTTGAGAATGCAGGACCTTTGTGTGAGTAGGACAAAGTCGGCGAGTCGGTTGGTATCAATTTGACTCGTGGAAGAGTTAACGGGGTTTGATTTCATGGAGATGTATGACTTTCGGTTATTTTTGGACAATCTAGGATGCCCAGCAGCTTCGTTGTTCACATTACCTAGAAAGTCGTAAAACTTCCAAGTCAAAAATACTAATTTTTTTAAAATAAACCGGCTGCAGCCGCCTAGAATGGTGATTTCATCACGAAAACTGCAATGTTTTTAGGTTTTAATTTTGTTATCTGAGGGCTTGGAATCGTCTTTTTCCGGTGGAAATTCGGCTGATTCGTCCTCTTTTTCGCTCTCGTCCTCGTCCTCGGCGGGTGGCTTGTCTTTCTTCTTCTGTTGGTCGAAATAGGCGACGACGGCATCTCCGATTTGGACTTCGCCATTGACGATATCGGCAGCGAAGAAGTTTCGCACTCTCTCGCCTGAGGGCTTCAGGCTGGCTGTTCGACCATCTGGCCCGCTGGTCTGAATGATGGTATTCACGGGCATTTTGCCGGCGCTGTATTTTTGGATCAGCACGAATCCTCCGGTGGAGGAAACGGAGGCGATGCGCCCGATGATCTGCTTTTTAATGGCGATGTCCTCTTTATCGGGGTCGTTTTTGTCCTCGGGATCCTCTCCCGAGGTGCTGCAGGAGCACATGCCGAGGACGAGAATCAGGGTGAGGTATTTCATGGTGAAATGAAGATGCGGGATTGGCGGCGGCGGAGGCGAAGTCCGCCTGGAAGAGCGAGGGCGGGCGGGGAATCTGTCTCGAGGAGCTCGATGGACCGGGAAATAAGATCCCAGGAAAGCTCATGGATATCGTGGTCGCGGAGGTAGTCGTGAAGGATTTGACGTTGAATGGCGCGGGGGAGCTCTCTCAGCGTTGGAAGGTGGAGGCGTCCCTGGGGGTCCAGTGGGTTGAGTTGATCCAGTTGGGACCGCATGAGTTCGCGTAGTTCACGATCATGTTCCTCGGCGCGTAAGAGTGGGGGGATGGGGTCGCGGGAGAAGATGTCGCTCAGGAGAGGGAGGGCCTCGTGCCGAATACGATTTCGGACGGCAAAAGCTTCATTATTGCTTTCGTCTTCCCGGTAGTCGATTTGCTTTCCTGAGAGAAAGGTGTCGATTTGGCTTCGGCGGAGACCGAGAATTGGTCGCAGGAGGTGGAGGGAGGTGTCGTTTACGATGATTTCTTTTTGAGCAGCCATTCCTCTGATCCCTGCCGAGCCGCGGATGAGGCGGAAGAGGATCGTCTCGGCCTGGTCTTCAGCGTGGTGGGCGAGGAGGATGCGGGGGCAGTTTGTTTGTGCCGCGCAGCGGGCGAAGAAGTTGTGACGGGCTTGACGGGCTGCGGTTTCGAGAGAGAGTTTTTGTTCCTTGGCGAGAGCGGTGACATCGACGGAATCGGCGAGGAAGGGCAAGTCGAGTGCTTGGGCGAGTTCTTTGCAAAAAGCGGCGTCGCGTTCGGCTTCGTCTCCTCTGAATTGATGATTGAGGTGACAAAGGGTAATGTTTTTAAAGCCGGATTGATGGAGCCAGTGAACGAGAAAGACGGAGTCGCGTCCGCCGGAAAGTCCAAGCAGGTGGTCGTTTTCGGGGTCCAGCCAATCGGGTGGCTTCATGGTTTTTTGAAAATCATGAAGTGTTGCCAAGGAAGTTGGTCCATCGTTTTTTCCCATTCAAATCCGACGAAGGCCATTTCTTTTTTGGCTTGGGCCTGGGTCATTTTGTGGAGTTTTTTGATGGGAACGTTTGGATCCTCGGCACGGTATTCGAGAAGGTAAATGCGTCCGCCGGATCGCATGGCGTCATAGATCGACTTGATCATTTCGTAGGGGTGGGAAAACTCGTGGTATGCATCGACCATGAGGGCGGCATCGATACTTTCGGGAGGTAGGCTGATGTCGTGAATTTTTCCCAGGTGGGTCTTGATGTTTTTGACGTCGAGTTGCTTTTTGCGTTTCTCGAGGAAGGTGAGCATTTCAGGTTGGATATCGACGCCGATAATCTGGCTCTCGGGGTGTTCCATGGCGAGGCGGAGGCTATAGTAGCCGGAACCTGCTCCGATGTCGGCGAGCACTTGACCGGGTTTTAACTCGATCATTTTGATGGCCATGCGGGGGGATTCCTCGGCTTCGCGGTTGTCACGTTCGAGCCAGTTGATCGCCGGGTGTCCCATGACGTGAGCGATTTCACGACCTTGATAATAGATTCCGATACCATCGCGGGTTTTCTCTCCGATGACACAATGTTTGCCGAC
>JAQWZU010000137.1 GCA_029253285.1 Akkermansiaceae bacterium | reverse complement strand
TTGCCAGGTCGTGGTGTGTTTGTGGGGCTTCCCTGCTTTATCAAGGGCGCTCGTCGTTTGTGTGAACTCAGACCGGAATTTGCGAAAAAGTTTCCCTATTTTATTGGTTTGGTATGTGGTCATTTGAAGAGCACGGGATTTGCAGAGAGCCTGGCCCAGCAAATGGGCCTGAACCCCAGTGAACTAGTTGACGTCGATTTTAGGGTTAAACTGATGGATCGTCCGGCTGATCGTTATGGCTTCTCTGCATCTACTCCAATGAGGTCGAATGCACGCCCAATGTCTGAATTGGTGGGCGGCAACTGGGGCCTTAATCTTTTTCGGAATCCTACATGTGATCTTTGTGATGATGTTTTTGCAGAATGTGCGGACCTAGTTGTTGGGGATGCTTGGCTCCCAGGAGCTGTGAAAGATCCGCGAGGCACTAGTGTCGTAGTTTCCCGCCGTAAAGATCTCTCAGAAATACTGGGTAAGGGATTGGAAGATGGACAGCTTAGCCTCGAGGAGTTGTCGCTGGAGATGGCTGCGAATTCACAGCAAGGTGGGCTCCGCGACCGGCGTGAGGGGCTGCGCTATCGTTTATATTTACGAAGAAAAAATGGAGAGTGGTCACCCGAAAAACGCGTGGAGCCGTCGAAAAACCATATTTCATCTAGCCGCAGGAAACTCTATCGGCATCGGATTAGGATGATGAAAGATAGTTTGAGATTCTGGGCGCTGGCAAAGAGAACGAATAATTTTGAGCCATTCTGGGAACGTATCCAGAGACTACAGATCATCAATTCTTGCCTTTATCGAAAAATTCCACTGCGATGGCTTGCTTGGATAAAATACACTTTAGCAGCTCGTGCTTCGAAAAAAGACGCCCAAACTAAGAAATGAAAGTTGGCATTCTAAGCCTAAACTCCGGCTATAATTTCGGGGGAAGTTTACAGAGCTATGCGCTCAAAAACGTTTTGGAAGGCCTCGGGCATGATGTTCAAGTGATTGACTATCATCCTGTAGATCTCAAACCAAAAAAGTTTTGGAGGGGATGGGGTTTAAAAGGCCCACATCTCGGCGCGAATGTCAGCAGGCGCCTTTCCGAACTTCGGCATTTGGGTCCATATCGAGCTAAGTACGATGGTTTTAAGATAAAACATTTCAATGCGACCGCTCGTTGTCAGTCTTTCGATGAGGTGAACGAGGTTTTCTCTACTTTTGAGGCAATTGTGGTTGGGAGTGACCAGGTTTGGAATTTGACCTGGCATGATGACCCGGTATTTTACTTTGCAGAACCAATCAATTTTGAAGGGTGGAAGATTAGCTACGCATCTTGTTGTGGCCGCAATTCCGATCGGAATGATGATTGGATTTCCGTGGCTCTCTCTGAGTTCAAGGCGATTTCCGTGCGAAATTTGTTTACTCTATCGTGGGTCGAGAAGATGAACCTGCCCGTTGGGCTCGAACCTAAGAAGGTGGCTGATCCCACTTTGCTCTATGATTTTGAGGAGATCGATAAAATCGGGATGGGTGGAGACTATATTTTCGTCTATCTTCTTAGTGAAGCTACCGATGAGTTTCATCGTAAAATCATCCATGAAATTAGGAACAGGTATAGCGCCAAGTCCCTTAAAGTAATCCTTGCAATGCCAACTGGAATCAAGATTACGAAGTACTCTTGGGCTGATGAAATACTATGGATGCTGGACCCATTCGAGTGGGTGTCTTGGCTTGCGGGAGCGGCTCATGTTTATACAGATTCATTCCATGCAGTTATTTTTAGTCTCAAGAATAGAATTCCAGTTTTGGCTTACTATACAGAAGCGATCAGGGCTCCGAGGTTAATAGAATTGGGAGAAGATTTTGGAATTGAGGCGGCAGTAATTTCCATTGATTCCGATTCTATTTCAATGGCGGTAGGTCATGAATTCAATTGGGAGGTGATTCGAGCGAGGATAGAGAAAACCCGTGGAGATTCACTAAGGTTTTTAGAAGAAGCCCTGTAAGATGATAAAGTCCGCTTCAATTACAAAAATTGCATTCTTCAACGCTTGGTGGCCTTGGATGGAAGAGGCGGGTTGCCAGTCGCTGATCTTGCATGGCTGGGAAGACATGCCGGAGATCATTCCTTCGGATATTGATTTCGCGGTATCGGGTGTATCGCCTGATCAGTATCTTGAATTACTTGATCGTTATTGTGCCCAGTGTGGGTGGGAATTAGTTCAGGTGATCGAACATGAATCAGATGCTTTGTATGCGATCTGCTTTCAAAGAGGATCTCAACAGTCTTCAATTGTATTGGATGTCACTTGGGACTATCGGCGCAAGGGTGAAGTTTTGATAGATAATGGGACTCTTTTTCAAGGGAGGTGGAAGCCAAACGGAAAACCATTTTACTCAGCGGCCAAGGAAGTGGAGTTTCTTTATGATTTTGTGAAATCCGCCTCGAAAGGGAAACCGATAAATGAGACGAGGGCGCGCTTAAAGCCGCTTTTTGAAGAGTCGCCAGATCGTTGCCGGAAAATTTTGGAAACATGGTTGAACCGGAAGCCGGGGGTTGCCCACCAGCTGGAAGAGGCTTGTTGGAGTGATATTGAAGAAATCTATAAAAGCTCCCCGGCAGTGGTGAGACTTTCACATTCCAGACGGATTAGGATGAGGGAAATCAAGCTCTACCTGAGGAGGGTCATGGAACCCACTGGATTAATCGTGAGTTATCCGCCTGAAGTTTCGTCAGAGTCTCTGAAACAGATTGCTGAGATTTTGAAAGATGCTTTTCGTTGGATCAAAATTGAATCAAGAGGCGTCCCTTTGATAAGAAGATGGATAAGACGATGGAGGAGTACTTTACTTCTAGTTCCAGAGGAATCCCGGGGCGTTGTGGACCTTGCCTTGAAGAACAAATTGGATTCCGAAGAATTGAGTGATGATGTAATGTCCAGGAATCTGGCCTCACAAGTTTTAGAGTATATGAGTCATCGTATTGGGAGACAGAGGCTGAAATCACCATCACTTTCAAAGTCTGCAGGGTAAGATGAAAGTTCTTCTTTTGGTGTATGCGTGTGAGCCCAATGCTGGTTCTGAACCTGGAACGGGGTGGAATACCGCCCTTCATCTCGCGAAGTCACATCAGGTAACGGTTGTGACGCGATCCAATAATCAAGGAAGAATAGAATCTGCCTTGAGAGAATTGACGGGACCGGTACCGGAATTTGTATACTATGACTTACCGCCTGT
>JAQWZU010000117.1 GCA_029253285.1 Akkermansiaceae bacterium | reverse complement strand
AGGAAGAGCGAGCCGGTTAGGATCGCTGGAGAGTTCATGCGATTGACGACTTTAAGGGCGTCAGCGAGGTTTTCGTAGACGGTAGATGTCGCGTCTACTTCATAGGAATCGGGCGAAAGCCCCCGGACGGAATTCACCGGCACAAAGTGAAAGTGGTCGGCAATTGGGGCGAGGATTTCGAGAACGGAATCTACCGCTTTGTCTTCGACCGCGCCGAAAATAATCTGCGCCTTTTTGCCTGGAAACTCGAAATTCCAGGTGTTGACGAGAGCCAGGGCGGCGTGGGGATTGTGAGCTGCGTCGAGGATGAGGTGTTTTCCGATGGCCTCGAAGCGACCGGGCCATTGGACCTTTGCCAGGGCGGTGTGGACGATTTCGTAACTAAGCGCGTAACCGCAGGAGATCATGGCTTCGCAGGCCAGAGCTGCGTTTCGCTTTTGATGTTCGCCGGGAAGGTTAATGGTGTAGCCGAGGAGGGGATTGGAAATGAAGGTAAGCGGTGCTTGTGCTTCGTTGGCTACTCGTTCGATGGCGAGTCTCGCTTCAGGTTCCTGATCCGATGAAAGAAGAGGCTTTTTAGGAACGGCGATGCCGGCTTTCTCTTCGGCGATCTCGGTAAGAGTGGATCCGAGCCACTTGGTGTGATCGAGCGCGATGGGCGTGAGAACGCAGACGTCGGCGGGGACTGCAGTAGTGGCATCAAGGCGGCCGCCCATGCCTGTTTCGAGGATGACGAGTTCGCAGTCGCAGTCACGGAAATGTCGCATGGCAAGAGCGAGGGTGAGCTCGAAAAAGGTCGGATGGTGTTCCCAGTCAGCGACGAGCTCACGAAGTTCGGAGAGGAGCGCGGCAGTTTTGTCCTCCGTAATATCGACTCCGCCCACGCGAACACGCTCACGATAGTCAATAAGATGCGGGGAGGTGAAAAGGCCGGTGCGCACGGCGATGCCGCCGGAGAGGGCATCGATGAGAGCGCAGGTGGAGCCTTTGCCATTGGTGCCTGCGACGTGGATGACCTTCGTGGTGTGCTTTGGGAAGGCGAGGAAGTCCCGCAGAAGGCGGGTCGGATTCTCGAGCCCCAACTTGATACCAAACATTTGGGTGGAGTAGAGCCAGTCGATTGCTTCCTGGTAGTTCACGGGGGTAGCGGTTAGGCGCGTTCTTTCCAGGGACCGCGAATGGCGAGTGTGAGTCCGGGACCTTGCATGTTGACGAAGAGGACCGAGCCATCGGGTGAGAAGCAGGAGCCGGCGAATTCGGTGCGGTTCATGCCATTGCGGGCGAGGTTGTAGATTCTTCCGTCCGGAGTAATCCCGCGAAGGTGCGGGATGTTCGACTTGTGCTCTGCGATGAGGTCTTCGCAGATGATGAGATCACCCCAGGGGGCGGAGCAAAGATTATCGCCGTTGGTGACGAGGTCGCTCTTGCTTGGCTGGAGGAAGAGTTCGAGTTGATCGTGCTCTTGTCCAACTTTTCTTGGAATGAAGCGGTAAATCTGACCTTGTTTTCCGGGGCCGCCATCGGTGCAGCAGATGTAAATGGAGCCATTGGTGTATTCGATTCCTTCGCCGCGGGCGAAGCGGGCGGCTCCGTCTTCGTAGCCTCGAATGCGGAGGTCGTTTCTCGGAGAGTCAATGTCTTTTAGATTGATCCATTCAACGTCCATGAGAACGCCCTCTTTAATGGGAGAACTACTACCTCGTTTGTTGCGCAGGTCGGTCGAGGGAGCTCCTTTGATGGCGAGAGCCTGGAGTTTCCCTCTGCTGAGATCTTCTTTGACCTTTGGGATGAAGCGATAGATGAGGCCGTCGCCAGTGTCCTCGGTGAGATAGACGATGCCGGTGTCAGGATCGACGGCAATCGCTTCGTGGCGATAGCGACCAAGACCTTCGAGAGCGACGGCTTTTTGGAGTTTGCCATCGTCGCTGGCTGTGACTTCGAAACAGAAGCCGTGCTTTTTGCCACGAGGGCTGGTGAGGTCGGCTGGTTCTTCGCAGGTGACCCAGGTTCCCCAGGGGGTTTTTCCGCCGGCGCAATTTCGGTCAGTGCCAACCAGCGAGAGAAATTCACGAAGAACGACTCCACGTTTGAGGTCGTAGACAAGGTTGGTGGTCCCGCCGACGTGGGGGTATTCACCGCGCTTTCCATGATCGTAGGGAAGGCTTTTGTCAAAATTTTCGGGGACGCCACTGTTACCGTAGGGGCCGGTTTTTTGGGCGTCGGCTCCGAGTTCGTGGTTGCGGACCAGAACGACGGTGTCGGCTTGACCAGGGAAGCAAGCCATGCCGTCGGGCATACCGGGAACCTGAAGGCCATCGTCCATGGTGTTGCCGCGTTTGGAGATGATCTGGTAGGTGAAGCCCTCGGGGAGATCGAGAATACCGTCCGGATCCTCGACGAGATCGCCGTAGGGAGAAATGACGCGATCGCTTTCCTGGGCACTGAGGTAGTTTTGAAGCCCCAAGTATCCCAAGGCGCAGGATGAGGTAGTAGTGAGAAAGGTGCGGCGTTGCATGATGAGTGAACTACGGGGGTGGGAGAGGGAGGCTTTCGGAGATTAACCCCGGACGAGAGTGAGAATGATGACTTGTTTGACGCCGGCGTCCTTAAGAAGGGTTTTAGTGCACTCGTGCGCGGTCGCACCGGTGGTGAAGACATCGTCCACAAGAATGATGGTAGAACCTTGCAATCCCGCAAGTGCTGATTTGCGGATTCGGAAGGCTCCGCGAAGATTGGTGAGGCGTTGTTTGCGGTTGAGTTTGGTTTGGGTGGAAGTGGCCCGAATGCGGCGGAGGGATTGCTGCAGCGGGAGTCCGGTTTGGGCACTGAATTCGCGGGCCAGTTCGTGTGCTTGATTGCCCTGCCGCCATTGTTTGCGGCGCCAGTGCAGAGGGACGGGAATGACGATAATTTCTTCTTTTGGGATGTCCTGCAGTCGTGGGTCTTGTTGCCAGGATTCGCAAAGGATCGTTGCAAGGTCCCGTGCGAGGTAGAATCGTCGCTGGTATTTGAGGGAATGAACGAGATGGAATGCGGCGGCTTCGCCTTTGAGCGGAGCAATGGCGAATTCAAAGTCGTGAGTGATTCCGTGGCAATTGGGGCAGTCAAATTCCTCGTCGAGATTGCCATCAAATGGCTCACCGCATTTTCGGCAGGATGGCTGATGAATACGCGGGAGTTTGTCGAGGCAGGGAGAACAAAGGGTTTTACCATCCTGAAGCCCGGAGTTGCAGAGCTCGCAGAGTGCAGGGTAGACGAAATCGAGAAGTCTCCGGATCATGGTGAGGGCGTTTCCGAAGGGGGGGATTTGCGAAGGTAGATGACAATGATGAAGCCGGTAATGATGAGGGCGGTAAGAGGGAGAATTCCCTCCCTGATCGAGTCTCCCAGATAAATACCTGCTCCATTGGGATGATTTGGATGATGTTCGGTGAGTTTCAGATAGAGATGGACCGAGAAAATCCAACCGGCGTGCATTCCGATCGGAAGCCAGATTGAACCGGTTCGCTGTCGCGCGATGGCGAGGATAATCCCTGTAAGAAAAATACTTGAAAAAGCAAAGATGAGGAGTTGGGGCTCAAGGAAGCGTTGTCCGATCAGAGCAAGCATCTCGAAACCTGCCGTGAGAGCGTAAGGATTTGAAACATGGTTTCCAGATGGTGGTTGGAGAAAATGGACAAAAGCGAATAAGAGTGAAATTGCGAAAATGGTGAACGCAGGACGGAAGGAACGCAGGAAGACTCCCATGAGCAGGCCTCGGAACAATATTTCTTCCAGGAGAGAGACGGCGATTGCGGGTTGCAGGCTTTTTAGGACCAGATTGGGGATTTCATTTGTCGGCACGGTTGGGTCCCAGATTCTCCAACCCAGAATGTGAATCATGAGAGCCATGATGAGGAAAATTCCACCGCTGGTAAAAAATCCGACACCGCATTGGCGGGGGCCCGAGAAAAGTGAATTTTCGGGCCTTCTAAATAGAGAAAGCCAAACAGAGTCGTCGTCGGTAGGTCGGCTGGACCGGATGGCTCGAATGAGGGGCCAGAGCCCAAGGAGAGCTGTCAGCAAGAGGGCTCTTTTGAAATAAGTATCAAACTCAGCTTTGGCCGCCTTTTTTCCGATCCAGCTGAAGGTGTCGGTGGTGTCTTTGTTCGCGAAGACCTCCGCGAAATTTTTGCCGGCATTAAAGAGGAGGGGGGAAACGAGAGCCGCTAAAAGAAAGGAAACACTGATATAAATCAGTATTCTAAAGACATCGCTCAGCCCCTCATTCCGCATAGGGGCGAACCTACAACGAAAAGTGATGTGATGTGAAACTGAATTTGGAAATTGGATTTTTTTTAGTTCACGCAAAGATCGCCCCATGCAGAAGCATCAATGGCGGGAGCAGAACGGCGATGAGACGCGGTTCTGGCGGGCGAATTATCATGGTGGGCGCTGGAGTCTCTACACCAGGATGAAAGAGGATGATGACTGGAATTGCCTCGATCCGCCGAGTATGGAGGATTGGGAAGCGCTGAGAGATGTGCTTTGGCGGAAGTATCAGCGCGGTCGTTGCTCGTGGAATCTCATTGCCAAAATCGATAAAATCCTTGGTCGCAACGATGAAGAAAGGCAGTAAAGAGTGGATCCGGGCGGACCGATCCCATGCATGGCATCCCTTTACCGATCAGGAGGAATGGGAGGCTTCGGAGCCCCTCGTGATCGTTCGGGGCGAAGGATGTTGGCTGATTGATTCGGAAGGTCGCCGCTATCTGGATGCGAATTCGAGTATTTGGACGAATGTTCACGGGCACGGTCATCCGCGAATTGTTGCGGTGATTCAGGAGCAAGCAGCCACCTTGTGTCATAGTTCGTATCTCGGGTTCGCGAATGATAAGGCGAGTGAATTGGCGGAGCGGCTTTGTGGATTTTTTCCCGATGAGGCTTTGCCGCGGTGTTTCTTTTCGGACGATGGGTCGACGGCTTTGGAAGTTGCTTTAAAAATGTCGCTTCAGTGGTGTCAACAAAATGGTCGGGAGGAGCGAGAAGGAATTATCGCATTCGATTACGCTTATCATGGAGATACTTTGGGGGCTTCTTCGGTAGGTGGCGTGTCCAGGTTTATCAAAGGATACGGAGAGTCGGGCTTGTCGACCTTCCGGGTCGCGGGGATGGAGGATTTGAAAACCCTCCCGGAGGTTGTAGTGAAAACGGCATCGGCAGTCGTGATTGAACCTTTAATCCAGGGGGTGAATCAAATGCGGCCCTGGCCGAAAGGGATGTTGAAAGAGTTGCGAGAGTGGTGTGGTGCGAACGAGGTTCATTTGATTCTTGATGAAGTCATGACGGGCTTTGGGAGAACCGGCACGATGTTTGCCTGTCAGCAGGAGGAGGTGGTGCCAGATTTTCTGTGCCTCGCGAAAGGGCTGACGGGAGGAACGTTGCCCTTGGCGGCAACTCTTACCACAAAGGAAATCTACGAGGGCTTCAAAGGTGGACCTGAGAGGACCTTCTATTATGGTCACAGCTATACCGGAAATCCTCTGGGTTGCGCAGCGGCCTTGGCAAGTTTGGATGTGTTCGAGGAAACCGGGGTATTGGGAGATGTGGAAGAAAAAGGGGCTTATTTGGAAAAGGGCTTGGTGAAATTTTCCCAGATCACTGGAATCCGGCGGGTGGGGCTTGCCTTGGGGATGGACATCGAGGGAGACGGAAAAGAATTTTGCCTAGCGTTGAGAAAATATCAGGTGCTCACAAGACCGATTCTAAACACGATTGTTTTGATGCCACCTCTCAGTGTTTCCAGGAATGAGTTGGATCATCTCCTGGAAGCGATTGAAAAGGTTCTCTCGGAGAGTTAAAATCCAAGCCAGGGCCCTAGCCAGCGTTCGGTTTCGTCGATACTGGTGTTTTTGCGTTGGGCGTAGTCTTCGACCTGGTCTTTCTGAAGATCGTTGATTTGGAAATAGTGTGATCCCGGGTGGGAGAGGTAGAGTCCGCAGACCGCTGAGCCGGGATGCATCGCGCAGGACTCAGTGAGCTCAACTCCGATGCTTTCTTCGGCATTGAGGAGTTTGAAAAGGGCGGGTTTTTCTGTGTGGTCGGGTTGTGAAGGGTAGCCGGGCGCAGGACGGATGCCCTGATATTTTTCGTGAATGAGTTCGGTTTGGGTAAATTGCCCCGGACGTTCGATTCCCCAGGCCACACGAGCGCGGTGGTGAAGGAGTTCGGCAAAGGCTTCGGCGAGGCGGTCGGCGATGGCCTGCACCATGATGGCTTCGTCAACGTTGTGGGCCTCACGAAGTTCGGCGGCCCACTCGTCCGCTCCGTGGATCCCGACGACAAAGCCTCCTAGGTAGTCATTCTCGTCGGCAAGATAGTCCGATAAGGCAAAGTTGGGTTTGCCGGTGGATTTCTTTTGTTGCTGGCGGAGGGTGTAGAAAGTGGTGTCGTTTTCGGGGAGTATGATGTCGTCTCCGCTGCGATGGGCTGGAAAGAAGCCGTAGGTTCCGGTGGCGGTGAAGCGCTTTTCGGTGATGATCCGTTCCAGGAGAACCTGGGCATCCTGATAGAGTTCCAAGGCGACTTTGGCCCCTTCTTCGTTTTTAGTTTTGAGGGTTTCCGTTTCGGAATTCCAAACACCACGGAGCTCCCAGGTGTGAAAGAAAGGAGTCCAGTCGATGTAGTTGGCGAGCTCGCGGAGGGATTGCGTCTTGATCACGCGTGTTCCGGTGAATTCGGGGACGGGCGGCTTGTAGTCAGACCAATCGATGGGAGCGGCGTTCTTGCGGGCTTCTTCGAGAGAAATGGTTTCTTTCTTGGGGCCGTCGGCGAAGTTTTTACGGAGTTTCTCGTACTTGGCGTCGTTTTCGGAAATGAATCCGGAGCGTTGCTCTTCTGAGAGTAGCGCGGTGGTCACTGGGACGGAGCGTGAGGCATCTAGGACGTGCACAAGCGGGCCGGAGTAGTGCTCGGCGATCTTGATTGCAGTGTGGGCGGCGGATGTAGTGGCTCCGCCGATGAGGATGGGGACGCCTCGTTTTCCGAGGCCAGCTTTCTCGGCTTCCTTGGCGACGTATATCATTTCATCGAGCGACGGAGTGATGAGTCCGGAGAGGCCAATGACATCGGCATCGTGTTTGTGAAAGGCGGTGAGAATTTTGTCACAGGGAACCATCACACCGAGATCGACGACATCAAAGCCATTACAGGCGAGGACGACGCCAACGATGTTTTTGCCAATATCGTGAACGTCGCCTTTAACCGTGGCCATGACGATTTTCCCGGCGGAGAATTCGCGGGCGGCGGCTTTTCGTGCCGCCGCGTCGTCGAGATCGGAATGAGCGGTCTGGAGTTCTTGGGCTTTGGCAATGACACGTTCTTCTTTTTCCTTCTCCATCAGAGGCTCAAGCCAAGCGACGGACTTTTTCATGACGCGGGCTGATTTAACAACCTGCGGGAGGAACATTTTTCCGGCGCCGAAGAGGTCGCCTACGATGGACATGCCGTCCATGAGTGGGCCTTCGATGACGGTGAGAGGCTTCTTGTATTTTTCGAGAGCTTCCTCGGTGTCTTCGTCGATGAACTTGTCGATGCCTTTGAGGAGAGCATGTTCGAGTCGTTTCTCGACGGTGGTTTCACGCCAGGAAAGATCTTCTTCCTGCTTCTTGCCACCCTGTCCCTTGAATTCCTCGGCAAGATCAAGGAGACGCTCGGTGGCTCCGTCGTCGGTGTTGAGGAGAACATCTTCGACGGCTTTGAGGAGATTCTTGGGGACTTCGTCGTAAACTTCGAGCATCCCCGCGTTGACGATGCCCATGTCCATCCCGGCTTGGCCGGCGTGGTAAAGGAAGGCGGAGTGCATGGCTTCGCGGACCTTGTTGTTTCCCCGGAAAGAGAAGGAAACATTGGAAACGCCACCCGAGACTTTGGCGTGGGGGAGATTGTCTTTAATCCACTTGGTGGCCTTAAAGAAATCGAGGGCGTATGTGTTGTGCTCCTCGATGCCTGTGGCGACGGTGAGGATATTGGGATCAAAGATAATGTCCTGGGGAGGAAAGCCGACTTCGTCGACGAGGCATCGGTAGGCGCGTTCGCAGATTTTAATTTTGTCTTCGTAGGTGGCTGCCTGACCGTTTTCGTCGAAGGCCATGACCACGGCGGCGGCGCCGAACTTCATGATCGTCCGGGCGTTTTTCTTGAAGGCTTCTTCTCCTTCTTTGAGAGAGATTGAGTTAACAATGCCTTTGCCTTGGAGGCACTTCAGTCCGGCCTGGATGATTTCCCATTTTGAGGAATCGACAGTGATGGGAACCTTCGTGATGTCGGGTTCGGACTGCACGAGGTTGAGAAAACGGGTCATCATGTCGACACCGTCGATTAGTCCGTCGTCGAAGCAGATGTCGATCACCGGTGCGCCGTTGTCGACTTGTTGACGGGCCACGGCGAGAGCGTCTTCGAGCTTTCCTTCCTGAACGAGTTTCCGGAAGCGAGGCGAGCCGGCGACGTTTGTGCGTTCCCCGATCATGAGGAAGTTTTTGTCGTCGGTATGATTGTAGTGCTCGGTTCCTGATAGGCGAAGGACTGGATCAATCGTGGGGATTTTACGAGGTTCCACGTCACGGACGCCCTTGGCAATTTCGGCAATGTGCTCTGGAGTATTGCCGCAGCATCCGCCAGCGAAATTGATGAATCCGGAACGGGCGAAGTCGCCGAGGTGTCCATTCATGTCCTCCGGGAGTTTTGGAAACCCGGTCGGGGAAAGTGGGTCCGGCATACCGGCGTTCGGGTAGCAGGAGACATAGGTCTCGGCGACGCTGGAAAGCTCCTCAATGAAGGGGCGCATTTGGTCTGGCCCGAGGGAGCAATTAAGGCCGACGGCGAGCGGGTTGACATGGGCGACGGCATTCCAAAGAGCTTCAATTTTTTGCGCCGAAATCATTGTTTCACCACCCATTCCAACAGCGGCGGAGATGATGACGGGGAGCTTAAAGCCTCCTTCCTCGAAGACGTCCTGAATCGCGACGAGGGCGGCTTTGGAGTTGAGGGCATCGAAAATGGTTTCGACCATGAGGATGTCTGATCCGCCTTCGATGAGGGCGAGGATTTGCTCCTTATAAGATTGGTAGACTTGGTCGAAAGTGACTGTTCGGAAGCCGGGATCGTCGGGGTCGACGGCGGAGTTGTTGAGTCCGACGGTCATCGGGCCGATGGCCCCGGCAACATAGCGGGGGATGCCGGTTTCATTGGCAATTTGGTCGGCGACTTTCCGAGCCAGTTGTGCTGATTTGATGTTGATCTCGTCGGAGAGCTCACGGAGGAATGGATTTTCGATGATGCCCTGATAAAACTCGGGGTCTTTTCGACCGGTGCCTTTTTCGCGAGGGTCCTCGACGAAAAATTCTGACTGCGCGATGGTGGTGGCGGAGAAGGTGTTGGTTTCTACGATGTCGGAGCCTGCATCGTAGAAGCGCTTATGGATGTCGGAGATGACATCGGGCTTAGTAAGAGAGAGAATGTCGCCGTTGTTAAGAAGATCTTTTTCGGTGTCTGCGAAGCGGCTGCCACGGGCGTCGCTTTCTTCGAGACCGTATGTTCGAATAGTGGTCCCCATCGCTCCGTCGAGGACAAGAATGCGTTCGGCGAGGGCGGCTTTGAGTTCGTTGGTGAGATCGTTCGACATGGGCTTGCGCTGCAGGCAGAGTTTTGGTCTGATTTGGTGGCTTCGCAAGAACAAATCTACGCATCACGATATGTTGATGGGTTTGTTTTTGGCGGGCGCAGGAGGCAGCTTAGCTAAATCAAGATGGCAGTGGGCAATGAAGCATCATACCAGGAGGATCTCGTTGATTTGAGTTCAGAAGAGACTTGAGAAGAAGGATGCTAGCTCGGTGCGACACTTTTCGCGCGCGCGCCGCAGTAAGTTACAACGCTGGTTTTCGGAAGAAGCCAAGGGCGGGGAGATGTCCTTTGATTCCGGAGTTTTTCAAGGATTGATCGAATCACTGAGAGAGGCGGAGCGGCTATAATTGCTCCTTGTGCTTGATCTCCGCATTCAGGAATGAGAGTGTCCGCGCGTCGAAAAAAATGGGGCTGTAGCTCAGTTGGTTAGAGCAGGGGACTCATAATCCCGATTGATGGTTTCTCGTGGTGTTTCATGTGATTGACCTTCAGATTGTTAGGTGATTTTTGACCCGAGGCCGCGACGCCATAAAACACCCTGAAACAAGCTTTTTTAGGGTCAGGGGTGACAGAAGGTGTGGAAAAGTTTTTTTTGAAGGAGAAGTGTTGAAGATCAAAGACGAGAGGATTGGGTAGTCCCGCCTTGGTCAATCTTGTAACGAGTTCTCATCTCTCGGTAGTTGGGAAAAGAGCCAGTGAACTCGCGACTGTTCGAAAGTTGGCGAGTCCAGCTTCGATGTTATCAATGATCTCTTCAGCGAGGATTTCTGGCTCTGGCAAGTTGTCGAGATCGGTGAGGGAGTCGTCCTTTAGCCAGAAGAGGTCGAGGCTGGTCTTATCGCGGGCGGCGAGCTCCTTGTAGGTGTATTTTCTCCAGCGGCCTTCAGGTGTGTTCTCTGCGTCCCAGGTGGGCTTGCGCTTGTGGCGGTTGGCCGGATTGTAGCAATCGATGAATTCGCGGAGGTCTTCGAGCCTGAGGGGCTTACGCTTGAGGGTGTGGTGGATGTTGGTCCGGTAGTCGTAATACCACACGTCTTTGGTCGCCACGTCCTTGCCCGCAGCGCGGTTGTCGAAGAAGAGGACGTTGGCCTTCACGCCTTGGGCGTAGAAGATGCCGGTGGGGAGTCGGAGGATTGTGTGGAGTTCGCAGGTCTCCATGAGTCTTTTGCGCACGGCTTCACCGGGTCCGCCTTCGAAGAGGACGTTGTCGGGGAGGACCACGGCGGCCTGTCCGGTGGATTTTAGTTGAGAGCGAATGTGTTGGAGGAAGTTGAGCTGTTTGTTCGAGGTGGTGGCCCAGAAGTCCTGTCGGTTGTAAACGAGGTCTTCCTTCTCCTGCTCTCCCTCCTCGTTGGTGAAGGTCATGCTGCTCTTCTTTCCGAACGGCGGGTTGGCTAGGACGTAGTCGACCTTGAGCTTTGGCTCAGAGATGAGGGCGTCTTG
>JAQWZU010000096.1 GCA_029253285.1 Akkermansiaceae bacterium | reverse complement strand
TCAAAGAGCATGACTTGGTTCGAAGGTGCGAGTCTTCTCTACCATTTGGAGAATGTCTATGTGGGGGGAGACGAGAATCACATCCAGGCTCGTTTCCCGGTGCAGTGGGTCATTCGTCCTCAAAGTGACAAATTTCACGACTTCCGCGGCTTCGCCGGACGAGTCGCGGGTGGCGTCTTCAAACCCGGTGACGAAGTTACCGTCATGCCATCGGGGTTTTCGACCAAAGTGAAGAAGATTCACCAGGATGAAAAGGAGCTTCAGGAAGCCTTCGCTCCGCAATCTGTAACCATTACCTTAGAAGATGAAATCGATATTTCCCGTGGGGACATGTTGGTCAAAGCGAATAATCCGCCGAAGCAAGGACAAGATATCGAGGCGATGATTTGCTGGTTTTCCAATACTAATCTCAATCCCCGGGGGAAATTTGTCATTCGACACACCACCAAGGAAACGAAGGCGATCGTTCAGGGGATTTCCTACAAGGTTGATATCAACACGTTGCGGAAAGAAGAAGACACCACCAGTTTCTCCCTCAATGAGATTGGCAGAGTCTCCATCAGAACGGCGGCTCCGCTTTTCTACGATTCCTACAACAAGAATCGCCAGACAGGTTCCTTTATCCTAATCGATCCAGGCACCAATGAAACCGTTGCAGCAGGGATGATTCTCTAGCTGCCACTTAAATGACGAAAGTTCTTATTACCGGGGGCGCCGGATTCATCGGGAGCCACCTTGCTGAGAAGCTTCAATCCATTTGCAAAGTCATCGTAATAGATGACTTAAGCTCGGGGAATTTGGAGAATCTTAGAGGGATTGATTGTGATTTTATTGAAGGGTCGATTCTTAATCGTGATCTTGTCGAGGAGGCCGTCGAGGGATGTTCCCGGGTGTTTCATTTGGCCGCGATGGTTTCAGTGGCCGAGTCCATGAAAGCTCCTCGCGAGTGTTTGGAACAAAATGTTAGCGGCTTGCTCAATGTCCTAGATGCCTGTGTGAAGCACTCGGTTGGAAAGCTTGTTTTCGCCAGTTCCGCAGCGGTTTACGGGAACACTCCTCAAACACCAAAAGCAGAGAATCAACTTCCTGCCCCTGAAAGTCCCTACGCCATCACCAAGCTCGATGGTGAACACTATTTGGAAATGTACCGCAAGGTCCATGGCTTGAGGTCGGCTGCGCCCCGATTCTTTAATGTCTACGGTCCGCGTCAAAATCCAGCCGGTGATTACGCTGCCGCAGTCCCCATCTTTTTTGAGAAGGCTCTCGCTAATCAGACCATTACGGTATTTGGCGACGGTGAACAGACCCGCGATTTTATTCATGTGAGTGATGTGGTCGCGGGGATTCAAAAATCCGCTGAAGTAGACGCCATCAATGGCCCCTTCAATCTTGCTTGTGGAGGTGCTACCAGTATTAACGATCTGATTTCCAGGATTCTCACGATCACCGGATCAGCTTCAAAAGTGATTCATCAGGAAGTGAGGCCCGGAGATATTAAGCATTCGCTGGCCGACGTCTCGATTTGTGAGAGATTTGGAATTTGTCCCACGATAAGACTGCGCGAAGGTCTTCAAACAATGCTCCGATAAGAGCACTCTAGTCAAAAAAGTTCCCAGGGGCTGGTTCGGCATCCCAAAAAAATACTCTTTGCTAAACTCAATGAATGCTCTCGAAAAAATTTCAAATAAAGAAGCTGTGGTCGGCGTGGTTGGCTTAGGGTATGTGGGTCTGCCTCTTATATTGGGATATGTTGCAAAGGGCTTCCAATGTCTGGGATTTGATGTTGATGACAGTAAGATTACCTCGTTGAAGTCGGGGAAGAGTTACATCAAACACATTGATGGGAACGCAGTGAAAGAGGCAGCGGAAAGCGGACTGCTGGATGCCACGGCAGATTTTTCCCAGGCCTCCCGATGTGATGCTCTGATCCTCTGTGTCCCGACTCCATTGGACTGTCATTTTGAACCCGACCTTTCGTATGTTACAAATACCCTTGATGAGATTGCACCCCACCTTCGAGAAGGGCAGATTCTTAGTCTGGAAAGTACGACCTATCCGGGCACAACGGAAGAGGAGGTCGTAACCAGAGTCGAAAAGCGGGGCCTTGTCCCGGGTGAGAGCATCTTTGTAGTCTATTCTCCTGAACGGGAAGATCCCGGGAATCCGAAGTTTTCGGCAACCAATATCCCGAAAGTTGTGGGTGGACACACCCCCGGTTGTTTGGAGGCCGGGGTGGCACTTTATGAGGCGGCCTTCGAACAAATCGTCCCCGTTTCCTCTACCAAGGTGGCGGAACTGACGAAGCTATTGGAAAACATTTATCGCTCGGTGAACATTGGGTTGATCAACGAACTCAAAATGGCAGCGGACAAGATGGGCATAAATATTTGGGAGGCAATTGACGCGGCTGCGACCAAACCGTTTGGGTTTACGCCCTTTTATCCCGGGCCTGGCTTGGGGGGACACTGTATTCCCATTGACCCATTTTACCTCACTTGGAAAGCGCGTGAATATGGAATACACACGCAGTTTATCGAGCTTGCCGGTGAGGTGAACCGGGCGATGCCCGAGTACGTCGTTTCTCGTACGATGGAAGCCCTTAATACACGGGGAAAGTCTGTTAATGGGAGTAAGGTTTTATTACTTGGTTTGGCTTACAAGCCAAACGTCGATGATATGCGTGAATCTCCGACGTTTATTTTAATGGATCGGTTTGCCGAATTGGGAGCCGAAGTAAACTACTATGATCCCCACGTTCCTCAAATCGGTAAAACGCGGGAGCACATGGAATGGGCCGGAAAGAAGTCTCTCGAATGGAGCGAGGAGCATCTTCGACATCAGGATGTCATTGTGATTGCGACAGATCATGCGGCCGTTGACTATAAGGCCTTGGTTGAACACTCGGATCTCATTGTCGATACTCGCAATGCCTTGGCTGGATTAACATCCAAAGAGGGGCAGGTTTCCAGAGCCTAGGATGCTGCTTGAAGGCATCCGGATTTAATATTTGGCAGAAGGCGAAGAGCCGGAAAATCAGGAATGTAAGATCTTGAAGATGGTCAAATGACTCTCAATCCTCTAGTTTAAATTCATGAATTGGAAACTTGGACCGGTATTAGCCCTTCTTCTTGTGGCTGGAGAATCCTTCGCCCAGGAGGTGCCTGAGGAATTGGAAAATCTGCAAAGGCTGTTTCGTAGCAAGATGAACAAGGAAGTTGGGCCGGTGAAGGCAATCTACCTTCGCGAACTTGCTTCATTGGAGCGGAAGCTTCTCGCGACCGGGAGGAAAGAGGAGGCTTCCCTGGTGAACGCGGAGAAGCAGGCATGGCAGAGTGGAAAAGTCATCGATATGAA
>JAQWZU010000088.1 GCA_029253285.1 Akkermansiaceae bacterium | reverse complement strand
CCTTTCGAATGCAAAGCCTTGGCGAGACGGTTGCGGGTCGGCGAATCATCTTCGCCGAAGACCAGGGCGGTCTTGGAGAGATCAAGGGCCGCAAGCGCCTCCTTCAACTCCCCTTTCGTCGCAGTCTTGCCACCCTTGATGACTTTCTGCGAACGGGAGGGAGAATAGAGATCGAGCACGGATGCCTGCGTGATGGCATCGGTTCCGGCGCTGTCGGGATGATCGGTATTGGGCTCGAGTTTGGTGGGGCGACCTTCGAAAGTCGTCACAACCAATGGCACTGCTCCTCCGGCTTGTGGACGGGTCGTTGCGTAGAAAAGCGGCTTTCCGGGGATGATCCATTCGGGAGCCTTCTTGTAAGGAACAATGTAACTCTCGGGGCGGCGGCATGCTGCTAATCCAAGACCAGCAAGAGCAGTCGACGCGCCCATGAGCTTGGTGAAGCTACGACGGGAAACGTTTTGCTCTTCCTCGGTCAAAGTGTCCCCTCCGGGAAACTCACGCTCAAGTTGATTGCGGAAATTTGCAGATCCTTCTTTCTCTCCGACACTACGCCAAGCGGTGACAGAGTCGCTCTCTTTTGGAGCTACTGGTGGATTCCAGACGCGTTTACTCATCTCAGGATTTCAAATTAACGGTGACAAGTCGCACAGGACTCTTTGGGCTGAATGCCCCAGTGGGCGACAAGGAACTTGCCAAATTCTTCGGGTTCGGTGATCCGATTGTTATCCAGATCTCGCACGTCGTTCTCTTCGAGATACTCGGCGGGATCGTAATCAAGATTGTAAACCTCTTCGAGCGGACGGACGTGCTTCTCAGGATTTCGGTGACAGTCGAGACACCAGCCCATCGAGTGACTCTCGGCCTGATAGACCTTTTCCATCTTGTGCACGTCTCCGTGGCAGCTCTGACAGGAAATCCCGCGATTCAGGTGTGCGGAGTGGTTGAAGTAGACATAATCCGGCGACTTGTGCACCCGAACCCACTTAATCGGCTTGCCTTCAACAGCATTACCATCGGCATCCTGAAGAGGAGCGTGGTTTTCGTCGACCGCCATGGCGTCACGAAGTCCGGCCAACTTGGGCGAGCCTTTCTTGATGCTGCTGTGACAATTCCAACACGTATTTGCCGTCGGAACATTGGCATGCCCGGAATGCTCGACAAAGCTGTGGCAGTATCGGCAGTCCATACCGAGCTGATTCGCGTGAAGGTTGTGATCATAGTGGATCGGTTGGGTAGGTTGATATCCCACACGCTGCGCCTTCGGCGTAGCATAATACGTAATACCCGCTACCACACCGGCACCGACTGCTCCGAGGCAAACCGCAATTTTCAGCGGCATTAAATTTGCCCAACGAGGAAAGAAATTAGCCATCGCTGGGCGGGTTTTAGGAGCTTGTGAAATTTTTCACAAGCTCTATTTGTGAAAAATTTCACAAAGTTTGGGAGACCTGCAAAATTACGGCTTTACGACCTAAAATCACCCCTCGATCGGAGGACTTGTTGCCATAAATAGCCTGATTTTAAGCCACACAGTCAAAACCCCCTAAATCAAGGAAACAAAAACCTGTTATTTTACCCATTTCGCAAATGAACTCGCTTTATTTGCGAAAAAGAGGGCATATTGCGTCAGCCTAGCGCTCCCGCTTCGTCCGAACCCCCGGTTTCGCCAGAATCTCGAGGTAAATACCCTTCCATTCCGCTGCCAAGGCCTGATCGATCGCCTTCCCAATCTCCTTTTCATGCAAGGATTGGGCATTTTCAGCACTTTCCCCCTGTCGGCAGCCGAAATCCCAGAAATCCACGCCCTCGGGCAATTCCTTGCTCCGCTCCCGCTTGAGATACTTGCGCACCTCCGATTTGATCTTATCGGCAAGGCGGGCCGGCTTGTGATTACTCGCCTCCAGGGAGAAAAATTTCTTCATGCCCGACTTGTTGCCGACCACGACCGGAATGTCTAGCCTCCCGATGGGAAGAATGTCCTAAGACCGTTGTTTCTTTCGATCCCGTCCCCCTTTTCGAATCCCTCCGCCCAACGTCTTCGGGCAAAATACGCCGTCTCAACTGCAAGCCTATGCTCCGCACGCGTTTTCCCTAAAAGGGCCAGAGGCTTTTGATGACGCCTTTGACCACTCCGCTTTTGGCTTCGCCTTTTTCCTCGTCAAGAATTTGAGCGTAGCGAATTAGGCCGAGTGCGGTGGCGTATTGAGGGTCTTTGAAGTAGGCATGCACGCCGCTAACATCCGGTTGTTCCGGCTTATAGGCGGGGATGCCAAAGACCTCTAAGGCAAGTTCACCAATGCCGCGCATCTGACTCGTTCCCCCGGTGAGAAAGACTCCCGTCCCCACTTCCTTGAGCGCGCCTTTGGGAAGACGCTCCAGGACAATCTCAAAAGTCTCTTCCAGACGCCCGCGAATGACATCGTTGAGCAATTGACGTTTGATTTCCACAGCGGGAGCGCCTTGCTCGTCATCAACTTTCACCACGCCCACCGAGTGCGCGGGGTCAGCGGAGGCATGACCCTCGGCGATCTTCACTTTCTCAGCTTTAGTGAATGGAATATGCGTCACGAGGTGAATGTCATTGCTGACGTGATTCCCTCCCACCGGTACACAACCCGAGGCCGCAATCGAGCCGTCGAGATAAAGAACATAGTCGGTCGTCTCTCCTCCGATATCGATCACGAGGGCGCCGTCCTGCTTGCGCTCGGCATTCAAACAAATCTGGGCCGAAGCAATGGGAGCAAAAACAACATCATCGACTTCGAGAGGAATCTCCCGCACACATTTAATGCTGTTTTGAATACGGGTCCGCACGCCGTGAACAATGTGATAGTCCGCATCGAGAGTCCGTCCCAGCAATCCATACGGCTGCGTGGTATGCGTTTGGCCGTCGAGAGTGTAGTGCCGCGAAAGATGGTGAAGATAAACATGATCACTCGCGATCGCGATGTCGCGGGCGATTTCCCGGACCTCATCCAGGTGGCTGCGATCCACCCCTTGTTCGTCGTCGGGCAGACGAAAGGTTCCCGTGTTATTGACACCCTCGATGTGACTCCCCGTCACCGCGAGAAACACACTCTTGATGACAACGTCACTCACATCCTCAGCCGCAAGCAAAGCCGCTTTTACGCAGGCTCTCACTTGCTTGTAATCAGCAATCTCCCCTTTCCGCACTCCGGCGGAGCGGGTCTCGCCCAAACCGAGAATTTTCGCTGATTCGTCCGGTTTAATCTCCGCCACAACCATCACGGTCTTGGTCGAACCAATCTCCAAACCTACATGAATTTTTGAACGCGCCATTGTTCGATTTCAACTTAGAGCTCATCCCGATACATGACGGGAACGAATCTATCCGGAATGAGGTTTACTGATTTCAACTCCCTGCCCTTGGCCCGGGCATGGCCAATAATTTTGGTAAGCTTTTGGAGTTGATGTTCCTGCTCGTAAAAAGAGAGAGTAACAATGGTTTTTCCGAGGGTCATCATTTCGAGGGTAATCTCGTCCTTCACAATGACCCAGGCCGGACGCTCGAAACCCTCCATGGAAGCGGATGCCAGATTCACCAGGTCCAAGGCGTATTGCAGTCCCTCGTGCTTGATCTCCTGCCCTTCCATGATCTCGTGATCCTCGGCTTGCAAAACACGAATCACCGGAAGTCGCTCCGCAAAATCCCAGAGAGTCTGTGAAGCACATTTGAATGGCACCCCGGCTTCATCGATCAACAAGCCCGCGGCGCGATCGCGCTGCACGATGCCGAGTTGATCACAATCCAACCAAGCGACCGGAGTCCGCTCACTCACCTCGATTTTTAAAGTCCCCGGAAGTCGCCGGGTAACGCGCGCTTCGGTGGTCTCGGGAAGATTTCTCAAGGTTTCCTCCAACTCGTTGGTATCGAGGGCAAAAATACTGGCATCCAAATCCAAACCCGTGGTGACCACGATCCGGCTGTGGGTTAAAAACCGCGGAGCCTCGCCCTCGAAGTCAGTCAGGGGCACCTCCTTGATACCGAACTCCTCGGTGTTTTTCACGAAAAGCTCTTCCCAGCCAAGACGACCGACAAATCCCAGTGCCATCACCGCCATCAATATCAGACCAAATTTCATGAATCGCCCCCCCAGCTTCAAGAAGTCGAAGAACAGAATCCGCGGTGATTGCACCTTCAGGGCAAGCATGCGGTCACGCGATTCGCGGGTGCGGCGTCTCGATGTGCGGCGTTGAAACATGGGGTCTACTTTAGATTCGGGCGCCGAGAGAAATCTCGGCAATCCTTACGCAAAGTTCGCCAAATGAGAGCCCCGCTTCCTTCCCAGACATTGGTAAAAGACTGGTTTCGGTCATTCCGGGGATAGTATTGGCTTCTAAGACGTAAGGATCTCCTAACGAATTTAACAACACATCCACCCGCGAGTAAACCTCAATTCCCAGCGCATCGTAAGCTTTCTTCGCGGCAGCCTTCACAATGCCCTCTTCCTCGGGCGTCAGAACCGCCGGACAAACATACTGGCTGCCACCCGATTTCCCGCTCAACCACGGGTATTTCGTAGCCATATCATACCATTCTCCGTCCGGAGGAATGATCTCCACCACCGGAAACACCTCCCCGTCGATCACCGCCACGGTCAATTCCCGGCCCTCCACAAATTCCTCCACGAGAAGATGTTTGTCGAATTCCGCGGCATACTCCATCGCAGCAAGAGCCTCTTCCTCGGTCTTCACGACCCGAATCCCCACGCTCGACCCCTCCCGGGGCGGCTTGACCACAAATGGCACCGGCATTTTCGGCAAACGAGCTCCTTCCGAGCAATCGACCATCTCCGAAGCAGGCGTCGGGACATTTTCCGCCACAAAACGCTGCTTGCTCAGCTCCTTGTTAAAAGCGACTTCACTCGTCTCTGTCCCCGCTCCGGTGTAGGGAATTTTCAATCCCTCCAAATAACGCTGTAGTCCCCCGTCCTCTCCAAAAGTCCCATGGATGACATTAAACACCAAACCCGTCCCTTCCGGAATCTCCGGCGTTTCATCGACCGCTTCGACGCCCACCGCCTGATATCCCTGATCCGTAAGCGCTCTCAGGACAGCCTTCCCCGAGGCAAGAGAAACATCCCGTTCTGTCCCCGGACCGCCCATCAGGACGGTAATCAATAAATTGCGATCCAATTTCATCTGCCCCGAATCTCTCTCTTCAAATCTCATCTTTCAATTTTCAATTCTCCTATTTCAATAGCGCCACCAGATGGCCGCACCCTCCCTTTATCGTCGACCGGACCGATTCCTCTACCTTGGACTCGTGATCTACCTCCTCACTTTCGGCTGGAAATGGCTCAACGGCATCCCTCTCGGCGACTCGATCCAGGATGACCATTTCTCCTTCTACCTTGTCCGACTCCCCGCCTTCACCTTCGTCGCGATCCTGCTCACGCAGGTCATCTTTAATCAATTTCGGTGTTCTCGTCTTGCCATCATCCTCGCACTTATCATGATCCCCGCTCTGCCGATTGCCACTTATCTCACTTCTCAATAATTAATCCGTCATCCTTATGCGTCTCACCACTCTTTTGCTCACCCTCTCCACGGCTCTGGCTTTTAGTCAGAAACCCAACATCGTCATCGTCATCACCGATGATCAGGGTTACGGCGATCTGGCCTGCCACGGCAATCCCGTCATCAAGACGCCCCACCTTGACAAGCTCCACAACGAATCAACCGTCCTCACCGACTACCACGTTGCTCCGACCTGCTCGCCAACCCGTGCCGCGCTTCTCACCGGTCACTGGACCAACCGCACCGGCGTCTGGCACACCATTCAGGGCCGCTCGATGATTCGTGAAAACGAAGTAACCCTCGGGCAGCATTTCTCCTCCGACTACGCCACCGGCATGTTCGGAAAATGGCACCTTGGCGACAACTACCCATACCGTCCCGAAGATCGCGGCTTCACGGAAGTCTATCGCCACGGCGGCGGCGGCGTGGGACAAACTCCCGACCTCTGGGACAACTCGTACTTCGACGGAAACTATTTCCACAATGGCAAGATCGTTCCCGCCAAGGGATTCTGCACCGACGTTTTCTTCAACAAGGCCAACGACTTCATCAAGACAAACGCCGCCGCGAAAAAGCCCTTCCTGGCTTACATTTCTCTCAACGCGCCACACGGCCCGCTTCATTGTCCACAGAAGTATCTCGATCTCTATAAAGACCAGAAAAACAACATCGCCGCCTTCTTCGGCATGATCACCAACATCGACGAGAACGTCGGCAAAACCCGCAAGCTCATCAAAGAACTCGGCATCGAAGAGAACACCATCTTCATCTTCACCACCGACAACGGAACCGCCACCGGCCGCAATATTTTCAACGCTGGCATGAGAGGCGGAAAAGGATCCGAATACGACGGAGGACACCGGGTCCCAATGTTCGTCCATTGGCCCGCTGCCGGACTCAACCAACATCGCAAGATCGGCACCCTCTCCCACGCCGTCGATCTCCTCCCCACTCTTCTCGACGTTTGCGAAGTCTCCAACAAAGGTGATGTCAAATTCGATGGTCTTTCACTCAAGAACCTCTTCGATTCTGACGCGAGCGCGGAGTGGCCCGACCGCTACCTCGTCACCGATTCCCAACGTGTTGTCGATCCCGTCAAATGGCGCAAGTCCGCCGTGATGTCCCAGCAATACCGACTCATCAATGGCAAGGAACTCTACGACATTAAAGCTGATCCTGGTCAGAAGAAAGACATCGCCAAGAACAAGCCAAACCGGGTCAAAAAGATGCGAGCCTTCTACGACGCCTGGTGGTCTGAGCTTGAGCCGACCTTCGCACAGACTACCGAAATCTATCTCGGCCATCCCGACCACCCGTCTGTCACCATGACCGCACACGATTGGCTCAATATTTCCCCACCGTGGAACCAAGGCCACATCCGCAAAGGCCAGGGAGCACAAACAAAACAGTTCGGCGGTCACTGGGCGGTCAAGGTTCTCAAGGAAGGAACCTACAAAGTCTCTTTCCGTCGCTGGCCCGCCGAAGCCAACCACCCTATCACGGCCTCACTTCCTCCAGGTAAAGATGTCCCCGGAGCCTCCAAAGCCTTCCGCGCTAACGATGGAGTCTCTCTCAAGATGACCACCGCCTCCCTCCGTATCAACGGCAAGGAAATCGCCTCCAAGCCGGTCGGTGAAAAAGACGCCGTCATTACCTTCACAACCACACTCACCAAAGGCTCCCACGCCCTCGCTCCCGTCTTCATTTCCGAAAAAGGGGAAACCGGAGCCTTCTACTGCATCGTGGAAACCCAATAGCCCCCCGGAAACGCCGAGTTCCAACTCGGCTCCCGCACTCCCAGTCTCAATCGTTCATTCGTCGATCTAAAACATGCTCGCATTCTCAACCTGCTGGAACAACGCCCGCCACACTGATGGCGAGCACATGATCAACGAAATCCTCGAACTGGGTTTCGACACCATGGAGCTTTCCCACGGCATGACCGTCGCCAAGCTCCCCGGGATCCAGCGGGCCTTCGATGCCGGTCGTTTTAATTGTGTTGGCGTGCACAATTACTTCCCCTCGCCCACCGAGATTATGATCGATGCGCCCGACGCGTATCAATACTCCGCCGACCACTCGCCGGAGCGCTCCCGCGCCTACAGTGAAACGCTCAAGACCCTCGAAATGGCCAAACGCTTCAACGCCAGCTATGTCGTCCTGCATATGGGTTCCATTCCCAACATGCCCCACCGCGATTGGACCAAGCTGCTCACGAAAAAACTCATGAACGGAGGGCAACTCTCCGATGATTACGCCGACGACAAACTCGCCGCAGTTCAAAAACGTGAAAAAAGCGGCCCCAGGTATTACAAACGTGCCATCGATGTTCTCGAACGCCTCATCGAACCAGCCAAGCAAGCCGGTGTCGTTCTCGCCGTTGAGTCACGCTCCAAATACGAAGACGTCCCCGACGAAAGAGAAATGGTCGCCCTTCAAGAACACTTCGCGGACTGCCCGCAAATCGGCTACTGGCACGACTTTGGCCACGTTGGCCTCAAGCACAATCTCGGCCTCCTCGATCACGACCAGTGGCTCGCCAAGATGGAACCCTATCTTATTGGCGCCCACCTACACGACGTGCAATGGCCCGACCGCGACCACCGCGTCCCCCTCACCGGCAGCCTGCCTTACGACCAACTTCTCAAGCACTTCAAACCCGAGATGCCTCTGACCTGGGAACTCTCGCCGACCCGCCAAACCAAGCAGATCGAGAATGCAGTGAAACTCTGGCGCGCCAAGTATCCCGAAACTCTCAAGGAGCCAGCAAAGTAGGATCACCCACCCGCTCAAAAACACCACCGCCCAACAAGCGACCGCCTTCATAAAAGGCACAAATCTGTCCCGGCGTCAGCGCCCGTTGTGGCCGCGCAAATTCCACCTCAAGCTTCCCTTCGTCAGTTTGCTGCACGGTGACAATTTCTCCCTTCGCCCGATAACGTGGCTGCGCTTCCACCCTCCCGCCAATCACAGCTTCGCCTAACCACGACAGCGAACCCACGGTGCACTTCGAAGTATAAAGCCCCAACGTCGTTGTCTCATCCCAACCCACCACGAGTTGGTTTTTCTCCGGAATCTTCCCCACCACGACATAAGCCATCCCCTCACGGGGCGACGCCACGCCATGTCCTTTCCGCTGACCCATGGTATACAAATGCAAACCATCATGCTGTCCCATCACCCTGCCATCGAGATCAACAATCTCGCCCGGTGAATCCGGCACGTAATGCCGCAGAAAATCACTCATTTTGATGTTCCCGATAAAACAAATCCCCTGACTGTCTTTCTTTTCCGCCGTCGGCAGATTGAATCGACGGGCCACCTCGCGCACCTCCGGCTTGAGCATTTCGCCCGCCGGGAAACGCGCGTGCTTTGCCTGAAACTGCGTCATCATTGCCAGAAAATACGATTGGTCCTTATTCGGGTCAGCCCCCCGCAACAAATCCGCCGAGCCATCCTTGCGCACTCTTCGGCGCACATAGTGCCCCGTTCCCACCGCCTCAAATCCCTGTTTCAACGCATAATCGAGGAAGACTCCGAATTTCATTTCCCGATTGCACATCACATCCGGGTTCGGCGTAATTCCCTCGCGATATCCTTCCAGCAGGTAATCCACAATCCGCTCACGATATTGGTCGATCAAATCGACCACGCGAAACTCAATCCCGAGCGCCTCAGCCACCGCGTGGGCATCATCCAGATCACTCTCCCAGGGACAATCTCCCGGCAGCCCTTCCTCGTTGATCCAGTTCTTCATATAGCCGCCAACGACTTCGTGTCCTTGATCGATGAGCAAAGCTGCTGCTGCCGAGGAATCCACCCCGCCTGATAGTCCGACCATGATCCGCGCCACAGCAAAAACCTACCGCTCCTGCGCATTTTTCAAAGTTCAGAGTTCAATCTTCAGAATTCCATGCTCATGGTCCCGCCGTGGCCGACGAAGAAACCAAGAAACCCGAAGAGCAAGCAGCCCGCTCGCCCTTCGCCGGATGTCTCATTCTCATTGTAATGGGGCTCGTCATTCTCGTGCTGATCTCGTCAGCTGCTTACTTTCTCAAGAAGCAAACCAGCTCATTCGTGGAATTCACCGAGGAAGAAGCCAAACCCACGCCCGTCCTCAAACTCGAAGGCCGTGAACAGGCTGTCAACTCTCTCTCAAACCGCCTACGCCATTTCGCCCACGAAATTGAAAACAAACGCTCCGCCGAAATCGAACTCTCGGCCGAGGACCTCAACCTCGCCGTAGCTCAATTCGACGACCTCAAGAACTTCCGCGGGCAACTTTCCATCGAATCAATCACGCCCGATCTCATCTCCGGCCAAATCCACTTTCCGCTCAGTTCGACCAAAGAACTCCCCGAATTTGTCTGCTCCCTCCTCAGTATCGAGCGACGCGACAATAATATTAACGGTACTTTTACCGCCAAACCTCTCCTCACCTCGGGAAAACTCATCTTCAACCTCGAAACCCTCACTCCCTCCAAGGGGGAAATGCCCGAAGCCTTTTTCGAAGGAATCTCCCGCATCATGATCTCCGGCGAACTCAAAGAAGAAGACGCCCTCCAGCTCCAGCTCAACAAGCTCACTGGCGCTTCATTGAAGGACGGATTCTTCGTTTTGGCCTACTCTCCCGACGCCACCCCACCCGATGCCCTCATCGAATCCGACAAGCTGGCTGATAAAGCCAAGCAATTTGCTGCCCTCGGCGCCGTCATTCTCATCCTCTCGATGATCCTCCTCTTCATCATCCTGAGCCGCCGTCGCAAGGCAAAACAGGAAGGAAATTAAGACTGGACCAAAAAGGTTGTAGATCGATCGCTTTTCAGGCGTAATTTCCCCCATGTTGAAACCCATTCTCACTCTGGCCGCCATTCTGACCATGGCCGCCCACGGCGACCCCACCAAAGCCCCAGCCAAAAAAGACGCACCCGTAGCGAAAAAAGAAGCCGAGGCCGCTCCTGCTAAAAAGAAGGAGGAAGCCAAGAAAGCTCCGGGAAAGCCCAAGAACTCCAAACTCGAACAAGCCCGGAAAGATCAGGAAGAGCTGACCCTTCACAACGCTCTCGCCGCCGAAAAATCAAAAAACGAGACGAACGACCTCCGCGCAGAACTTGCCGTCCTGAAACTCGAAAAAGAAATCCTCACCGAGAAGCTTGCCCTCGCCACCATCAAGGAATCTTCCAAATCTGCCGATGCCATAACCAAGTTCATGGCGGAAAAGGAAAAGCTCACCCGCGAAGCTTCCCTCGCCAAACTTGAAGCCGATAAACTCGCCAGCGAAGTCAAAGCCCTCCAGGCCGCCTCTTCCCTAAAGACCAGCGCCCTCCAGGCACAGATCTCCGAAATCGAAGCCAAGGAGAAGCGTGAGAACTACGCCAATGCCACTCCAAAGTATCTCGCAAACCCCCTCCTCAAAAATGGCACCCTCGTCGTCTCCGACCGCCGCATCCCTTTCAACGGACCAGTCACCTCACGCCTGGCTGACCAAGTCACCACGCGTATCAATTATTTCAACAACAAGGACCCGAAGAAGCCCATCTTCATCGTCATTGATGACTCACCCGGCGGATCCGTCATGGCCGGTTACCGAATCCTCAAAGCAATGGAAGGCTCGGAGGCTCCCGTCTATGTAATCGTGAAATCCTTCGCTGCCTCCATGGCTGCCTGCATCACTACCCTGGCTGAGAAATCCTACGCCTATCCCAATGCCGTCATCCTTCACCACCAGATCAGTCAGACCTTCATGTTCTCAAGCTTGAACCTCACCGATCAAAAAGAGAACTACGAAGACCTGAAGAGATGGTGGTCTCGCCTTGCTGATCCCATTTCCCAAAAAATGGGCATCACCTCCGACGAGTTCATCGAAATGATGTACGACAAAACCAAGTCCGGCGACTGGACTGAATTCGGTGACGACGCCAAAAAACTCAAGTGGGTCGACAATGTCGTCGAGCGCATCCACGAAACATCGCTCCTTAAAAATCCCGATGCCAAAAAGCCGGTCGCAACCGTCACCCGCACCTCCGAAGCAGGGGTCACGTCAAGACCCGACGGACTCGTTCCTGCCATCGACGACAAAGGAAACCCTTACCTGATCCTTCCCCGTCGCAACCCGAAGGACGTCTACCTCATGTATAACCCCGACGGCTACTACCGCTTTAAATAGGACCTTCTCACTATTTTTAACAAGCCCGGCCTCACCCGCCGGGCTTTTTTATGAATACTGCCGCGGCGCCCTCGCCGCTTCTCAACCAAGTTCTGTGGAGAGTAGGCTGCCAGCCCGTAAATTGCCCTTGATGACTTTCGACTCAAGCGATTCCATCGCACCCCCACCCCATAAAGAGCCGGATGCCGGCGACTTAATCGGCTCTTCTGCGGACTGTTTACTCCCGAAACAACCGTTTCTGCGGACTTTATTCCCCTATCGGAGAGTCAAAATCTTCCAATCTTAAGGTATTTGGGGTTTTTCTTGCCGTCATTCCGGCCTAGAACCTGCTCCGCAATTTCCGCAACCCATAGAACCTGCGGGGAAATCAAAAATTTCGCGCATTAATTTACAATCTTCACGCCATCATGAGCCTGTATTCGGACTACATCAAAGAAATCGAGGAACGCAAAGATCAGGGGCTGCACCCCAAACCCATCGATAGCGGTGAGTTGGTCGCCGAAATCATCACGCAGATCAAAGACTCCGGCAACGAGCACCGCGAAGACTCCCTCAATTTTCTGATCTACAACACCCTGCCCGGCACCACGAGTGCGGCAGTCGAAAAAGCCACCTTTCTCAGGGAGATCATTCTGGGCAGCTCCGTCATCGAAGAAATCTCCCCGACCTTTGCCTTCGAACTCCTCTCCCACATGAAGGGCGGCAAGTCGATGGAGGTTCTTCTCGACCTAGCCCTCGGCGACGACACCTCCATCGCGGCCCAAGCCGCCGACGTCCTCAAAACCCAGGTCTTCCTCTACGATGCTGACATGGAGCAACTCGCCGCCGCCTTTAAGGCAGGTAATGCGGTCGCCAAGGATCTCCTCGAAAGCTACGCCAATGCCGAGTTCTTTACCAAGCTTCCCGAAATTCAGGAGGAAATCCAGATCGTCACCTATATCGCCGGCGAAGGCGACATCTCCACCGACCTCCTCTCCCCCGGCAACCAGGCCCACTCCCGCTCCGACCGCGAGCTCCACGGCAAGTGCCTCATCTCTCCGGACGCCCAACAGGAAATCGAAGCTCTCAAGCGCCTCCACCCAGACAAGAGTGTCATGCTCATCGCCGAAAAAGGCACTATGGGCGTCGGCTCCTCCCGCATGTCCGGCGTTAACAACGTGGCCCTCTGGACGGGCAAACAAGCGAGCAAATACGTCCCCTTCGTCAACTTCGCGCCCATCGTAGCGGGAACGAATGGCATTTCCCCCATCTTCCTCACCACCGTCGATGTCACCGGCGGCATCGGCCTCGATCTGCAGAACTGGGCCAAGAAGAAAGACGCCGAAGGCAATACCGTTCTCGACGACGAGGGCGAAGCCATCCTCGAACAAACCTACTCCGTCGAAACCGGCACCGTCCTCACCATTAACACGAAGACTCAGAAACTCTTCCAAGGCGACACCGAGCTCATCGACATTTCCAAGGCCCTCACTCCTCAAAAGAAGGAGTTCATGAAAGCCGGCGGCTCTTACGCCATCGTCTTCGGCAAGAAGCTCCAGAGCTTCGCCGCCTCCACTCTCGGCACCGAGGCCCCCATCGTCTTCGCACCATCCAAGGAAATCTCTCACGAAGGACAAGGCCTCACTGCTGTTGAAAAAATCTTCAACCGCAACGCCGTCGGCACTACCCCAGGCCTCACTCTGCACGCCGGCTCCGACCTCCGCGTCGAGGTTAACGTCGTGGGTTCCCAGGACACCACCGGCCTGATGACGATGCAGGAGCTCGAAGCCATGGCCGCCACCGTCATTTCTCCTGTCGTTGATGCAGGTTACCAGTCCGGCTGTCACACCGCGTCCGTTTGGGACAAGAAAGCCCAAGCTAATATCCCAAAGCTCATGTCCTTCATGAATAAGTTCGGTATGATCACGGCACGTGACCCCGGGGGCGACTACCACGCCATGACCGATGTCATTCACAAAGTCCTCAACGACCTCACCGTGGACGACTGGGACATCACCATCGGCGGTGACTCCCACACCCGCATGTCCAAAGGAGTTGCCTTCGGAGCGGACTCCGGCACCGTGGCCCTCGCCCTCGCCACCGGCGAAGCCAGCATGCCAATCCCCGAGTCGGTCAAAGTCACCTTCAAGGGGACTCTGAAAGACCATATGGACTTCCGTGACGTCGTCCACGCCACGCAATCCCAGATGCTCGATAAATTCGGCGGCGACAATGTCTTCCAGGGCCGCATTATCGAAGTCCACCTCGGCACTCTACCCGCCGATCAGGCCTTCACCTTCACGGACTGGACTGCTGAAATGAAAGCCAAGGCTTCCATCTGTATTTCCCAGGACGAAACCCTCATCGAATCTCTCGAGATTGCCAAAGGCCGCATTCAGATCATGATCGACAAGGGCATGGACAACGAAGGCGGCGTCCTCCAGGGGCTCGTTGACAAGGCCAACAAGCGCATTGCTGAAGTCCAGTCCGGCGAAAAGCCTCCCCTCACTCCTGATGCCACCGCCAACTATCACGCCGAAGTGGTTGTCGACCTCGACGAGATCGTCGAACCCATGATCGCCGACCCCGACGTCTACAACGACGACGTCTCCAAGCGATACACCCACGACACCATCCGCGAGCTTTCCTTCTACGGCGGCGATAAGAAAGTCGACCTCGGCTTCGTCGGTTCCTGCATGGTCCACAAAGGAGATCTCAAGATCCTTTCCCAAATGCTCCGCAACCTTGAAGCGCAAAATGGCGAGATTAAGTTCAACGCCCCGCTCGTCGTGGCCGCGCCGACTTACAATATTATCGATGAACTCAAAGCCGAGGGCGACTGGGACATCCTGCAGAGGTATTCCGGCTTCGTCTTCGACGACAACGATCCCAAAGGCGCCGCCCGCACCGAATACGAGAATATGATGTATCTCGAGCGTCCCGGCTGCAACCTCTGCATGGGCAACCAGGAAAAGGCTGCCAAAGGCGACACCGTCATGGCCACCTCCACCCGCCTCTTCCAGGGCCGCGTCGTAGAAGACTCCGAGCGCAAGAAAGGAGAATCCCTCCTTTCCTCCACTCCAGTGGCCGTCCTCTCCGCCATCCTCGGTAGAACGCCAAGCTTTGAGGAATACAAAGCGGCCGTGGAAGGGATCAAGCTCACCCAATTCGCTCCCCCGAAGCAGGACCTCCTCACCGCCTCGTAGAAAACGGCCCAAAATTTCAAAACGCCTCCTGCCTTACTGCAGAGGGCGTTTTTTATTCCCCATTTTTCCCGAAAACTGCTTGCATTCGGCCCGACTCCCACTAGAAACGCGCTCCCATGGCACGCAAAGCTTGCAAGTCAAAAACCAGATCGTCCGTAGCCAAACGCTTTAAAGTGACTGGCACCGGTAAGATTCTGCGCCGCAAACAAGGCAAACGTCACATTCTTCAGAAGAAAAACCGGAAACGGAAAAGAAATCTGGGGAAAGCGACTCTCGTTTCCGATGCAGACATCAAGAACGTGAAAAGAAACCTTCTTCTTCGCTAACCACACGACGATGACCCCGCCCGCAAAACGGGCGGCCTCCATACAGCCTGTCTTTTCCCGAAAAGAACCTTTGAACGAGTGAGACTGTAGGAGTGAATTAGAAACCAACGATTCGTTCAGCCAAAAAAAGAAAATGCCAAGAGCAACTAACAGTCCGGCCAGCCGGAAACGTCGCAAACGCATCCTCCTCCGCGCGAAAGGCTTCCGCGGCTTCCGTTCCAAGCTTTACCGCTACGCGAAGGACGCCGTCTACAAGGCCCGCCAGTATGAGTATCGTGACCGTAAGAAACGTAAGGGACAATTCCGTCGCCTCTGGATCCAGCGCATCTCCGCTGCCGTCCGTGCCGAAGGATTGACTTACTCACGCTTCATCGAAGGATTGAACGCCGCCGGGATCACTCTCGACCGTAAGATCCTCGCCGACCTCGCCGTGACCGACATCGCAACCTTCAACGGAATCGTTGAACAAGCGAAGGCCGCCCTCGAACAAAAGAAGGCTTCCTAAGTCCAAACGACCAACCTTTCAAATGGCCGCGCTCCCCCGGGACGCGGCCATTTTTTATGCGATGGAGAGTGGCTGAAATGCCCGCTTACCCAAAACAAAGCCAAAGCGGGCTGGACGCCCGCTCTCCATAGTCTTGACCAATCCCCCCCTTTCCCATAACCAATCCCCCGCATGATTGAGCAAGCGACGCAAATCCAAGCCGAAGCCCTCGCTGCCGTGGAGGCCGCGAACACTGAAGCCACCCTCGAAGAGGCCCGTGTGAAGTTTCTTGGCAAGAAAAGCCCGCTCAATGCTCTCGCTGGCGAGATGCGTAATCTTTCCAACGAGGAGAAGCCCAAGCTCGGAGCCGCCCTCAATGCGGCCCGTCATGCTATTGGCGCTGCCCTCGACACCCGCAAACAAAGCCTTCAGGACGCCGCCGATGCTGCTTCCGTGGAAGGGCTCGACCCCTCCATGCCGGGCCGCTCCGTCGCTACCGGTTCGCTTCACCCTCTCACTATCGTCAAAGACCGCGCGATTCAGATTCTCCGCCGCCTCGGCTTTGCCCTTGCCGACGGTCCGGAAATCGAAACCGAGTTCCATTGCTTCGACGCTCTCAACACCCCGGCCGATCATCCGGCGCGCAACGACTCCGACACTTTCTACTTCGATTCCGGCAAGCTCCTCCGCACCCACACTTCCTCTGTGCAGGTGCGCACCATGGAAAAGCAAACGCCACCCGTGAAAATCATCGCTCCTGGCTCGGCCTATCGTCGGGACGAAATCGACGCCACCCACCTCTCGGTTTTCAATCAACTCGAAGGTCTCTATGTCGACAAAGACGTCCGTCTTTCCGACCTCAAAGGCACCCTCGAATTCTTCTACCGCGCTATGTTCGGCGATAATACGGAAGTCCGCTTCCGCCCACACTTCTTCCCCTTCACCGAGCCCAGCTTCGAAATCGACGTCAAGCTTCAGGTCAAAGGAGAAGCCCCCAAGTGGATCGAAGTCGCCGGCTGCGGCATGGTCGATCCCGCGGTCTTCGAAGCGATCAACGAAAGCCGTGGCGACACCGCCTTCGATCCCGCCGAACTCACCGGCTACGCTTTCGGCATGGGCCTCGACCGCCTCGCCATGATCCAATACGGCATCAAGGACATCCGTCTCCTCATCGAGAACGACACCCGCTTCCTGAGCCAGTTCGCTTAATCACGCAGGCCATTTTTGGTCGGCGACGATCCCCAATACCCGTCCATCGACAACGATTTTCCGTTGGGTTGCCCCTTGTTGGCTCCATTGGTTTCTCCCATTCTCTCCTTTAATTCGCTCCCACCATGAAACCCCTTCTTCTCCTCGCAACTCTTCTGATCGTGTTCTCCGGGTCGACCCTCGCCGTCAACAAGAAACCCAACATCGTCTTTTTCCTCGTCGACGAGATGGGCTGGCGAGCAATCGAGGTCCTCTCTGTCAATTCGGACCCCGTGACTTCACTCCAAATCCCCACCCCATAAAAACACCTTTACTCGTCGAGCATCTCCTCACGGATTTTCTTATTACTCATCAGCTTATTCCGCTCGACATCGATATTATTTACCAGCGTTGCAAACTCGGTAATTTCACTCTCACGCAGAACCTTACGCTCCCGGTTAAGCTTCACAAATGTCCCTACTTTCAAGAAGGACATTAAAAATGGCTTCGTCCGCACATCAACGGCCAACTTCAATCGATCCAATCTGGCGATACTCTCCCAGAGTGGATCATCGAATCCAGGCGATGAAAAACTGCCATTCTTAAAAACCGCTCCAAGTTCGTTGGCCGCACCATCGATCTCTTGCAGCGAACCCGCCAGCGACAAACGCTTGGGGCCACGCTTCATTCCGTGGAGAGCAATGAGGCGGGCCGACTCGTGATGGGGAATTGTTTTTAAAATCGATTTGAGCTTCTCCCGCACCTTGGGATGTCCCGCATTCCCGGAGTTCTTCAAGACCGCTTTCTGGACCATCTCAAAGTCCGCAAAAGCCTGCGCCACTTCTTTCGACTTGGTCGCCCTGCTAATGGCCACCGCTTCCTCAAACTGAGAAACGGTAATAATCTGAATCTTAGCCACCGCCTCAATTCCGTGACTGACGTAAAGATCTTCCACCACAGATCGATTTCCCGCAGGCACGGAAAAGACGGTGCAATTCTTACGCATCGCCCCTCTGATCTTGGCTCCCACCCCGCCCACCGGGCGAACTTCTCCGGTCGCTGTCATGTCACCGGTTGCGGCAAATTGTTGATCGAGCGGATTCCCCGAGATAATAGCGTCGGCCATCAGGCCACAAGCAACCGCCGCCGAAGGCCCATCTTTGGGAGTGTGTTTGTCTGAAAAACCAAACTCAATGACGTAGCCTTTCGGGATCCTGCCCCGATGCCTCACTCTCATCAGTTTTTCCACCTCCGCCGTGGCCGAAATCATCATTTTCCCTACCCGTTGATTAAAGCGCAGCTGGAAATTTGATCCCCTGTCTTGCGCTGGAATAGCCGTGGCATTCATCTGGGTGGCGGTTCCGGCATAGGAACCATTGCCAAGGTCGACTACCAGAAGACCTTTCACCTTGGATTGCAACAGGGGTGGCTCTGCTCCAAACGAAACATGAGCCATCAAAAAAAGGAGGCTGAAAAATCTCATTACACGAGACGTTAACCTCCCTCTCTGCCAAGGCAAGAACCGTAAATTGCTCCTAAAGACCAAGTTCTTCGAGGAAATCGCGTCGGACCTTTCGCCCCTCCAGAAGAGGATACATCTCCACGTTGGGGTCTCCCTCCTCGTATCCTTTGTTGTAATTGAAAAGATGCTTGGGGAAATACTCCACAAATTGCTCTCGCTCTTCATTGGTAAGACGCCCCCAAACGGCGAAATTAAGAGTTCGTGAGACCTTCTGCTTCATCTTGAGCGTCAGCTTCCGCCCGGATGACGCCCGCTGAACCTGCTTGTGGGTGAGTTGCTCGGGAGAAACCTCCACGAGATCGTGATGACTCAATCCCCAACCATTCAGGATGTCCTCCAACGGCTGGGGACCTAAATCAAGTTCGGTGCTCATTTGCAATTCGAGGAAACCTCTTAAGCTGACCGAAGACGCAACTCACCAAGGCCGCTCATCAAAGCACGGGTCTCACGACGCCAGCGCTTGAGGGTTTCGCGGGATGATTCCAGCGACTCGGAGAAACTTGTCTCAAACTCATTGATGTTCTCTTTGAGTTTCTCAATGAGCTCATTGACCTTGGCCACGGCGTGCTCGCAAAGAGTGCCGTCCTGGGCGGCCAATTCGGCCAAGCGAACTTCTGCTTTCCGCTGGGCTTCCTTCATTTCAGCAGCAACGATCTTACTGGTCGCCACGCGACGCAGATCGCTCACAAGACCGAGCTTATGGAGCAACATGATCGACCACTTGGTTGGGTCGAAATTCCAAGGCTTCACCCCGTTGCGGTAGTCGTGCTGAAACTCGTGGTGGTAGTTGTGATATCCCTCACCATAGGTCACGAGTGCCATGATCCAGCTGTCGCGAGCGGAGCAACGTGTTGAGTAGGGCTGATTGCCAACGCAGTGGCAGAGCGAGTTAATAAAGAAGGTCGACTGCTGCACGAGAACAACCCGAAGAGCGCCAACAACAAGGAAGCCGGCAAGCGCTCCAACCATACCGCCCATCGCGAAGTAGCCAACGACGGCTGGGAAAATCAACCCTGCCACAAAGGCAATGAGGACATAGAATTTGTCTTGAAAACGAACCAAAGAATCACGACGGAGATCTTTCACATTGTCCATCGGTTGCTCGGCATCGAGCTTGAAAAGAATCCAACCGATGTGCGCCCAGAAGAAGCCCTTGGTAATATCATAGGGATCCTCGTCGTGGTCGGTGTGCTTGTGATGACGACGATGATCGGAAGCCCAGTGGAGGACAGAGTTCTCAAAGGCGCAGGCTCCAAATATCAGCGTTCCCAATCGAACAGGCCACTTGGCCTTGAAGGAAAGGTGAGAGAAAAGGCGGTGATAGCCGAGAGTGATACTCAGGCCGGTCGCAATCATGTAGAAGGCGAACATGCTCCACATGATCCAATTAAGGTCATGCAAATATAGGAAGATCGGAGCTGCAATGACTCCCAGGGTGGTGATGACGAATAAGAAAGAGGTGTTGACCCAGTTGACCCGGTGAAAAGGTATACGGAAGTTCATAAGTGTCTTGATTTGCGGGCGAAGCCTGCGCCTGCCCGTCGGCGGATACTAATCACTTTTACTCCAATATTCCAGTCTCAATTTTAGCCCTTTCATTAAGACCCATTAACAATAGTTAAATAACAATCTTAAAACCAACGCTTTAAAAAAAATCCCCCTATTGCAACCTGAACTCTGAAGTAGAGAAATAGGCTCTTTCCCACATTGCCCCAAGATTTCTTGTCAGACAGCCTCCCGAAGCACGTATTAACTTAAACAGTCTTATGAAGCATCTTCTCGCATTCACCCTCCTCGCCACCCAACCTCTCCTTGCGGAAGACGGAAAGAGCAACTACACCCTCTACTGTAGCGCCTGCCATGCTCCCGACGGAAAAGGCATTGGCAATGGACAATTCCCCCCTCTCGCAGGAAGCGAATGGGTCAAAGGAAAACCCGATCGTATGATCCAGCTCGTGCTCCACGGACTTCAGGGACCCATCCACGCAGCGGGCAAGGAATACAATCTTGTCATGCCTCCTCAGGGTGCTGCCCTCACCAACGAACAACTTTCCTCTATCATCACTTACGTGCGCTCCAGCTGGGGACACAAGGAATCGGCTGTCTCAGTCTCCGATATCAAAGCATCCCGCGAAGTGTCCAAGAATCGCTCGCAAATGTGGGAAGCCGCCGAGCTTCTCGAGAAATACCCCATCCCCGGCTACAAAGGCGCGGTATCCGAATCCGGTCCTGCCAATAAAAAAGGCAAAATCCAGGATCTCCTTTCTTACATTCACCACGGTGACTTCAAAAACCTCGCCGCCCTCCGCAAATCCAAAGCCAAAAACGTTGAGGAAGAAAAAGGCGGCCTCATCTCAGTCAAACATGCCGACCGCAAAGACCAATTCGGCTTGGTCTGGGAAGGCTGGCTCGACGCTCCCGCCGAAGGAAAATACACCTTCGTCTACGACACCGACGATGGTGGTGCCTTAATCATCAACGGCAAGGAAATCATCACCCGCGACCGTAACGGCCCCGCCGGAAAACCCACCAAGAAAGCGACCAAGCTCAAGAAAGGCCGCAACGAAATCAGAATCGAATACTTTGAAAATACCGGTAACGAAGAGATCGCTCTTTCATGGAGCGGCCCTGGCATCAATAACCAGAGCCTTTCCGACAAGCCTGCGAAACAGAAGTCCAAGGGTGCCTCTATTCCCCTCACCCCTCCGGTCAACGAAGCGACGATCTACCGGAACTTCATCGCCGGCACCGACCCGCGTGGCATTGGCGTGGGATACTTCGAAAACGTCAATCTCGCCTTCAGTGGCGACAGCATGAGCGTCGATATGCTCTGGACCGGCAAGTTTATGGACGCTGGTCGTCACTGGACCGGACGCGGCCAAGGCTTCCAGGGACCGGCTGGCGAAAATGTCGTCACCATCAACCGCGGTATTCCTTTTGCTATTCTTGATAGCCAGACCACTCCTTGGCCCGACGGACCTGACCCCTCGCTTGCGCCTCTCTTCAAAGGCTACAAGCTCGACAAGAAACAACAACCGACCTTCCTCTACCAATTCGGCAACGTGAAGATCACCGACACCTCCCTCCCGGCCAAAACCGGTCAGGGATTTGCCCGAACCCTCACGCTGGAGGTCCCCGCCGGTTCCGCTTCGGACAAGGTTATCTACTTCCGCGCCCTCAGCGGCAACCAGGTTCAGGCCAGCGGCGAACGAAACTTCAGCTTCGACAAACTCGCCATCGCAGTTCCCACTTCGGAATACGCTCCCTTCGCTCGTGAGAACGAACTCCTCATCCCGGTTCCCCTCAGCGCAGGCACTCACAAAATCCAGATTAACTACACCTGGAAGTAATCACCCTTTTTTACTGAATTTTCACCACTACCTAAAATGAAATCTCTTCTCTTCTTCCTCGCGCTCCTTCCAGTCATGGCAGACGACCGCCAGTCTGAATTCTACCTCCGCGAGGAAATCCCCACTCCTCCTGGCGAAGTCCTCGAGCTCGGATCCATCGCCATCATGCCCGACAAAAAAGTCGCGGTCAGCTCACGGCGCGGCGACGTCTGGGTTTGCGAAGGCGCTTACGAAAAAGACCTCTCCAAAGTCAAATGGACCCTCTTCGCCCGCGGTCTTCATGAACCCCTCGGTATGTTCTATAAAGACGGTTCGCTTTACCTCACCCAGCGTCCCGAGATCACCAAGCTCACCGACACCGATGGTGACGGCCGCGCCGACCTCTTCGAAACCGTGACCCACTACTGGGGCATCAACGGAGACTACCACGAATACAACTTCGGCTCAGATCCCGACAAAGACGGCAACGTTTGGGTCGTGCACTGCCTCACCGGATCTGGCGGAGCGAGTGCTAAATCCCCTTGGCGTGGCTGGTGCTATCGCTACGGACTCGACGGGAAAGTCATCCCCACCTGCCCCGGCATCCGCTCACCCGGCGGCATCGGATTCAACCAGGCCGGCGATTGTTTTTACACCGACAACCAGGGACTCTGGAATGGCTCCTCCTCACTCAAGTGGCTCAAGCCCGGGGGCTTCATGGGCAACCCCACCGGAAACGTTTACGCCAAGCTCACCGGTCAGGAAGAACCACCCAATCCCAAGACCGGTTCCCGCATGGTCACCGAGGTCGACAAAGATCCTCGCATCGTTCCTCCGCCCATCATTCTTCCCCACGGCAAAGTCGGACAATCGCCCACCGCTGTGATCTATGATCCCACCGAAGGAAAGTTCGGCCCCTTCCAGGGACAGGTTCTCGTCGGCGAACAAACCCACTCGCAAGTCCAGCGCGTCTACCTCGAAAAAGTCAACGGCGGCTACCAGGGTGCTGTTTGGAAATTTCTCGAAGACTTCCGCTGCGGAATCATTCCCGCTCGCATGGGCCAGGACGCCACCCTCTTCGTCGGAGGTTCCAACCGTGGTTGGGCTGCGCGTGGAGGAAAGAACTTTACCTTCGAACGCGTCCGCTGGACCGGCAAGACGCCTTTTGAAATGCACGAAATGCACGCCAAGTCCGACGGCTTCGTCATCACCTTCACCGAACCCATCGATGCCTCCAGCGCAAAGAAGATCGACTCTTACAAGGCCGCTGCCTGGACCTACATCTACCAAAAAGGCTACGGCAGCCCAGAGGTCGACAAAGTCACTCCCGTCATCGACAAAGTCACCGTCGCTCCCGACAAGAAGTCCATCCACCTCAAGGTCTCCGGCCTTACAAGAGGCCACGTGCATCACTTCAACCTCAACGGCGTCAAATCATCGTCCGGGAAAACCCTCTGGCATCCCGACGTCTACTACACGCTCAACGAGATCCCCAAGTAAGGGACCATCTTCTCTACTTCTCAAAAAGCCATGCTCCGCAAGGACGTGGCTTTTTTACTCCCTCAAAGATCCACAGATTTCCCGAGTTGTCGTAAGCTCCGCTTTTGATTCCGGGATTCCGAATGGGATGGCTTACCAAAGGGATGACTTTCGGCTGATCTAGGAGAACTAAATGAAGACAACGCTGATACTCATAGTGAACACCGTTTTAGCCATTGCACCAGTGGGTGCTCTGGCCACAGAACTCACCTCGTTATCTCCAGGAAGGAATGAAGTCCGGAT
>JAQWZU010000086.1 GCA_029253285.1 Akkermansiaceae bacterium | reverse complement strand
CATCGAACGCGTCACCAATTACCTTTCCTAACGGAGCAAATTCCACGCACACACGAGAGCCTTCACGCCTGCCATTTCGATCGATGGGTCAACCCCCACCCCCCAGAGAATACGCCCGTCGTCATGACGGAGCTGCACATACGCCGCCGCATCAGAGCTCGAACCTCCACGCACCGCGTGCGAGCGGTAATCAGTCAAAGTGAAGTCCTTAAGCCCGCCCACCTCGAGAGCCTGCACGTAGGCATTGATGGGGCCGTTTCCAATTCCTTCCAAGGTCCATGACTTGCCACCTACTTCGACCTGAGCCTTGCAAGCAACCTCTCCGCGCCCGGCAGCATGGTGGTCCAACACGTAATCCACGAGATTCATCTCGGATGACACATTGGTAAACTCCTCCAGGAACACCTTTCCGACCTCTTCCGCCGAAAGTTCCTTCCCGCGTTCGTCCGCCAAATCATAAACGCGCTTCCCAACCTGGGGATGCATCGTCTTGGGCAAATCAAAGCCGTGCTCTTGATCGAGAATGTAGGCCACCCCGCCTTTCCCGGACTGCGAATTGATCCGGACGATCGCTTCGTAACTCCGACCAATATCATGGGGGTCGATGGTCAGATAAGGCACGCCCCAATTCCCGGCCTCTTCCTTTTTCCGCCGATCGAGACCTTTCTTAATCGCATCCTGATGACTTCCCGAGAAAGCCGTGAACACCAGTTCCCCGGCATAAGGCTGACGATCCGGAACGGTCATGCGGGTGGTCCGCTCGTACACTTCGCGCATCCGTGAGAGATTCGAAAAATCCAAACCCGTCTCGATACCATGACTATTCATATTTAACGACACGATCACGATATCGAGATTCCCCGTCCGCTCGCCACAGCCGAACAAAGTTCCCTCCACCCGATCCGCACCAGCCATCAAGCCCAGCTCTGTCGCAGCAACGCCCGTCCCACGGTCATTATGCGTATGCAGGGAAATAATCACCGAATCGCGCGCCGAGATATTACGACACATCCACTCGATCTGATCGGCATGCACATTGGGAGTGGTCCACTCCACCGTTGCCGGAAGATTCAAAATCATCTTCTTCTCCGGCGTTGGTTCCCACACCGCTATCACGCCCTCGCAACACTCAAGTGCGAAGTCCAATTCCGTATCGGAAAAACTCTCGGGCGAATATTGCAGCACGATTTCAGTCTCGGGAATCGTCGGCACCAATTCCTTCACCACCTTCGCTCCTTCCACCGCAATCGCCTTGATGTCCTCACGGGAGGCATCGTGGAAAGTCACTCGACGCTGAAGCGTACTGGTGGAATTATAGATGTGCACGATCACACGACGGGCACCCTTGATCGCCTCAAAGGTCCGCTCAATCAAATGGCGACGCGTCTGCACCAGCACCTGCACCGTGACGTCGTCGGGAATCCGACTCTCCTCGATCAGCCGCCGCATAAAGGCGAACTCGGTATCGCTCGCCGAAGGAAAGCCAATCTCGATCTCTTTGAAGCCCACCCCCACAAGCAGGTCAAACATCTCCAGTTTTTCTTCAACACTCATCGGAATGGGCAGCGCCTGGTTGCCATCCCGTAGATCAACGGAACACCAGATAGGAGCTGCGTCGATAGTACGGTCCGGCCAGGTCCGGTCGGATAATTCGACAGCCGGAAAGGGACGGTATTTGGATATGGTTTCAGTTTTCATCGTCTTGGAGAGATGGAGTTGAATGAAGGAGATGATCCTGATTCTAAGTCTTTTGATCCTTGGATCGGTGGGGTTCCGCACTCAACGCAGTTCCGGAAAGTTGGCCAAAGAACAAAAAGCGACATCAGACTTTAAAGTCCGAGTCGCAAACCTAGAAGGAGGGCCAATGCTTTCTTCACAGGCCGAAGAAACCGCATCGCGCCGCCTTTGTCAATTCACCTCCACCGATTTCCTTCCTTTGCTTCAACTTCACCGCCCTGACCCACAGGGGCCGAATAAAAAACCGACAGACAATGGGATTGCAGACGCTGCTACTCGGCTGCTGTTGACTTGGCAGAGAACGAATTAACTCTCTCAAATCAAGGGAAAGACAGCTTCCCGTCACTCCGTAGCTTGACCCTCATGATTTCACGCGCACTCAGCCTTCTCCTCGTCTTTACCTTCCCGATTCTCGCTCAGGGCTCCAAGGAGGACTACCAACGCGCCGACGACCTCGGAAAACGCTTCTCCGGAAAAGTCTTCCGCGACCGTGTTGATCCCAAGTGGATCGAGGGCACCGGACAATTCTGGTACCGCGTCCGCACCGGGCCCAAGTCCGAAAAATATGTCCTCATCGATCCCGCCACCGGCGTCCGCAAGGAAGCAAACAAGCTCGACCAACTCCTCCCCAAGAAGAATGAGCCCTCCATGAATGGCTCGACCGTCATAGTCCTTCCCGCCCCCCGCACTCACAAATCCACTGGCGACTCCACCACCATCACGTTTCTAAATAAAACCAAGCAGTCGGTGCAATTCCTCTGGCTCGGCAATCTCAACAGCCCGACGCCCTACGGAAAAGCGGAACCCGGTAAGCAAATCGACCAGCATACTTATGCCGGTCACGTTTGGATCGCCAAAGGACCAAACAACAAAACTCTCGGCGTCTTTGAAGCCACCGCCCAGCCGGGCCTCGCCGTGATCGATGGTTCCTGGAAACCATCAAAAGAAAAAAAGGAGCAACCCAAACGTCGCAAAAAAAGTGAGACCCCGCCCGACAAAAAATGGCGCGCCGGAATTTCAAATTACAATCTCACTCTCACCAATCTCGAGACAAAAAAAACCATCACCCTCTCCAAATCCGGCACCAAAGACAATCCCTTCATCGGCCAAATCTATTGGTCGCCTGACCGCAGTAAGATCGTCGCCATCCAGCGTAAAACACCAGACAAGCGGAAGGTTCATATCGTGGAATCCTCCCCCAAAGACCAAGCGCAACCCAAACTCAAAACCATCACCTACGTCAAACCCGGCGACACCATCGACCACCCCCGCCCGCACCTCTTCGATCTTGGCACCAAAAAAGAAATCCCCCTCAACAACGAGCTCTTCAAGAATCCCTGGAGCCTCTCGGATTTCAACTGGGATTCCGACTCCTCGCAATTCACCTTCCTCTACAACCAACGCGGACATCAGGTCCTCCGCGTCGTCGCCATCAATGCGAAATCCGGCAAGGCCACCTCGCTTATCGCAGAAACCCCGGAGACTTTCGTCTGCTACTCCCGAAAAAAATACTTCCATCGGCTTGAGGAAACCAATGAAATCATCTGGATGTCCGAACGCGACGGCTGGAATCACCTCTACCTCTTCGACAGCAAAACCGGCTCGCCCAAAAACCAAATCACCAAAGGCAAATGGGTTGTCCACAAAGTCGATCGCATCGACCACGAAAAGCGCCAGATCTGGTTTCAGCTCGGAGGGATTTATCCCAATCAGGATCCTTACCACGTCCACTTCGCCCGCATTAATTTCGACGGCACCAATCTGGTCAAACTCACCGCAGGCGACGGGACTCACAACATTGACTACTCGCCCGATGGAAAATTTCTCATCGACACCTACTCCCGCGTCGACCTCCCGCCTGTCACCGAACTGCGACGCACCAAAGACGGCTCGCTAGTCACCGTCCTCGAAAAGGCTGATCATTTGACTCTCAAAAAGGCTGGTTGGAAAACCCCCGAACGCTTCGTCGCCAAAGGCCGTGATGGCAAAACAGACATCTACGGCATCATCCGCCGCCCGAGCAATTTCGACCCCAAGAAAAAATATCCCGTCATCGAACAAATCTACGCCGGACCTCATGACGCCCACGTCCCCAAACGCTTCTCCTCACGCGGCCACGCTATCGCGGAACTTGGATTCATCGTGGTGCAAATCGACGGGATGGGCACCTCGCTCCGCTCGAAAGCCTTCCACGATGTCTGCTGGCAAAACATCGGCGACGCCGGCTTTCCCGACCGCGTTCTTTGGATCAAAGCCGCAGGGAAGGACCGTCCCTGGATGGACCTCAGCCGGGTTGGGATTTACGGAGGCTCCGCCGGAGGACAGAACGCCATGCGCGCCCTCATTGCACACCATGATTTTTACAAAGTCGCCGTCGCCGACTGCGGTTGCCACGACAATGCCATGGACAAAATTTGGTGGAACGAACAATGGATGGGCTACCCACTCGGAGAACACTACAAAGCCTCCTCCAACACCGCCCAGGCCCACCGCATGGAAGGCAAGCTTCTCCTCATCGTCGGCGAACTCGATACCAACGTCGATCCCGCCTCCACGATGCAAGTCGTCAACGCCCTCGTCAAAGCCGACAAAGACTTCGACCTCCTTGTCATCCCTGGCGCCGGCCACGGAGCCGCCGGGACGAAATACGGACGCCGCCGCCAGAAAGACTACTTCGTTAGACACCTCCTCGGCGTCGAGCCGAGGCACTAGAATCTCACTTCACTTGAGATAGCCGCTCCCACTTCGGCATCCCGGTACCTTTCCAGCTCTTCTCGACCGCGGGAGTGTCAAACCACCCGGACGGGGGGCTTTCCCCCTATGCCTTCATCGCCCCTATCTCGCCCGTGCTATCCGCGAAGCGCTCTTTCTCAACGCCCATCATCTTAGCCTGGGTCAGCCAGAGATTCGCCAACGGCGTGCCTTCGGGCATATTAATGTGTTGCCCGCTCTTGGTCTCTTTCCCACCACCGGCAACAATGATCGGGAGGTCATTATATTGGTGAGTCGAGCCATCGCCCAAGCCCGAGCCATAAGTGAAGAGTGTATTATCGAGCAAGGTCGATCCATCCGCTTCCTCAACACTCTTCATCCTTTCCAAAAGATAAACGTATTGCTCCATGTGAAAGCGATCCACTTTGAGAAGATCATCAATCATCTTGGTTTGGTTGTGTGACATCCCGTGGTGACTCCGCGGCTTGTCGAACAAGCCTTCAAACTTATAAGGCGTATCCCATCTCTCCGGCCCGACCATGAAGGTCGTCACATTGGTCAACCCCGTCTGCAAAGCCACCACCATGAGATCGCCCATGAGTCGAATATACTCACCACGAGGCAAATACGCTTCGGGCGGCTCATCGAATTTCACTTTCGACAGCTCGCCCTTCATTTGTTCAAGACGATCCATCTGCACTTCAATGGCACGGATGGAGTCAAAGTATTCCGCGAACTTTTGCCCGTCCTCATATCCCAGGTCCCGCTTCAAGGAGCGCGCGTCTTCCAATACGAGGTCAGTGACATCACGATACTTATCAGCCTCCCGAGTCGAAAACAAACGGTGATACATCTTGCGAGGATCACGAATCGACGGCGCGAGATGCCCGGTCCCGTACCAGGAAATATTGTCAAAGTAGATCGACTCCTTGTTGTCTTTATGACTGTTGCAACTGAACTCAAGAGTAGAAAAGGGCGTCTTCTTCCCCACCACATCGGCGACCAAATGATCGAGCGTGCGATCCAGTGGCCACGCCGTCCCTTTAATCGTGTAGGGCGGGGCGCTGCTCAGGTAGCAGGAGGCACATTGCGCGTGAACATCTGTCCCTTGCTGAAAGGTCCGGTCCATTCCGGTGATGAGGTTGATCTCGGATTTGAAACGCTCCAGCGGTTGCATCGTCGGAGTGAGCTGCTCCAATTTCTTGACAGAATAATTCGGATCCTGCTTTCCGAGAGATCTGCCCAACTGACCCAGATTTCCCTTCGGAATGACATCATCTGCTTCGCCCGGGAAAAACCCCCGCCGCACCACACCAATCGGGACATAAAAATGTGCCATGCGCTTCGCTACCCGGGAAGCCGCCGCAGGAGCCGCAATACTCTCCAACCATGGCAAGGCCAGAGCCGCCCCACCAATTCCGCGCAGAAAATCCCGTCGTGTATTCCCTCTCATAATCTATTTCATCCTGGGGTTCGTCTTACTCAAAAACGGCTCGCTCGTCACGATTTCTCTCAAAAGCGTTTGTATCCGGTAACCGTCCTTCGCGGTCACTTCCGAGATCTTATCGAGGGCCAATCCATCCGTCACCCCCAACTCGCGCCCCAAACTGAAGGCCAACAAATGTCCCGCCAACCCGCGAGTAAAGCGATCTTTCTCAGCGAGAACGGCATCCTTAAATTCCACCACGTTGGAAAAGGAATGCTTCCGGAAAAGAATTCCCTCCATATCGACCTTACGGCCATTCTCATACTTCTCCCGCCATTGCCCCACGGCATCGTAGTTCTCCAGCGCAAAGCCAAGTGGATCGATCTGTTCATGACACCCCCGGCAATCCGCCCGCTCCCGATGCATTCCCAGGCGCTCCCGCAAGGTCAGGTGTTCTTCACCCTCTTCCGGCTTCTCGCCGAGCGGAGGCACATCAGCTGGCGGAGGCTCGGGCGGGTTATTGAAAATCACTCCCGCGATCCACGCTCCGCGCGTGATGGGTTGAGTCCTCTCCGGACCCGAAGTCATCGTCATCACGGCGGCATTGGTAATCACTCCACCGGTACGACGGTCAGTAACAGGAACGCGATCAAAACTCAACACCCCAACTCCGCCCCGCTTCTTTTTAGCGACCTTACCCAACTCGCCATAGGCCTCTTCGAGATGGCCTGATCGATAGGTGAAGTCCGAATCAATCAACTGCGTGATCGACTGGTTCTCGATCAAGACGGTCTCGAACAAAAGCAAGGGCTCCAGCATCATGTGCATGCTGTCGCGATACCTGCTGAAGTAAAACTTCGGGAACTTCTTGAGGTCCGGCACCGAGGAAATAATCCGCTCCAATTGCAGCCACTGCGATGGAAAGCTATCGCAAAATCGCTTCACTTTCCGGTCCTTCAACATTCTGGTGAGCTGCCCCGAGAGAACATCTTCCTTCATTAACTCGCCAGACTTCGCCAGCGCGAGCAACTCTCCATCCGGCAGGCTTCCCCATAGGAAAAAAGACAAACGCGAGGCCAGGTCATAGCCGTCCACCTTCCGGCTTCCTTCGCTCGCGCCATCGTAGAGATACAAAAACTTCGGCGAGGAAATCACCGCCGACGAAATCATCTTCATCGCCTGTGTGTAGTTCAACCCCTTCTTCATCTGACCCACGACATAACCCGCATACCGATCCAATAGCTCTGAAGTCACCGGGCGGCGAAAGGCTTTGGTCAAAAATTTCTCCAATCTCGGCCGCACCAACGCTTCGGGATTTGTCTCTTTGGGAGGGACCAAGAAAAACTCCTTCCAAATCCCCACCCGCTTCGGACCGAAGTCCTTACTCTCGACAATCGATTGACCCAGCTTCAAAAAAGACTCCATTAAGAGCGGAGAAAGCGAAAGGTGATCCGCTTGATTATCATAACCATGCTCTGCTCTCAGATCCTGTGGAAAAGCGGCCACTCCCGCCAACCGCGGCTCGATCATTTGGGACTTCCCGAGCGGACGGCTCCCCACCGTCACCCGGTCCGCCATCTTCCCAGTCTCCGGTTTGAAGTATCCCTTGTGGTCCCGCATCATGCGCTCCGGCAGCGTGAAGACATTACATTTCAAGCCAAACAAATCCGTCACCGCATTGTTGTACTGAAAGCGGTTCATCCGCCGAATCGGAGATTGGAGATACTCCTTCTTCCCCGCCACCGATTGATGGAGCAAGTCTTCCAGATCTCCCAAAAACTTCTTCCGCGCCTCCGGCTTCAGCTGCGGTTCATCCTCCGGCGGCATTTCCTCAAAATCGATTGCCTCCACAATACTCTCCAGCAACTTCGGCTGCGCCTTGAGCTCCTCCAAACTCCCAATCTCCAGCAAATTCACCTTCCCCTTCGCCTTCCCGTCCTTGCCATGACAAGAAATACAGTTCTCCTGAAATACCTTCAGCACACCCTCGGCAGCCTGCAGACCCCCGGCAAAAGCCAGAACCAGAAAGATCTTAAAAGCCCTCCGAACCATTGCTTCGAGCCTATTCATTTTCGCCAAACGACACACGTTCGAAAACTACGGCGGCTCCATTCCTTTTCATTCAAAGCCAGCGAAAGAAGTTTGCCTGAGGCCGCATCATTTTTTACCCCCCTCTGCAGTATTCCCGGTGATCTGGGCGAAATAATGCGTTTACGTGGAAGGTTTAACTGATTCCACCTTACACCAGAAACTTCTCTTCAAGCGAGTCATTCGATTAGCCATCAATCACCAGATGTGTTCGTGAGCCTTCTCCGTGATTCGCTATGATGACACTCCAATTAATGGCTTCCAAAAAAATGGCCTGTCCATCAGGACAGGCCAGCAAAGGGTTTTTGTTGCTCCCCTCTTAGCTTTGTGAAAGCTCATTAAGGAGCTTCTCGTCGGTAGCTTCGACGCCCACAACAACACCATCAACGATGATTTCAGCAACACATCCAAGGAGTCCGTCAACCCGGCGACCGCCAGGCTTGCAAGGTGCGCCGCCTCATCCGCCACCCGATTTTTGACGGGAGTAACGGACTAAGTTCACGGGAGCGGTTCTCTGGGGATCAGTGCTACTCGCATAGAGAGTGGCAACATTGAGAGTTCCTTTTGTTTGAGCAATTGAACCGGCACCATTCTCGGCATCTTTACGATGAAAAATGGTGTAGCGAACTTTTACATTCTTGACGTTCTGCTTGCTCCAGTTTCGCAGCTCCACGGTGTATCCTGCCGGAGTCGTTTTAGTGCGCTCGGTATCCGACCGGGTCGTTGTTGGCTTATCTTGCCAAAGATCAAAGTCAACGCGGATCGCATTGGAAGCGGCCACGGTATTTGCATTCTCTTTAACATAGGCGATATCCTTGGCACTGAGGCGACTCAACTGGAATGTCAGAAGCTTGGTGCGGGACTTTCGAACGGTCACCGTCCCCTTTTTAGCATCGTAACCTGTGAGAGTGGCCTCAAAAGTTTTCGAACCATCTGAACTTGTGAAGGTGCGCTGATCCAAGGCGCTTGCGGGGAGGCCCATGGCTAGGCACCCAATTAATGTGATCAAAGATTTTTTCATGATTTTGAAGGGCTCGGCCCAAAAGCATCTCAAATCTGGAAGGTCGGTGGCAAGCTTTATTGGGATAAGATATCATACCCCATAAATCACTGAAAAACAGAAGGTAAGGTGAAACTTCTACTCCGCAGGCATCAAGACGATGTTGCGATATTTTACCGAGGTATGATCCCCCTGTAAATAGATCGGTCCTGGAGTCATCGCATCGGTATGCATCGCACCTCCTGTCGGGCCGGGCACGGGCTGGTTATCGACAACCTTCTCTCCATTAAGAATCACCGTGATATGGCGGCCCACCAAGGTAAGATCATAGGTCTGCCACTTTCCTCCCTCGTAGCCCGCATTCTTCGATGGAGCCACCCGACCAAAAACCGCGCCCACTCCCTGAAGACCCTGCATGCGGCTGTCGCGGTCCACGACCTGGGCCTCATACATCCCACGAAGATAGACGCCGCTGTTGCGACCCTTCTCGATGAGAAATTCGATGTGTAATTTGAAATCTTCGAAAACCGCTTCGGTGCGCAGATTTCCATAAGCACCCGTCGCCGAGAAATCCGTCTTGGGTGTTTCGTTCACCAACAAGCCATCTTTCACGGACCAGCCATTGAGCTTTTCGGGGCGGCGCAATTTCCAACCGGTGAGATCTTTGCCATTGAAGAGCGTAACGGGCTTTCCAAATTTCACCTTGGCCAGGTCGGGCTTCGGCGGCATGGGCGGAACAAACTTTCCCGTGAAGGGATCCTTCTCCTCACGACCATCCGGAAATAACGAAATCACCTCTCCGGCTAGCTTGCCATTTTCAGACCACACCACCGCTCGCGTTGTCCGGACTAATTTCCCATTCTTCCCGCCCTTACGAAATTTCTTGATGGGAATGTGAATCTTTTCCTCCTTCACCGTCACATTGGAGAGTGGCTTGATATTCCCCACATCCACCGCCATCGCGACAATTGGCAGCCCATCTTTTTCACTCACGCTCAGCCATCCCGCTTCACCCGATTTAAGATTGAGCGACCAATCACCCAGCATCTCTTTGGGAATCGGTTCTGCATTTGCCACCATCGTTGAAAACACCATCCAGCTTAAAAAGGTCGATCTACTCATCATCGCGGACTCGCTCCATGACGAAATTCCGTCCCATTCGCAATGTCGAATTCAATTCGACCCCACTCGATCCCAACTCTCTCATCGACACCAATTCCATCTGTCCCTACAAGGACATTATGATAAATAAATTCATCCCCTTGACCATCGCGATGATGATCGGGTTTCATCCGGTCGCGTCCATGGCTCAAGACGCCTCCGGTCCAACGATCTCTAAAATCATTAAAACTCACGAAGACGCCGTCGAGGTCCTCTATGAGAAAATGCGCGGCAAATCCAGAGAAGAACAACAAAAGCTCTATCAGGCCGAATACCCCAAACCTGATCAAGCAATCGAATCAATCACCGCTCTCGTCCTCGCAAATCCGGGAGGCTCCGCCAGCCTCGATGGCATCGATTGGCTTCTAAGATATTCAGGCCAAAAAGGGATTGATCCCGCCCTCTATAATGTGCTCGAAACACATCACCTCCACAGCGAAAAGCTCCAAGCTATCGTCCTGAAAATGGCCCGGAGTCGAACTCCCGAAACGCAAAACTTTCTCACCACGGTCAGCGAGAAAAGCAAAATTAAAGATGCCCGTGGAGCCGCCATTCTCTCCCTCATGAAAAGAATCGAGCGCGACAAAGAAAACGAAGAAGAACACACCGCGCTTTCCAAAAAATTATTCGCCGAACATGCCGATCTCATCATCAATGGCCGCAACGTCACCAAATCCATCAAAGCCAAACGCGAGGCCGAAGAGAAACTCGCCATTGGGAAAGTGGCTCCGGAGATCATTGGAAAAGATGTTGATGGTAAGGAAATGAAACTTTCCGACTATCGAGGGAAGATCGTCGTCCTCGACTTTTGGGGTGATTGGTGAGGCCCCTGCAGAGCAATGTATCCCCACGAGCGGTCGCTCGTTGCGCGGATGAAAGACAAGCCTTTCACCATTCTCGGTGTGAACAGTGATTCTGCAAAAAGGTACAAAACCGCCATCAAAGAAAACGAAATCACCTGGCCTTCATTTTGGGACGGCGGAAAAACCGGTGGCCCCATCGCCACCGATTGGGCCGTTCGGGGTTGGCCCACGATCTACATCCTCGATACCGAGGGCGTGATCCGATACAAGAATACCCGCGGCAAGGCCATGGATGAAGCCGTCGATGCCCTGATGGAGGAACTCTAATCGCATCTTCTTTTTTCCGCTAAAACCATCCCTCATCGACCTTAAGGGTTTATGAATCAAATTCCCACGCCCCCCAGCCACTCTTTTTTGGCCTCACGGCAAGCCCATCAGGTAGCCAAAACCCCGTCGCGGGTTTTTCCTTTTTCATTCACCTGCCAGTAGCGACGGGTCATCGGATTCAGACAGGTCAGCCAGCCACCCGGGCGGCAGGCCCCGGTATCGATGCAGATACTGTGACCGAGGTCGTTGGGATAGCCGGAACGTTGCACGGTGTGTCCGCAGATTACCCGCTTTCCTGACATATGTGGCCGGGCATCGGGGAATCGACGCCAGGCCATTTCATCAAAATCCTGCTTCTCCAAGGGAAGATCGGGGTCCACTCCTCCATGCACAAAAATACAATGACCGGTTTCGTAGTAGGGCAGACCGTTTTTAATGAAGCCCCAGTGTTTTTTAGGAACATTATCCAGTTTGGCACCATAGGAGATGACTGTTTCGAGACCGCCGACATCGCACCAATATCCAAAGTGGTCCGAAGACTTCGTGGCCTCCTCCATGATCTGCTCATGGTTGCCTTTGATGGAAATCAAATCTGATTCCAGCTTCCAATCGAGGAGGTATTCGACCACGCCCTTGGAATTCGGCCCCCGGTCCACGTAATCACCCAACATGACCACGGTGTCCCCCTTTTTGGGTTTCACCCAATCTATAAGTTGTTTCAACGATGAGACACAACCGTGCACATCACCTATGGCCAATATCCTCCCCACAGCTGGCCATTTCTAAGTCATCGATTTACCGATTGCCAATCTCAAAACGGCTTCATTTCCTTCCAACGACGCTGATCTCCCCAGAGACGCTCCAGAACCAAACCCAAGGCCCCCTTGTAATCCATCTTGCCGGGGCGATAGGAGGGCGCAACCATCTTGCCCTCATCGTCGTAGCCGAGATGCCACTGGAAGACCGGTATCTGGTAACCGTGGCTCGGGTCTCGGTGCTCGGAGAAGCGCATATCGACCAGAATGACCTTCCCATCCGGCCCCCGTCGAGCGAGCCAATGGTCCCTCGCAAACCACTTCAATGCCCCGAATAATTCCTGTCCCTCGAAAGCTTCCGCGAGCTCGTGTCTCTTCTCGTAATAATCATACGTCGCGGGCTCCCGGTCAAAAGGTGACCAATAAGTCACCCAGTATCCCCTTTCAGTCTCAACCAAGGCCCGCCACAAAATCACGTTCGCGAAGGTCGGTGAAACCGACACGATCTTCGCTCCCGGAATCTCTTCCTCTATTCGGCTGCTTACCTGGCTGTAGGCCCAACCTTTCATCACGAAACTAAAGACCACATAGAGACAGCTCAACGAAATACCGATCTTCGCCAATCGTTGGCTCGTCGGTTCGATTTCGGGTTTCTGCTCCACCAGTTCCTCCATCTCGGGTGACAGCCCGATCTCATCGGATTCAGAAAAATCCGCCCGCGCCTTGGACCACTTTCTTCCCCAGATGATTCTTTTTGGAAAATACACCAGGCCTCTAATCGGACGAATCATCAGACAGAACAACAATGGCAGGGTGAAAAAGAGATCGATAATCGCCATGTTGTTAAGAGAAACCCGGCGATCCGAAAAAGGTTCGTAGATCTGCGTCCCATAAGTCGTGAAGACATCGATCAAGACATGGGTGCTCCAAACGAGAAACACAAACCACCCGGCCCTCCTCACGGAAACTCCTTTCTTGCGATGTAAGAGCTCCAGCGGTTTCGCAAAAGCAAAGCTCGCCACAATCATGACGAGCAACGAATGGGAAATCCCGCGATGCCATTTCAATCTCGCGACCTCATCCAACCACGGATAGGCAATGATATCGAGATCCGGCAGCGTCCCGAAAAATAAGCCCCAAGCCATCCCCTTCCAGCCCAGTTTACGACCAAGAACAAGCTCGCCAACGACGCCACCCAAGGCGGCTTGTGTAATGGAATCCACGGCGGGAAAATAGGGCAGGTTTCCGATTTGTCAGCCCCCGATCACTTCATGATGAGCATTCTCGCACCCACCACGATCATGAGCACTCCAAAGATCTTCGTTAGCTGTTGATTACTCAGGCTCCTCATCAAATCCGAACCATACCAAGCAGCCACGACCGCACCCAAGGCGGTAATCCCAACGATTTTCCAATCGATTAAGTTAGATTTGGAGGTGATATTATTCGCCGTCGCCGAAAGTCCGGACACCACTACGACCGCCAGCGAAGTCGCCACCGCGGTCTTTTGAGTCATTCCCAACATCAGCACGAAAGCGGGCACCATGATGATGCCTCCGCCCACGCCACACAAAGCCCCGGCTAGGCCCGCAACCACTCCGACCAAGAGACACGTCAGCAATAATTTCCCCATGAAGATCTTCTAGCCGATCCCACCGGACTCGGCAAACCCGTATTACTTTAAGGTCTTGATCCACTCGACGAGCGCCCTCTGCTCCGCCACGGAAAGATTGAGCGCAGGCATCGCGGGTGGGTAGCCTTCCGGGGTCTCGGCCAGCGGAGCGGCGATGGAACGAAGAAGATAATCATCGTCCACCGTGGCCGTCACTTTCTTGCCATCACGAATCACCGTCTGTTTCTTTCCAAAAAGTCCTTTGAAGGACGGACCGGCAAGGCGATTTCCATCAAGCGTATGACAGGCCGCGCAAATCGCTTTGTATTGCGCCTGAGCATACTTCATCGGGTCCCTCTTCACATCCAACCCTGCTGCCACGAACTGGGTGCTGCCACCGCCCTGGTGTCGAATCATGGTATACCATCCGGTGTCTTTATAGAGTTGAAGGTTCTTCAACTTCACTTCGATGACCCAACCAACATTCTCGTTGCTATATTTCTGATGCGTCACAAATGGTGGCGAGTTGTCACGGATGCCAGGCATGGTCAGGCGAATTTTTTCCCCATCTTTGCTCAATTCCTTCTTGGTAATTTCAAGCCCCTCTTCACCAAAATTACGACCGCCATAACCATTGGTCGGCACATAGGTCCATTGCTTGGTCGCGAATTGAATCCCATCCAACTGCGATTGATCGATCGCTTTAAAAAGCTCGATCTCCAGGCCCCCGGGCATATCCCGGATCGCCACCATTTCGTTAAAATCAGCTGGCACGTCTGAAACAAATGACAGCCGCTGTAATCCGTAGTGAGGCTTGGGCTCTTCATTGGGCTTGGGAAGAAATTGCCAGAGTCCCCCATGCCCGATATGGCCGAGGTAATACTTTTCATCCGGCCCCTTCACAATGCGGTTCGGCCCTGCCGTAAATCCTTTCTTCCCCTCCGCATCGTGTCCGCCGGAGTGCAGGAAAACCGCGCCCTGCCAAACTCCTTCCACTTCTTCAAGAAAGACACGATTGAGACGACCCAAGGTCAACTCACCCATCAACCACTGGTCGTTATAGACCGAAAGTGCGCCCCTCAACCCCTTCAGCTTGATCGGCTGGGTCGGCGAACGATTCACAATTCCCTGCGGCAGGTGCACCGTGGTCGGAGTCTGATAACGTGAACCACCAGTATTAGAATCGACATTCTCAGGCTGAAAGGCCGCGATATTGGTATCTCCTTTCTTAAGTAAATAGTGTCCGTAAAACCCACCCTGAGTCAGGCGGATAAATTCATTGGAGGGGTTAAACACGCCCTGATTATCCACCACCACGATTTCATTCTCGTCGCCCACCGCAAAGCCATTCGGGGTCCGGTATCCACCGGCATAGTAGGAAATGTCCACCTGCGACGGCCTCTCCGTCCCCGTGATCGGGCCAAGCAAAAAGGTCGACCCCCGCTTCGTCTTCGGATTCACCGTGACATTCAAATCACGCGAGCCACCCAGACGAATCGAGGTCGTGAAGTTCCCCGCAAGGTAGGTCTCCCCCTCTCGCTTGATCGTTTCAAAGCCCACGGTATAGGTGTGGAAATTCGGCTGCGACGTGCCATCCATGAGAACGACTTTCTCATCAGCCGTGAATACCCCGTCGCCATTCTTGTCCTCGAGACGCGAGATCTTATCCTTCTCCCCCACATAAATCTTCCCTTCGAAAACCGCGATCGCCGTCGGCTCGTAGAGGTCTCCCATCAGACGGTGCGCTTTGATCTTCGCCCGCTCCGAATTCCCCACCAAGCCAGTCACTTTGAAAATCTCCCCTTTCTTAAAGGGAGCCTTGTTCTGCCGATCCGGCGTAAATACGGAGACAAAGAGATCGTCCCCTTGAAAAGCCATCGCGGAGATCTTCAACTCCACCTCATCGAGTGGATACACGTTTTCCAATTTCACGAGCGGATGCAAGCGATCCGCAGCCACCCCGGCACCGAGCTTGGGACTAAATTTCTTCTTCGGCTTGGCCTGAGCCATCACGAGGGCCGGCAGGAGGATGAGGGTGAGAAATAACTTCATAAAAAGGTTTTAGGGCGAGCAATCCGGATTGCCAATTTATTGATTGGCTTAAATCTACAAGAGTCCACGATCATGGAGATGAAACCACTTTTTCTTTCGCTCATTCTTTGTGCCTCCACCGCCTGCGCCAAACCCCTCAAAGTCTTCATTCTCGCCGGACAATCCAACATGGAAGGTCACGCCAAGATCTCTTCCTTCGGTCACATTGGAATGGATCCCAAGACTGCGCCCATGCTCGAGGAGATGCGCGATAAGGCCGGCAACCCGCGCGTTCTCGACAATGTTCGCGTCTCCTACCTCACCGGCGGAAAAGTAAATGGCGTCGGCACCGGCCCACTCACGGCGGGATTCGGATCACGAAAAGACCCGACTCAAAACGGCGAAAAAATCGGGCCCGAATTCACCTTCGGTATTTACATGGAAAAGCTCCTCAACGAACCCATCCTCATCATCAAGACCGCCTGGGGCGGCAAGTCCATCAATACCAACTTCCGTCCTCCCAGCGCCGGGCCCTACGTATTCAACGACAAACAAATCGAAAATTATAAGAAACAAAACAAAGACGTGAAAGCCGAGCTCGCAGCACGCAACGAAGCCGCCGGAGTTTACTACAAATACATGGTGGACCACGTCAAAAAGACCCTCGCCGATCCCGGCAAAGTTCATCCCGCCTACAATGCGAAGGACGGCTATGAGCTCGCGGGCTTCGTCTGGTTCCAGGGATGGAACGACATGGTCGATTCCGGCACCTACCCCAACCGCAGCCAGCCCGGTGGATACGATAAATACAGCGAAGTCCTCGCCCACTTTATCCGCGACGTTCGTAAGGATCTTACCGCGCCCAAAATGCCCTTTGTCATCGGCGTGATGGGAGCCGGTGGCCCCACCAAGGATTACGGCAAGAACCAACAACGCTACAAATCAACACACGATGGATTCCGCAAAGCCATGGCCGCTCCGGCATCCATGCCTGAGTTCAAAGACAATGTCATCGCGGTCCTCACCGAGAACAGCTGGGACCCCGAACTCGATGCCGCCGCCGAAAAGAGAAACCTTATCAACAATAAGAAAAAGGAACTCCAGAAGGGACAACTCTCCAAAAAGGAACAAGCCGCAGAGCTTGAAAAATTCACCGCGGAAACTCTCACGGAGCGCGACGAAAAACTCCTCACAGGCATCACCAACGCCGACTACCACTACAAAGGCTCCGCCAAAATCCTCGGCCAAATCGGCAAAGCTTTCGCCGAAGCCAACCACCAACTCCTGAAAAAGTAGCCGAAAGCTTTGCTTTTGGTGCAAAGCCCTAGTTTTTCTTCAACCGAATCCGGCGGTATTCCATCTGCCCTCGGTCGCCCTCGAGCCCGATTGGGCCGCTGGGCGGCAGTTTGAATTCCGCTTCGAGGACTTCGCCATTGCAGGTGCAGTGCGCCACGCGACCTTTCACTTCCACTACGATTTCATTCCAGTCTCCGGCTTTGTATTTCTTCAACGTCTTATACGGGCCGGCCACGAGATAATCGCGACACTGCAACTGCGGCCGCCGAATAAAGACACCGCTGTCCGCTTCGGCATTGGCACGAAACTCGAGCTTCAGCGTAAAGTCCGATCCGAATTCCGCGTGCGTCCAGAGTTGGGTGAAGGCCCGTCCTTCCGGCGGGGTGGTCACGATGAGTCGACCATGCTTAGCGAGGTAGCGATGCTCTTTGCTGTCGATTTTCCCGTCAAAGTTGTCCGTCTTTTTTAGCGTCTTCTTCTGACGATATCCCCACCCGGTGAGATCCTTGCCATTAAACAACATCTCATATCCCGGCTCGGGTTTGAAGTCATCGGCGGGAACTTTCACCAGATCGAGCGTCTCCAATACCGGACGCAAAGTATTGCCCCACATTTGATAGCCTGTGCCATTCGGATGAAGCAAATCCGGAAATTCCGCTTTGCGGGCATTCCCATTTTCATCGGCAAACATGGCCCAGGTATTAATCACCGTGATCTTCCGGTCACCCTTCACCACCGCCGCGTAGAGCTTATTGATCTCCTTGATCTTCTCCGCCGGACGCTTCTTTGATTCGTGACTCGGAAAGACATTGCACAAGACAATTGGCATCTCACTATTCGCCGCCTTTAGCTCCGCAATGATCAACTTGAGATTTTCCGCGATCACCGCTGGCTCGGCGCCTTCTTCCAGATCATTCGTTCCCATCAACATCACCACGCCCGATGGCTTGAGCGATAGAACATCTTCCTTGAGACGAAGCAACATCCCGCGCGTGGTGTCTCCGCTGATCCCCCGGTTGGCCACTTTGGCATCGAAAGCGCCGCCGATATTATCGCCCCAACCCTGCGTGATTGAATCACCAAAAAACACCAAGGCGCCCTGCTTTACATCCACTTCCTTGGCCCACGCGCTGCGCTTCCTTGTCCACAATTTTTGAAACCAATCATATCGCCTGATCGGACCCGCTCCCGGCAGGCCTTCGTCGGTTTTCGGAATATCAAAGGCCCCCGTATCCTGGGCATGAAGCGAGGTGAGTAATAATAGGCACAGTGCTTGAGGGAGAAAAAATCGTCTCATCAGCGAGTTCTACCGCGCCCTCTTAAATCTGACGAGAACTGAAATTCATCCCCCAATTTCCTCTTCCGCTAAGGATCGCAGGGGAGCTTTCGAAGCTCATCGGTTTACCTTCGGAAGAAGGCAAACTATGAAACCATAAGCCCGGGCTTTCGAATGCCCGGGTTCTCTATTTCACCTCTACAGGCCCCTCAAATATGCGACACTCTCCTTGATACTCGCGAGCGGATTGGGTGAATGATCTTGCTCCACGTGGCAATGCGCCACTCCGGCAGCCTTACCGGCCTCAATGATGGGCTCCATCGCAATCATACCATTGCCCAGTTCCTTGAAGGCCTCCTTCGGCATCCCTCCGTAAATCGGAAGCTTCACCCCCGCCTTGAGATCCTTCAGATGCAGTTGGGAAACCCGCCCGCTCAATTTCTTAATCAAACCCACCGGATCCACTCCTCCTGCCTTCACCCAGAAGACATCGAGCTCGAACTTCATCTCCGGAGCGAATTCCTTGATGAACACTTCAAAGCCATTTGAACCACCCATCGGCTGGTATTCGAACGAATGATTGTGGTAGGCCAATTGAATCCCGGCCTTCTTCGCGATCACGGCGGCCTTATTCAAATTCCCGGCAACCCGCTTGTAGCCATCGAGGTTCTTGCGGTCCTTGCCATGGAGGTAAGGCACCACGAGATGAGTCAGTTTAATCTTATTGGCCTTCTCGACGATCTTCTTGAAATCAGAAAAGCCCTCGTCCGAGGGATTCACGGCGGTCTCCCATTCGAAGTGAGTCGAATTCATCGCCAGCCCGTGATCCTGCGAGGCCTTGATCATGTCATCGCAATTCGGAAAGCCATACATTTCGCCCTGCTTGTAACCCGCCTCGGCAATCGCCTTGATCGTGCCAGCGGTGTCCTTCTTCATGGCATCGCGCATGGTATAAAGCTGAATCCCGATGTTCGCGCGGTATTTATTATCCGCGGCGAGAGCGCTGAGGGTGTTGGCAGTTCCCGCAAAAATAGAAGTAGCGGCCGAGGTCCTGAGAAATGAGCGTCGATTCATGAAAAGGAAGCAAGCACAGGCCGCTGCTTCCTACCATTCAAAAGACAGACAAAGATCTCCCGCCTATTCCTTTAAGCTCTCCCACTCCTCCTTAGTTCCGCTGCTCTTCTGATTTTCCATTAGGATGAGCCAGCGATCTTTCTTCACCAACAAAGCCTCGAGGTGAATGTATTCCGTCTTCGCCACGCCTTTCTCATCGACGTGTTGATAGCGAAAAATCCCAATTTCATGCGCCGTCCTGGCATCGCCCCATCTTTTCGAGAAACGAAAATCCACCGCCGCCTTGACCTTCCCGGCCTTCGTCGCATCGATCCCCGGCTTCCAGATCTCGAGCGCCTTCGCCAAAAGGTAACTCGTCTTTTTCTTCCCTGAAATCAAGACCCCGTCCGGATGACAAGTCGCCTTATATCCCTCAAAATCCCCCGCCTTCACCGCCCGCGAAACCTCTGCCCAATAGGCATTCAATTCCTTAATCCGCTCGTCGGCGAATGCGGCAGGAAGCAATAAACTTAAACAAAGCATCAATCGAATCACCATGGGGAGGTCCTTACCTCACCTCAGGTGAAAAGTCACGACAATCGACCCCGCTTCATCTTCATAAAAAACGAATTAAAATAGATTGGAGACAATTCACGAAGATTAGCGGACCCTCTTCCCGATGACGACCGACTCCGAACCAATCGCGAATGCCCTCCTGCGATCACTCCTCGAGAGCCCGCTCCTCATCGACGACCTCCCCGAAGCGCCTTCCCTTTCCCGCTTTCATCTCGCCCTCCCCAACACAATCCCAGCTCTTAATCTTCATCAAAAACTCGGTCACCTCTACGAAGACGCCCTTGCCATCCTCCTGCGGGAATCACCCACCCTCGACCTCCTAAAAGAAAACCTCCAAATCCGTATAGACATCCACACTACCGTCGGCGAGCTGGATTTCCTCCTCCACGAAAAATCCACCGGTAACCTTATCCACCTCGAACTCGCCACCAAGTTCTACCTCGCCGTCGAGACCTCGGACGGTCTCACCCTCCCCGGCCCGGATGCCCGCGACAACTACCACCGCAAACTTACCCGACTCCGCAATCACCAACTCACCCTTTCCTCACGCTTTCAGGATCATCTCCCGGAAACTTATCGCAACGAATCCATCGAAACGAAGCAACTCATCTACGGCTGCCTCTTCGATCATATCCATGCCGACCAATTGGCAGACCCCAAATTCATTTCCCCCACCTGCCGACGGGGCCGCTGGCTCCACCAACACGAACTCTCTTCTTATTTCCCCAAAGAGACTCAATTCCATCTCATCCCAAAACACCTCTGGCCCGTCCCATTTGATCTTCTCACCGACATCCCCCTCGAATCTTGGCAGCCCAATGAACCAATCGATCGCTGCCTCATGATCTATGCTGGCGACGACCCAGCCCCTTACTTTATCGCTCCAGATTCCTACCCCAAATTTAACTCCTGAAGAATGACAGTGCATTCTTCGGCAAGCTATTCAGAATAGCAAAATGTTCAGGCCCACAGTAGCTCTCCTTCTCTGCCTCTCTCTCTCCGTCTCGGCGCAAGTCCACCGCGATCCCATCCGCCTGACCCACGGGCCGATGCTCGGAAAGCCCACAACCGACTCCGTCCTCGTCTGGGGCCGAACTTCCGAGGAAGGCGAATTCGTCGTCAAATACGGCCTCGCCGAAGACGCCCTCGATCAAACCAGCCAGCCGGCCACCACCAAGATCGGACACGACCTCACCGGCTTCACCCAGCTCTCCGGACTCAAGGGCGACACCCGTTACCATTACCAAATCTTCGTCGAGGGAAACCCTCACGGCCTCCCCGGATCCTTCCTCACCCTTCCCTCCAAGAAAGAAAGCATCCACCCCGAACACAATCCCGAAGGCCTCTTCAATTTCCGATTCGAAGTCGGTTCCTGCGCCAACCAAAACCCGATCCACGGCATCGGCCACCGCGCACCCGTCTACGAAAACCTCAACCAGGACTGGGCCAACAAGACTCACTTCCACATCATGAACGGGGATTGGCTTTACGAAGAGCTCCGCACCTATCCCGCCGAAGCTTGGCGCCTCACCCAGGGTGTCAATACCCTCCCGCCCGTCGTCGAAAATGCTCCATCCATCGTCGGAGTTTGGGAAAACTACAAACTCTACATGAACCGCGGCGTCGAACGCGCCAAATGGCATCGCAACGTCCCGAGCTACTTCACCTTCGATGACCACGAACTCGTCAACGACATCTGGGGCTCAGCCGAAACCGGCAAGCGCCACCGTCGCACCGTCTTCCGCGATATCGGAACGCGTGCCTTTTACGACTATCTCGGCTGGGCTAATCCCGTCGCTCACTCCAACGAAGTCCACATTGGCCGCGGCCAAATGAAAGAAGGCAGCGACCTCATCATCGATCCCAACACCGACTTTACCAAACTCCCACTCGATGAAATGGGCAACCTCCACGTCCACTGGGGCACGCCCGAAGCCGGGGTCAACGACCTCAAATTCGACAACGACGAGGGACACAAAAATTCTTACGTCTACGACATCGCCAAGGTCGTCGATAAACACACCTTGCAGCTCCACATGCCCGCCAAGGTCAGCGATACCGTGAGCTACTCCATCGCCCGACGTTCCTACGGAAATTTTCGCGTCGCGAATTGCGAGTTCTTCCTCCTCGATACCCGCAGTTCACGCGACATGCACGACGTCACCGACCGCGGAAAAGAAGGCATTTCCATGATCGGGAAATCCCAGCGCGAGTGGCTTCTCAAGTCAATGAAGGAAAGCGACGCCGATTTCTTTTTCCTCACTTCCTCGGTCCCCTTCATGATCCCCCACAGCGGCGCGGGCGGGTTCGAAGCCGCCGGCAACAAAGAAGAAGCCTGGACCGGGTTTTTCCACGAACGCGAAAAGCTCATCGACGAATGGGACAAGCTCGGAAAGAAAGTCTTCGTCCTCACCGGCGACCTTCACAACAGCTTCGCCATCAAGATCACCGACAACGTCTGGGAATTTTGCTGCGGCCCGCACAACAGCGTGAACCACGTTCCCAAAAACGACGAGATGGATCGCCCCGCCACCGGCATCTTCGACTGGGGTCCACGCAAATGCGACATCCGCTGGAGTTCCTACATCCTCCCCGACCTACCGCGCCTCGAGCGCCTCTACCCGCACTTCTGCGTCGTTCAGGTCAACAACGTCTTCAACATGCCCAAGAAGCTCGGCGACAAACGACTCGTGGCCTACCCGCACCCGCAGGTCATCTTCCAATACTACGACGGACGCACCGGGGAACTCGCCTACGCCGAGGCCATTTCCCTCGACCGATAGGACAAATCCCCCATCAAACGCCCATTTTTGAAAACTTCATAAGAACGGTATCGTATTGACCCGACCCGAAGGTTTTCCAGACGTTCTCCTCCTCTCTCAAAGTCTCACTTGAATCCACTCATGAAACACATCCTAGTCATCATCACGATCTGCCTGACCCAACTCGGTCTCGCAAAAAAACCCAATGTCGTCCTCATCCTCTCCGATGACCAATCCTGGACCGACTATGGATTCACCGGCCACAAAATCATCAAAACTCCGCGGATCGACAAGTTCGCCTCCGAGTCTCTCACCTACACCCGCGGCTACGTCACCTCTCCGCTTTGCCGACCTTCCCTCGCCTCCATCTTCACCGGACTCCACACCCCCGTGCACGGCATCACCGGAAACGATCTTCTGGTCGAAGGAGTCAAAGGTCGCTCCTCCCGATCAGCTCCCAAAACGGCCCCCTTCCACGAACAAATTTACGCCGGATTCCAAAAGCAAGCCAACCTGGCCCGCCTCCTCGGAGACGCCGGATATCTCTCCCTGCAGACCGGAAAATTCTGGGAAGGAAAACCACAACGCCACGGTTTCTCCAGTGCCATGACACACGCCGATCCAAAAAAAGGTGGCCGCCACGGTGACCTCGGCTTGAAGATCTCCCGCACCGGCATTGCCCCCATCAAGTCCTTCCTCGATGAAGCCAAGAAAGAGGAAAAGCCCTTCTTCATCTGGCACGCCCCCTTCCTTCCTCACACCCCACACAATCCGCCCAAGGAACTCTACGACAAATACCTCAAGCTCGAGCCCAACAAATTCATCGCCCGCTACTACGCCATGGTCGAATGGTTCGACCAGACCTGCGGCGAACTTTTCGACGAACTCGACTCCCGCGGCCTCGGCAAAAACACCATCATCGTCTACGTATGCGACAACGGCTGGATCCAATCCGGCGACTCCGGGAAATATGCCCCGCAGTCCAAACAGGAACCACACGAAGGCGGCATCCGAACTCCCATCATGGTCAAGTGGCCCGACAAAGTCCCTGCCGTCATGGATCAGAAAACCCTCGTTTCCTCCATCGACATCGCGCCCACCATCTTAAAAGCCTGCGGCCTTGAAGTACCCAAAGCCATGACCGGCCTCGACCTCCGCGACACCTCCGCCCTCGCCAAACGTAACGTGATCTTCGGCTACGACGGCAACCACGACATGCAGGACATCAACAATACCACTTCCAACTGCGAATCCCGCTACATTGTCCAAGGCGACTGGAAACTTATTGATCACCTCAACGACACCTCCTTCGTAAAGAGATACAACGGACGCTACACCGGCCGCCCCGGCAATGAGGCTGGCAAAGCCGAGCTTTACAACCTCGCCAAAGACCCCCACGAAAAAACCAACCTCGCCGACAAACACCCCAAAAAAATCACGGCCCTCAGAAAGTCCCTCGACGCTTGGTGGAAACCCGGAAAATAAAGATCTGATGAATGTCCTTAACCCTCTTCTCGGGGCCGAACTCATCATCAAGAAAGGCTCTGAGAAAACAGGAACTGCCTTCGCTGAAGCGGTGATCGAGTCAGGGCAGTAGAAGGACCAAGCTTAGGTAAGGATATCGCTGATCACTTTCCCGTCGTTGGTTGGTCCAATGAGGCGCTGGTCAAGTCCCTGATAGGGAAAGCTGAAGCGATGCGGATCGAGTCCGAGCTGGTGCAGGATCGTGGATTGTAAATCACGGATACCCACTTTGTCTTCCGCGATGTAGTAGCCGATGTCGTCGGTCGAGCCGTAAGCACCTGGCTTGACCCCGGCTCCCGCCATCCACATCGTGAAGGCGTGCGGGTGATGGTCGCGGCCGTAGAAGCCTTTTTTCAATTCGTTGCGCACGTTGTTCTGCATCATCGGGGTGCGTCCAAACTCGCCGCCCCAGACGATGAGGGTTTCTTCGAACAGCCCACGTTGTTTTAGATCTTTGATGAGGCCTGCGATGGCCTTGTCAATCTGCTGACATTTAATCGGCAAAGTCTCATCGATTGATTCGCCCAGCGACGAACCGTGGTGATCCCAACCCCAATCGTAGAGCTGCACGAAGCGCACTCCATTTTCGACCAGTCGCCGTGCCAGGAGGCAGTTGTTGGCGAAGGTCGGATCGTCGCCCTTGTAAATCTGGCGCGGGTCGGCGGCGGTCTCGGCAGCAGAAACATGGCCCGGTTGCGCGCCGTAAAGATCAAGAATGTGCTTTGGCTCCTTGCTGATATCCATCACCTCCGGGACCGACATTTGCATGCGGAAAGCCAACTCATACTGCGAGATACGGGTGAGGGTTTCCGGGTCGCCGATTTGTTGGTGCTGGAGTTCGTTTAAGTCGTTGAGGGCGTCGAGCGTCTTGCGGCGCATTTGGCGACTCATACCCTTCGGGTCCGAAAGATAAAGGATCGGATCACCACCATCGGTGCGGCACTGCACACCCTGGTAAACGGTCGGAAGGAATCCCGAACCCCACAAGGATTTGCCGGCACTTGGCGTTTTGCCTCCTGAGGCAAGCACCACAAAACCGGGCAGGTTCTGGTTCTCGCTACCGAGTCCGTAAGTCACCCACGACCCCATCGACGGCGAACCAAGCAGTTGGCTTCCGGTTTGCAAAAGAAGCTGCGCGGGCGAGTGGTTGAACTGCTCGGTATGCATTGAGCGAATGACGCAGACATCATCGATCACGGAACTGAGACCGGGAAGGAGACTGCTGATCCACTGGCCACTCTCGCCATGCTGGGCGTAGTCGAAAACCGGCCCCATCATCTTTGGCTTCCCCTTGATGAAGGCAAAGCGTTTGCCTTCGAGATATTCGTCCGGGCAGACTTTGCCGTGATACTTTGCCAGGGCCGGTTTGTTCTCAAACAAATCAATCTGCGATGGTGAACCCGCCATGTGCAGGTAGATGATCGACTTGGCCTTGGCCGGAATGCGGAACCGCGGTTTCGTGGCTGCTGTTGTTTCAGCCGACAACAATTGCTGCAGGGCGATCGCACCGAAGCCGAGACCGGATTGCTTGAAAAAGTGGCGCCGCGTATTGGCGCGGAGTTGTTCGAGTTTGAGGTTCATGGTTTCATCAAAGTTTCATCAAGGTTGAGAATAACGCTCGCCACGCACACCCGGGCCGCGTCGCCTTCTTTGAGTCCAGCGGACTGGAGCAATTCCTGAGCCTCTTCCGGTTTCGACGCGAAGTCGGCTTTCATCGTTTCATAGAGCGCATTCAGTCGCTTCGCTTCTTCCGCGCTGGGTGGGCGTGTTAGGACAAGCCGGAAGCCGTGTTCGATGTCGGTCATCCGCTTTGCCAAGGCACCGGCTGCTTCGACGAAGGCCGTGTCATTTAAGGTCACCAGTGCTTGCAGCGGC
>JAQWZU010000083.1 GCA_029253285.1 Akkermansiaceae bacterium | reverse complement strand
CTCGCTTCCGAAAGTGCAAGCGGCTGAAGTGCGATTGGCTCCGTCAGTGGCGCGGCCCTCGAAGATTGTTTGCATAGGTTTGAACTATGCCAAGCACGCGGAGGAAGCGGGAATGGAGGCTCCGAGCGAGCCGGTGGTGTTTTTTAAAGCGACGACAGCTTGGGCCGGGCCAAATGACGCGATCGTGATTCCCCGTGATTCGGACAAGACGGATTGGGAGGTCGAGTTGGCTGTCGTGATCGGGAAAAAGGCCAAGTATGTCAGTGAAGAAGACGCGCTGGATTACGTGGCTGGTTACGGCGTGCACAACGATTATTCCGAGCGCGAGTGGCAGCTCGAAAAAGGTGGTCAGTGGGTAAAGGGGAAATCGGCGGATACCTACGCGCCCTTTGGTCCCTACATGGCGACTGCAGAAGAAGTGCCTAACCCTAATGAGCTGAATTTATGGCTCAAGTTGAATGGCGAGAAGATTCAGGACAGCAGCACCGTGGATTTCATTTTTAATGTGCAGCAGGTCATTAGTTATCTGAGCAATTTCATGACGCTTCTTCCCGGGGATGTCATCTCGACGGGCACTCCGGCTGGAGTTGGTTTGGGGTTTGACCCTCCGGTTTATTTGAAAGAGGGCGATGTCGTGGAACTTGGGATTGATCGCCTGGGTGTTCAGAAGCAAACTGCCGTTAAAGAGCGATGAAAATCACTTCGGCCAAGGTGATCGATCTCCGTGTTCCGACATCGGATGACATGCTGGGGTCCGATCCCTTTCATAAGGCTCCGGACTATGCCTCGGCAGTGTTGCATTTGGAGACGGATGGCGGACTGCGCGGAGTATCGGTCGTCTTCACGGTAGGCGCGGGAACGGACTGGATTGGATACGGGATTGAAGATCTTGCCAGGTTGGTGATCGGTTCAACGCTCGAGGAGTTCACGGCAGATCCGCTGAAGTTGTATCGTCGCTTGATTGACCACCATCAGCTTCGGTGGTTGCATGACGGAGTGTTTCGTATGGCGTGTGGAGCAGTTCTTAATGCGATGTGGGATCTGTGGGCGAAGTCGGAAGGGAAACCGCTGTGGAAGTTGTTGGTTGATCTGGAGCCTGAGTTTGTCGTCGGTTGCATCGACTGGCGGAATCTCAAGGATGCGCTGACGCCGGAGGAGGCTCTCGAGATTTTAAAGAAAACCGACAAGAAAACCCGCGAGGATGAGATGAGCGAGGTGGGGCCGAAGGCATACTGCACGGCGGGTTGGCTGGGGTTGAGTGATGAAGCGATCTTAGCGACGGTGCGGAAGTTGCAGGAGACGGGATTTGATTCCTTTAAGGTGAAGGTGGGAATGGAACTTGGCGATGATGTCGCGCGGATCAAGTTTATGCGTGAAGCGATTGGTCCTGATCAGTCCTTGATGGTCGATGCGAATCAATATTGGGGCGTGGGAGAAGCGACGGAGCATGTGAAGCATTACGAGCCCTACAAGCTTAAGTGGGTTGAAGAGCCGATTGCGCGGGATGACGTGCTGGGTTACGTCGAGTTGTCGGAGACCTTTAAGGATGCGTCGTTTGACTTTGCCTGCGGAGAGCATGCGGCCTCACCGGTGATCTTTAAACAACTGCTCAAGAGCGGGGCGATCGGGTATTGTCAGATCGATGCGGTGCGCGTGGCGGGCGTGAATGATGTCATGGCGATCATTCTTATGGCGGCGAAGTATGGTGTGCCGGTGTGTCCGCACGGTGGCGGGATTGCCTTGTGCAATATGATCCAGCATTTCGGAATGTGGGATCAGATTGCAGTGAGCGGGCACTCGAACACGCAACTGGTCGAGTATATCGATTTTTTACAGGAAGCGGTTGAAGAACCGGTGCGGATGAGAGGCGGTCACTATCTCACTCCGCGGGCATTGGGTTGGGGACTGGAATTTCATGAGGAGTTTTTGGCGGATCACACGTATCCCTCAGGGAAGATGTGGAAAGATCGCCCGAAGCATCGGAGCGGCACGCATTTTGAATGGCCACCAGAAGAGTAGAATAAGCGATGAATTTAGGATTAGAAGATAAGGTGGTGATCGTCACCGGAGGGTCGAAAGG
>JAQWZU010000073.1 GCA_029253285.1 Akkermansiaceae bacterium | reverse complement strand
CACCTGGAACATTCATTCTTCAATATCCCTTGAAAATCAAGCCCAAGGAACGGTGCCAAGTTTGAGGGGCTCAAAGAATATGAGGAAAAAGTTTGCCTCGGTATTCAAAATTGTGCAATATTGACCCAAGTCCACATTTAGAGGCAACCACAACACAAAACCCTGACAACTATGCAAACAACAATGAACAAAACCTTAACAGCGATTTCTCTGAGCGCGATGGCCTTTGCCAGCGCCAATGGAGCGGTAATTTGGAATGCTGGAAATGCCGATAATGCTCAGCAGTATAATTTTGGGAATCGCGCAAGCAACCCAGGAGGTGGAGGCGTCAATGCGGAGCAGGTGCGCGAAAATACCGCCTTCGATACAGCCCTTCCCGGAAACCCCGCAAATGTCGGAGGAGCCGATGGCGATGCTAATCGCGACGTCGATGATGATTACTATTTCGCCGGCAATTATGTGACCACTGTTGGAAATGCATACACCGGAGTTGGGATTGTTGCTGCGAATGAAGGAGTAATGGAGCGCGCATTTACCGGGCCCGACAACACAATGAGGTTCCACTTCAATCTGGACGGAGCAGCTACTGTTTCTGATCAGTTACAGCTCGGATTTGGAGTGACTAATGGTTTTCACAATCCAGATAATGGAGCGACTTCATGGAATATCAATATCGCCATGAATGGTGTGTCTTTATCTGATCATACTGTGACCGTTAATGATAGTAATGGTGATTGGGTTACACCTGCTTTTTCAGTAGGTGATGTTGGAGGTGCAGCAATCCTTGGATCTGACTTCGACAACTATGTGACTTTGACTGCTACCAAAACTGGAGGAGGAAACTGGGTCAGCCTAGACTACGTTGAGATGGACGTTTCGCCAATCCCCGAGCCATCTTCCACCGGCCTCACTCTCTTGAGCATCGCCGGCCTTGGCTTCATCCGTCGTCGCAAGTAAACGATTACCAACTTTTCAAATGCCGGAATCCCTTCAGGGGTTCCGGCATTTTTTTGTGTTTCAGCCAGAGGGAAAGGCTTTCTTGGGCCTCCCAAACAGCAGTCCGGGAAGCTGGACCCGGTGGTGGGTCCCTGGAAAAGATACTTGCCCTCAGAGGTGGCAGCCCGGGCTAAGACTCTCCCCGCAAACCATCAGACGCAGCGGCAAAGCAGCCTGAGCCATCTCGATAAGGAGCGGTCTTTCGTATCGACAGTCTTGCGGGAACGGGATTGCACCGCTACATCCCTCGGCAGTGAGGGTGACTTATCCAGATCTGCCGGTTGCGCGCCGGCGGGATGAGATTCTTGCGGCGATGCGTTCGTCGCAGGTGGTCGTGGTTGTGGGTGAGACGGGCTCAGGAAAGACGACGCAGTTGCCAAAGATGGCGATTGAGCTTTCACGGGAATTGGGGCTGGAAGGGCGGATTGGATGCACCCAGCCGCGGAGGCTGGCGGCGACCTCGGTGGCAAGACGGGTTGCGGAGGAGTTAAAAGTCGAGGTGGGAAAGGAAGTCGGTTGGCAGGTGCGCTTTACCGAGGTGTGCTCGAGGGAGACGCGAGTGAAGTTTATGACGGACGGGATTCTTCTGGCGGAGACGCAGGGAGATCGTTCGCTGAAGCAGTATGATGCCATCATTATTGATGAGGCCCACGAACGATCCCTGAATATTGATTTTTTGTTGGGGTATTTGAAAAAGCTGGTGACGAAGCGGAAGGATCTTCGCGTAGTGATTTCGTCGGCAACTCTGGATGCGGGGCGCTTTGCGGAGTTCTTCGGAAATTGTCCGGTGGTGGAAGTGGAAGGGCGGACTTTTCCAGTGGAGGATATTTTTCTGCCGGAGTGGGAAGGTGGGGAGAGATTGCGGGAACATGTCTTGCGAGGCGTGGAGTTTGTGACCGATCTGGATTCGGAGGGCGATGTCTTGGTTTTTCTTCCTGGGGAGCGGGAGATTCGGGAGTGCGCCGAGATGGTGCAGGGGCGGGGCTTTCCCAATACCGAGGCGGTGCCGGTTTTCGCCAGGCTGTCCTTGAAGGATCAGGAGAAGGTCTTTCGACCGAGTGGAAAGCGGCGAATATTTATGGCGACGAATGTCGCGGAGACTTCGTTGACCATTCCGGGAATCGTGAGTGTCGTCGATAGCGGGCAGGCACGGGTGAGTCGATTTAGTCCGCAGCGGCAGGTGCAGAGTTTGCAGATTGAGATGATTTCGCAGGCGAGTGCTCGGCAGAGGCGAGGTCGATGCGGAAGGGTGCGCGAGGGAATTTGCGTGAAGCTTTACGATGAAGAAACGCTGGAGATGGCGTCGGAGTTTACCGATCCGGAGATTCGTCGGAGTGCGCTTTCGGGGGTGATCCTGCGGATGCTTTCGCTGGGGCTGGGTGATGTCCGGGAGTTCCCGTTTATCGATCCGCCGGGTCCGCGGGCGGTCAATGAGGGATGGAAGACGCTCGAAGAAGTGGGCGCGGTGGCGAAGCGGGATCAGTCGAAGCTGACGGAGACCGGATGGCGTCTGGCCAAGTTGCCCCTGGATCCGCGATTGGGGCGGATGTTGATTGAGAGCGAGCGACGGGGAGTTTTCGAGGAGGTGCTCATTATTGTCTCGGGCCTGTCGGCGATGGATGTGCGGGAGCGGCCGCAGGGGAAGGAAGAAAAGGCGGATGAAGCGCAGCATAAGTTTCTCGATGAACGGTCGGACTTCGGGGTCTATTTGATTCTTTGGAAATGCATCGGGGAGTTTCGAGATGATAAGGGGAAGATGCGCTCGAATCAGATGCGCAAATGGTGTGAGAAGAATCTCATTAGCTTTCGTCGGGTGCGCGAGTGGTTGGGGGTTTACTCGGAATTGCGTCGGTCGTTTCGCAAGAAGGACGGTGAGGCGAAGGAAGTCTCAACGCCGGCGGATGTTTATGCGGAGGTGCATAAGTCGATCTTGTCCGGGGTGCCGCGGCAGGTGGGGGTTTGGGATAAGGAGAAGCGGCATTACCACGGAGTGTCGAATCGACAGTTCGCGGTTTTTCCAGGCTCCGGTCTTTTTAAGCAAAAGCGGGCGCTCTGGGTTCTGGGATTTGAGTTGGTGGAGACTTCGCGTTTGTGGGCGCGCAAGGTGGCGGAGATTGATCCGAAGTGGGTCGAGGAAGTGGTGCCGCATTTGTGTCGCAGTAAATTTCACTCGCCGTATTGGGATGACCAACAAGGTGCGGTGTATGGATTGGAAGATGTCATCTTGGGCGGTCTGTCTGTGGTGGAAGGACGGCGGGTTTTCTTTGGTCGGGTGAATCCCAAGGCGGCTTTCGAGGTCTTTGTGCGGGAGGCTTTGGTGGAAGGAAAGCTTCGGGGAACGAATCCGGTGCTGCAAAATTTGCACTGGCTGAAGGGCGTGATTTTTCGGGGGGAGCGAAAGCTGCGGCGGGTCGGGTATTTGTGGGATGAGGTGGCGGCGTATGATTTCTTTTTCGAGCGGATGCCGGTGGAGATTAATACCTCGAAGGCCTTTTACGATCTCACCAAAGACCCGGAGGAAATGGGGAGACTCATGGTGCGCTTTGGGGATCTCATTTGGGAGGAGGGGATCGAGGAGCAGTTGAAGTTGTTTCCTGACGAGGTGGAGCACGGCGGGCGTCAGTGGCCGGTGAATTATGTCAGTGATCTGGAAGCGGAGGATGATGGGCTGACCTTTGAAGTGGGGATTGATGAGCTGCTGCGCTTTCCGGATTATTTGGCGAGTTGGGGGGTGCCGGGAATGTTGGATGAGCGGGTCGAGTTGTTGATTCGCAGTTTGCCGAAAGACTGGCGCCGTGAATGCCAGCCGGTGGCGGAGCGGGTGGATGGGTTTTTGGAAGAGTGGGGGAATTGGGAGCCGCAGCAGGATTTGTCGGATGCGCTTTTGGAATATCTTCGTGAGAAGACCGGGCGGGCAATCGACGGAATGGATGAATCGCGGCTCCCCGGATACCTGCGAGCCAAGATTCGGGTGCGAGATGAGAAGGGTGAGGTCCTAGGGTTTGGAGAAGATGCGCGGGAGATCAAAGAGAAGCTGGCGGCGGTTCTCCGGGCGCGGCGGGAGGCGGCGGCGAATGAGGAATGGGAAATGACGGGCGGCGAGGTGTGGAGTTTTGGAGAGTTGCCGGTGGAGGCGGAGGGGGGCGTGTTCCCGGCTTTGGTAGATGAGGGCGAGACGGTGGGAATGCGGGCTTTTTTGGATTTGGAAGAGGCGGAGGAAAGTCATCGGGCCGGAGTGACAAGGTTGTTTTTGTTAGCGCACGCCGATCACGGGGTTTATGTGCGGAAGAACTTTCCGCTGCAGATGGCGGGACGCTTTATGTTGCCGCTTCTCCCGGATGGCACGATGGAGGAATTGGTGAAGGTGGCGGCGGAAGGCTCGCTCGGGAGGATGCCACGGGGTGAGGAGGAATTTGAGGTCGCAGCGCACGATGGCAAGGGGGAGTGGTTTGGCTGTGCCGAGAAGATTGCCGGGGCGCTGGAAGGATTGTCGGATGCGGATGGTCGAGTGCGGGAGTGGATGGATCGGAATCGCCAGGACCGGCATTTAGGGGAAGTCGTTTTGCAAATGGAGGAGCAGCGAACATGGCTCTTGAGAGCAGGCTTTGCGTGGAAGGCGGGCTATGATCGCATGAAGCGATACCAGCGATTTTTCCATGGGATGGAGGAGCGGATTAGCAGGTTGGATACGCAGCCGTTGCTTCGGGACGAGGAAAAGCAGGATCAATTTCTGCCCTTGTGGGACGAGTGGATGATTCAGTGGCAGGAGCGACCGGAGGCGATTCGGCTTTGGGAGATCGGTTGGATGCTAGAAGAATGGCGATTGCAACTCTTTGCGCCCGGCGTACCACACGTCGGGAAGACGAGTGCGAAGAGGATCGAGAACGCCTTGGGAATTTAAGGAACGAAACCCCGATCTTGATTCGCTTGTGAGACTATCAAGGCGATTCGGAAAATAAAAAAGGCCCACCTTGCGGTGAGCCTTTTTTAAAATTTCGTTGAAGGGCTGGTTTACCAGTTGTCGCGTCCACCGCCACCACCGCCACCACGGCGATCACGGTCGCGTCCACCGCCACGGCGGTCGTCACGTCCACCACCACCACCACGACGGTCTCCGCCGCCGCCTTTATAGCCACCGCCGCCACCGCCACCGCGGTTTTGCTGGGGCCGGCGTTCTTCGGCTTCGTTGACACGGAGGTTGCGACCCAACAGGTCAGCTCCGTCCAACTCTTCGATTGCTTTGCGAGCGAGCTCGTCGTCAGCAAGAGTAATAAATGCGAATCCGCGTGGGCGGTTGGTTTCGCGGTCGAGGGGAATGAAGAGGTCTTCAATGGTTCCGTAGTCCTTAAAGGCGTCGCGAATGTCTTGGTCTTCAGCCGCGAAGGGCAAATTGCCGAGGTAGAGTTTCATGGTCTTGTTTCTAATGAGAGCGTTGGCCGAACTGGTATTAGCTCGGCCAACGTTTCCGGAAGCTGACGGGAAATTATGAAATAGCGAGACTTGTTCTCATTATTTGTGAATAGGTGGCATTGGACGCTTTCGTTAAGTTAGTTAGGGCTACTCAGGTGTTGCCGAAAATAGACGGTATTTTTCCATCGATTGCTTGAGGAGGTGTGCTAGCTTGCCGCTCGGGCAGCTAGAAACGCCCCCTTTACTATGAAATTGAAAATTACCAGCCTGCTTGTTGCGGCTTTATCGTTCTCTCCCATGATTTCATCTGCTCAGGAAACGGCACCCGCCGCTCCTTCAGCTGAGGCGGAGGCTTGGATCCCATCTACCCCACTGGAAAAGAAGGCAGTGGGCCTTTCCAAAACGATGAAGAAGATCCCGGGGATTGTTTCGTCGATCAAAGATCAAGCCACGATGGATGTCGCCAAGAAGTCGATGACTGCGTTGAATATGGAAGTGGATACCCACGTCGCTGAGATTAAAAAACTTCCTGTTCCTGACGCCGCAATTCGCAAATCCTTGAGCTCTCGGATGGAAAAAGAAATGGCGGCTTTGGGCCCCCAGATGCAACAAGCGATGATGGGGATGGTTGCTCTACCACCCGAGCTTGCTCCACAAGTGCAGGCCATGATGATGGAATTCGCCGGAAACATGGAGAAGCATGAGACGGACATGAACAAGTATTTCGAGTCCGATGAGGACCGGGCGAAGAAGAACGGAAAATAAGATTTCTTCCACTTGGGGATACACCTCGCTCGGTTTTCGGGCGGGGTATTTTTTTGTAGATGGTTTTCTGAGGTGGGCCCGGGCTGGAGCCCCAGCTCCGTAAATTAGGAGTCGTGATACGTCTTTATCCCCAGATCACTGGGTTTCCAGCCTGCTTTGACCAAATCACTTTGATGGGAAGGGGCGAATATCATTAGAAAGTAACTGACAACGAGAGTTTTGATTCCTAACGTGGGGAAAATGCATCAATATTTGAGAATCCCCTCGGGGCTCGTATGTATCGTATTTGCGAGCCTTCTCAATTCTGCCTTGGCCGTGTCCACGATCGTGAGTGTGTCGGTGACGAGCAGTGAATTCGTGATCGATTCGGATGCGTCGCGAGGCGGTGCCGGTTATGATCGCGATGAAATTGCCGTTCGTTCGTCGGTAAATCTCGATAAGGCGGGGAATTTTCGGTATGATTACCAACTGCTCGATGAGGATAATGCCTTGGTTCTTCTCGATAATGGCGCGGGGGGAACCACGACGACGTTCCGCGGTGCGGCATTTTCGATTGGGGTGCCTAAAGAGCGGGTGACTACGGAGATGATTGCTCCGGCAGTGCAGTTGGATTTGAATCAGGAATACCGGGTCAAATTGCTGGTCAAGAAGCGCACTCCACCCGCGATTTTCTATGTGACCGAGGTGTCGGATGAAACGGCTGCGCAGCAGTTCATTCACTTTACTAATACCGATGCGGCAAGTGCGGAGGTGAACGTGCGTGGGATGATCGATGAGATTCGATGGACTAACGTTTGGGCCTGCGACACCGACCCGGCGAACGACAGCTTTCGGGCGGAGGCTGATCTGACCTTTTGGCGTTACGACGACTTTCTCGCGGCCTCGGCAGATACCGAGATTGTTATGCATCAGTTGATCTACCAACTTCGGGAAAGCTCGACGGGCAATGTCGTCGCGATTTCCGGTGGCACGACGGGGGCGGGATATAGTCTGCGAGAGTTCGCATTAGATGGGAGTATTCAGGAACCCTATTCACGTTCAGTGACGCGGAGTTTTTCGGTCAATCCCGCAGTGCAACTCGATCCCGTGAACGAGACCTACTACCTCACCGTGACGCTGACGCACGAAGAGGAGAGCGGGCAGCCGTATATTACCGATCAGACTGATGTGGAGGGCGGAGCCGGGCATCTTCTTCATTTTAACGGCACTCTTATGGCCGGAGGGGATACCATTACCATGGAAGCGATCACCAATGACCCTTCGATTGGCGCGGTGAATATTGGCACGGAGTGGAAGACTTCGACTGCGGTGGTTGCGGGGTTTGTGGATGGAAATGACACCTACCTGGTCACCGGAACGGGACCTTACGACATTAACTTATTTCCCGACGGGCACGCTGAGTTTGTTGATGTGGCGGACTCGTTAACCGTAACCGCTCCCGCGCTTCCGGATGTTGGAACGGTGAATAACGCGCGCTTTTTTCGAAACGGAATGAGCTTCGCAGACAGTGGCTTGAGTGCGACCGTGCGGGTGATTCTTCCGGCGGGAATGGGGGTGTATGTCGGGCCTCATGAGATGCCCTCGAATCACATTCTTGAGAGTATCCTTGATGCCGGAACGCGGCTCTTGGATCAAAACCTCGATCCGGTGGCTGCGGTGATGAATTTCACAACCGGATCTCCGGATACGGTCTATCACATTATCGAAGAGTCGAAGCCCGTCGAAGTGGTGGCGGACAGCTTGCACTGGAATGTCAACACCGGTCAGTTTACCGGCGGAACAACACCGGTTGGTGCGGACCAGATTCGCTACGTGCGGAAGTGGGAGATGGAAGCTCTCAACATCGTGCCCATCCCAGTAGCCGACAAGGAATTGGTTTCGAACGAACTCTATTACCAACACGTCGCCACGGCTGCAGCAAGTCTACCGGTTTGGTCGGCGGATGCCAATAATACCGCACGCCTCGACGTGGTCTTGAAAATCAAACCGGGCTCCTTTGAATCGCACTTTCCAAAAGGAGCCAAGATGACCTGGACGGCGGCCGGGGTGATCGAAATCGACGATGATTTTGTTGTTCCTGCTACGAGCAGTCTTCCTTCGGCGCAGCCGGTGACGATGAAATATGCGCGCGATTGTCCCGAGGCAGCGGATGCCGGGTGCGGGGTAGTCGGTGAGGCCACGGTGGTGATGAATCCGGGCGCCAATGCTTTTTTCTTCACCCGAGACGGAGGGATCGATGTTGAAGGAGCATACATTATTGCCGCATCCCGTCGCGATGTTGTGATGGGTTACATCGATGCGCTGTCCGCCGGGTCGCCGGTCTTCGCGCATGACAGTGATCCATTCGTCAATGCCCGTTTTCTGATGTCGGGTCACTTTCTCAATGGCGACGATTATAGCGGAGATCGCGATGATGCGGCGGGACGTCTTTTAAATAGTGGTTTTGACCAGACCGATCTCAATGTGGCGGAGCGACCTGATTCAGGAGCCTACAAAAAGGGCTTGGGTGATTATCCCGGGATGAACTATCGCGTTGATGGTGAGGCCGGTGCTATCAATTGTGTTTCGGTTCTAGGGGGCACGACAACTCCGACCTATGAACTCGATAGGCGTTCAAAATTTTATACCCGCCCAGGTGGCGTCTCGGGAATTTTGGAGCGCGCCACGAAATCCTCCACTGGACCGTTGAAGATTTACGGTTACGAATTCACTTTCACCGATTTCGGTTTGTCCTTCCTCGACAGCGAAGTGCACGACTCGATCACGGCGGGAAGTTTGTTCATTCCCGACCCCTCGGATTTCACCCTGGCTTTCGACCCGCTCTTTTTCTCCTGCCTTGGCGCCTTGACCACGGCGGAGATCGATGGCGGAACATTTTCGGAAGATCTCGATTTCTGGAATGCCGACTTCACCGGCATTGCCGCGAATTTCCAACCGGCCATCGGAGCGGATTGCGACCCGTCCAATGCCTTTCTCACTCTGGGAGTGCAGGCGTGGGCGTCCAATATCGCCACTCCGCTGACTGGCACGCTCGGGTTTATGCCGGACGGCAATCTTATCACGGCTGACGATAATTTACTCGAAGGAGTAGACTCGCGATTGGGTCTGCCGTCGCAGGTTGAGATCGCCGGTCCCAACAACGAGGTTTACAATTTCTACCCGGCGCACGACGCCTATTACGAGAATCATGAACACTCCTCTGAGTCCGTGGGTCGGATCAATCTCGCGGGCTATCTCGATGTGGCTTTCTTCGAAGATCTGGCGTGTCATATCCAAACCGGAGCTGCTTTCGAGAACACCACGGACGTGATTTATATGATGGGCGGTTGGGCCGGTGGAGGCGGAATTGATGAAGCGACCTTTGATCTTGATCACCATTCCTATCCTTCGGCTGATAACCTGGAAAACTACCGCGACGGCGCTGATCCGTCCTACCTCATTCACGCGCAGCAGGACTGGTTGGGCGTGGTAACTTTTGATTATCCGCTTTCATGGTCGGGATCGACGCGTTCCTTCCGCGCGACCGAGCCAATCTCGAATGACTTCCTTGTTCTCACGACCGAACATGAATTGACCTACCTCTCGGCGGACAATGCCGAACTCGATTTTGGGGCAAACGTGCAACTCGATATCCCCGAAATCAATCTCTCCAACATTGGCGTGAATTTGGTGGAAGATACCGGCGTTCTGGCTGCTCTTCAAGACACCATCACTGATACCGTGACCCAGGCCTTGCTCGATGGAGTAGACGGATCGGCGGAGATTCTGAACGACCGTATGGATGTGTTTTATGACCGTGTTTTCGAAGAGACGGTCGATCCGATTATCGATGATCTCTACGTGCAACTCGATGCCGCGCCGGACATCGCCGCGATGGAAACTGCGGTGAATGACTATCTTTGCATTCGTGCCGACAGCGTGCTCAAGGTGCTCGAAGATCTCGACGGGGAGGTTGAGCAGGGCGGAACGATTGTCGACGAAGTCGATCAAGCGCTTGCCAAATTACAGGTTGCGATCCGGACCGTCATCGGGCGGGTGCATGTCGATGATCTTTCGGGAGAGATCGTTATCGACAATCCTACCCTCACCGTTCCCGAAGATTATCTCGAGAAGGCCGGGGCGACTTTGGTGGAAGGGATTTTCGCGGACGCCGATGGGGATGGCTACGATCTTGCCGAGCTTTTGTTGGTGGCCCTCGTCGAAGAACTGGCACCCGATGTCGCGGACAATCTCTCCGCAGTGCTCACCGAAGTCGCGGGAAATCTGGCGGACAAGTTGGAAGGGGAACTTAACGCGCAATTTGAGTCGGCCGGACCGGCGATTGACCAACTGAAGAAGGTTCTCATGGAAGTACATAATGCCATTGGCGAAATTCGCAGCGCCGGGAATTTGTATACCGAGGTTTCCGACAAGATTCTCGCTTCTTCGGCAGAGGTTCAAAATTTCGTTAACGAAGCCAAGGCTGAGGTGAATGCCTTCCTCAATCAGATCGACTTCGAAGAATACTCTGCCGAGGAGGTCAAGGATGTGATTCGCACCACAATTCGCGACAAGTTCAATGCTTCGCCTCTCATTGCCGAAGTGCAGGAGATTTTGAAGGCCTCGATCTATGACCTCGATGCCTCGATGAACGACGCGGTGGCATCGGCCTTTGCAGAATTAAATGGGATCATCAATCAGCTGCTTGACGATGCCCTGCCCATTGATTCGGCCTTGGCCGGACTGCTTGACGATGCGGCTGACATTTCGGCAGCGGGATCGATTGATGGTTACGCCAAGATTAACGGTGATGCCTTGCGGACCTTGCGTCTGGATGCGGCCTTGCAATTAAAACTGCCCGATGATTTTGAGTTTGCGGGATACGTGGAGATCAACCAGCTCGATTCCTTTGGCGATGAATCTTGTTCCTTCGCTGGCGGTGAAGGCGAGTATGCGGCTGAGGTCATCATGGGCGCCACGGATATCCCGGTGGCGTGGATTGGTGAAGGCTTACGCTTTGATGTCTCGACCAAGTTCACCTTCGATACTGGGTCGGGCTTTGCGCTGCGCGGATTTGGCGGAGCGGTTGAGATGACCGAGGGCGAAATTGGTTTCGAAAGCATGACCATTACCTCGCTCGGAGCGGCCGCGATGTTTGGAAAAGACGAAAACTACATCGCCGCGGAAGTTGGTCTGGCGTTCGATGACTACGAACTTGCGGGTGGGGTCTTCTTTGGTCGGACCTGCACCATCGATCCTTTGTTAATTGTCGATCCCGACGTGGGAAATGTTCTCGGCAATCCACCCTTCACAGGGATTTATGCCTACGGAGAGGCTCAGATTCCTATCATTAATGCTTCTTGTCTTTTCAGTGTCAGCGCGAAGGCCGGAGTGGGTGTCTTCTGGTTCCAGGAAGGCAATACCTTTGGCGGCAAGATGCTTGTCGGTGCCTCCGGGCGCGCGCTTTGTGCCGTGGAGATCGGCGGCGAGGTGGTCCTCATCGGCTCCAAGAGCGGCAACAATTATTCCTTCTTCGGCAAAGGCACGATCTCCGGCAAAGCGGGAGTTTGCCCGTTTTGCGTCTCCTTCAAAGAATCTGTTTCTCTGACTTATAAAAACGACGAATGGTCCTACGACTTTTAATCCCAATGCGTTTACTTTTTTTATCACTCCTTTGTCTTCTTCCGCTTCGTGCTCAAACGGCGAACCCGGAGGAGAGCATACGCTTTCTCTCGGTGGCTTCATTTCAAGAACCGGCGGATTCGAAAAACTATGCCTACCTCACCTGGCAGGCTCAAAGTGCCGAGGCCCTCTTCGATCACAACCATGCGGTCTTTCATAAGTCCGGCCCGGCTGCTTCGCCGAATCTTTTTGCGCGGTCGGGGACGATGAGTTTCCAAACCCAGCTGAATATCGTCAGTGCCTTGCTCGATTCCACCCCGCCTTCTTTGTTTGATGCGGCGGTTGTTGAGCCAATAATCGATGATTTGTTTGGCGATCTGGTCGCTTCGCCGAGCCTGACGCTTGCGGGAAAAATCTCGGGAGTTCTTCAGGCGGCCAAACGCGACCCGAAGGTCTTTCGTCGACTGATTTTTCTCTCCCGAACCCAACCGGTTCTCGGGCTTTGCATGGGAACTGCTGCGGTGGTTCCGGTAAATGGCGTGGTAACGACTTTTGAACTTCGCACGCTCCCTTCCGGGACTTTGGTCTTGAATGCCCAACCCGGAGTGGTGGCCGGTCGTGTGACCTTGGATCTCGCAAGTCCTCCCATGATTCCATCTCCGGGGCGCCCAATTCACGTGCTCGATCTTTCGGCCTCGGGCCATCTTAATGCCAAACTTCGTTGGGGAGTTCCCTCGGGCTTGCGTCAGAGAACTCCGCTGACCTATGGCTATAATATTTACCGCATGACCCGCGCCTTTGCCGAGGGTGCGAACTACCACATCACGCCACCGGCATCGACAGCCTTGACCGGATTGCTTTCGTCAGATCCTAACGACGTTCGTCTCGTGAACCAGCTCCCCCTGATGCCGACAAAGTTGATGACCGTTGTGGAAGCGGCAGACTTGGTGGGCGATTCTGAGACCTATTTCACGGTCGATGACAATGGTGTCCTTCTCGATGGCGGAGTGCCTTTGGGAGATGGCGATGAGTTTTATTACTTCGCATCCGCACGAGATTTATTGGGGCGTCCGGGGACGATCTCGCCGGGAACTCTGGTTACAATTTGTGATCGTCATCGCCCGCTCGCTCCCTCCCGTGTGAAGGCTGTTCACAAACATGTTAATTCCGCGGCGCCTTCCGATTTTATCGAAGTGTCTTGGGGAAAACCCACCTCGGGAGACACCCCGGATTTCTATTTCGTCTACCGCTGGACCAACCCTGAAGAAATGATCAGATCCGATGAAGTCGCGGAGTATTCTACTTATCAGATCGCCGGACCAATTCCTCATGATCCGGCGACGACACGGTATAGGATTCGCGATAATGGTGCGAGCGCTCCTTCAGTTCCCGCGAATCTCGGGGAGACCTGGTGGTATTCCGTTCGGGCGGTAAAGAACACCGCTTGTGGTCCGCTCACTGGTCCCAATAGCGCGCCGGGATGGGGAGTTTTGCGCGACTGGAAAGGCCCCAATTCAGGGGACGCTTCGCTGACGATCACCCGCTTCTGTCCGACCTTCAGCTTGGAATCAGCGAGGATTCAGCAACTCAACGAGCAGATTGCGGCGGAGTTCACCGGGCCGATCAATGGCACGCACTATTACCATTTAAAAATTCTCCGCGTCGATCCACGGATTAAGGCGGCCAAGATTTATTTGTGTGCCGGAATTGACGAGAAGGATGGCGGGGAGACCGTGACCAGTTTGTTAGGTCAAAAAGTTTATTCCAAGGAGGATGAACTTCTCGATGTGAAGTATCGCTTTCCCGCCGCGGTCTTCCAGCTAAGGGATGCCGGCCTCATTTTGTGTGCCGTTGATCAGAATGGAAAGGAAGCCTACAAGAAAATTGGATTTGATGAACTGCCTACTTTGGACCCATCGTCAACATACGCGGAGATTTGTTTCTGCGTGGAAGAAGAGGAACAAACTAAAGTCATTGGTGGAGGCGGGGTAGGTTCCGGGAATACCCATACTTCGGTGGACCCTGGCACGGGTGGGATTAATCCCACGGAGATCACGTTCACCCCGACGGCTGGAACGAAGGAATATAAACTCTATAAACGTATCGACGGCGGCCCCTTGCTTTTGGTCGGGCAAGCGGAGTACGATGGTGCTCCGAGTGTCACCATCGAGGATGCTGAGCTGCCGGCCAATGCGACTGAAATGTGTTATTTTCTTCAGTATTTTGACGAGCATGGAAACCCGAGCCCTCTTGCCGATCTGGGATGCCTCCTCACCACGACCAAAGTCGAGATGCCCGTTCCGATCATGGCCGAGGTCAGAAAGGCGGGCACCCAAGCCGCGCCGCAGGGAGTGATCAAATGGTTTTGCCAGCCCGAAGGTGTCGAGCGATTCCGCATTTATATCTGTGATGGAGACACGGGAGTGAAGACGACTTACTCGAGTGAGTTGCAGATTCCCAGCGTGGCGATTGTGCCCTTCGGTGGAGGAGCCCCGGCATTTGGTTTCCCAACGTTGGGCAGACCTTTCGGTTCGGGTGGAGGATCTCCTCAAGGATTCCTGGCCTTTGAGACGGGACGGCTTGGCGGAAATTTCCACGATACCGGAACGGCGGGTGAATATAGCTTGAGCCTCGATCTCGCCACGGGTCGCGACTATAAGATCTACGTCGAAAGTGTCTCCGCTGCCGGGGATCGCTCGAGTGCTTCGAATATCGTGAACTTCACTTGGTCGCAATCCAATGTTGTTGGTTCCGAAGTTCCCTGGCCAGCGCGTTCCTTGCCGGCTTTGGATCCGGATTTCATCCCGGAAATCGAAGCTGAGTATGCCTACAATAGCCGGGAGGGGCGTTACTACGCGGCAGTGCAGATTGGTGAGTTGCAAATTGATAGTGAGAAGCGTGATGTTACCCTTGGTAGTCTCACCACGGACAACAAGACCTTGTATGTCACTCCTTCGAGTTGGCCGGATACCGACGAATATAATTTGATTCTTTACGAATCATCGGGAGGGGAAACCGCGTTGAATTTTGCCCTCTATCGCTATCAAGTTCCCAATCTCTATTTCCCAACGGTGTCGGGAGATCTGGTGCAGGTCAGTCCCTTGATTAACCGCGTTCGCACGGGGCCGTATTTGACGACCCACGAAGGTCTCTATGACCCCTTCCTGGAGCTTTTGGAGAATCCTCAAGCGCTCCCACTCTATGGTCTCTACGTTAAAGACACCCAGGGTGCGGTCAGGGGTGCCAGGTATGTTTACGTTCTCGTTCGCTTCAAAGAGAACGGTGAAATTGATCGCTGTATCCCGACCAACGAACTGGAAATCCCTCTCGTCGACCCCGCTCCGTAATTCATTTGTCCGCCCACGCCATGTTCCACAAATATCTTCCTTCCTTCTTGGGCTTTTGTCTCACTGCTTCCGTGTCGGGTTACGACTCGCGCGTGACTTACCACACCCCGGAAGAGATTCAGGGCTTTGGTGATTTCAATGGCGACACCTTTCTGGATGTCGTCACGGTTGACCGCGCCACCGGGCAATTTCGCATTGGCCAGGGCCAGGCCGATGGCTCACTGGTTTGGCAGGCGGCGCGCCCGAGTGGATGTGCCAATACAAGCGATCTTGCCGTCGGACAGGTGCGTAGTGCGGGTCTTTTGGATTTGGTGTTCACCAGTCCTTTCGCAAACCAAATTTTTCTCATCGATCCCAATGCCGCTTTTTCGCGACCCGAGCAAGTGACGCCAAATGGCCTCGGCCCCACTGTGATCTCGGCGGTGGATTTGAATCAGACCGGCAATGATCCCACTCTCGATGACCTCATCACTTTCACGGCGTGGAATTCTCCGCCCAATGAAGACACGCTGAATTTGTTCCTTTCTCTTCCCGGGTCAATCGCGGTGTCGGGCGATGTGAATATCGGGGATCCCATCCATCATACTGCGCGTGTTCTTCTCAAGACGGGTTCTCCCGAGAACTTCTCCATAAGCCAACTGGCGGGAGGCACAACGACCTTCCGGATTCTCGATAGTCAGACTGCCGGGCTCCCGGTTAAAACTTCTCTGGCAGGATTACCGGCTGATGTGGATTACGTCTCCGCGCCTTTCCTGGGAGGGGCCAATTTTCAATTTCTCTTTTTCGAACCGGGCACGGCGGGTTTGCTTTATTCCAATAGCGATCCCGCTACCGGAGCTCTCTCAGCGGTGGCGGCGCAGACTGTGGGACTGGATCCCATTCGCTCGGTCCATGTCATCAATGAGGGAAAGAATTTCCAGTTTGTCGTGATCTATAACGACGGCGAATATGCCAACATCTACTCTCTGGATGCCAGCGGATTACCGGTTCTTGAGGGAAGCTTGAATCCTCCGGCGGGGAAACTGCTCAAAGGAATTTTGGGATCGAGCGCGGGGAATTTCCACCTGCTTCACGGGGCATCGGGCCAGTCGTCCAGCGCCTCGATGCACTATTCCCACAGCGGTTCGTGGACCCCTCAGGGTGCCACGCCAATGCCCGGCGTCGGTGCTGCGGCGGGGATTTCCAATGTCTTTCTTTACGATAAGGAACCGCTCGCAAATCCGGATGCCAAGTTGATAGAAACGATTCAAGTTCCGGATTGGACAAGTGCCTTAGTGATTGATGGGGGAGGGAATGTCAGCGTCATTACGGAAACGTTTTCGACCCCGACCGGGGGACTGGGTGGCGGAAGTAAGGTGGCTCTCGGAACCAAGCCGACCGGCGCGACCTTTGGCCTGACTAATCAGAATTTCGACGAAGTGGCTCTGACCAGCGGGGAAGGGAATTTGGGCCTCATTCCGGTACAAATTTCCATCACACCTCCGGCGGGGACGTATTCGCGTTATGTTACGCCGGAGCTGACAGTGCCGAGCACGGCGGGAATTGACGCCTACTACCGCTTCGATAGCAGTGGGGCCTGGACGGCTTTTGCCCTCGGGTCAGATGCCATCACGCCGCCGGGAAATACTCTCACGCCCTTTTCGATATTCTACTATGCCGAAGATACCGCGACTGGGCAGCGCTCGCCGATTTACCGGGCAGATTATTCCTTCAGCGGAGAGCCGGGAAGCCTCGACTCGGATGGCGATGGCGTTCCCGATCACGTCGAATTGAATGCCGGGCTCGACCCTCTTCTGGGTGCTGATAGTGACGAAGACGGGCTCTCGGATCTCGACGAGTTACTCTACGGTTCTGATCCCACGAATGGAGGCGAGACGGCGAACTACGGCGGGAATGTCCTGGCTTTACCTCCTTCGCGCACGAATGACGAAGACGGTGATGGCTTCTCCGACTTCGCCGAATGGGTCGGAGGATCAGATCCCTTTGATCCGGCTTCGACACCGGCGAGCGATCCGCTGAGAGAGTTACAGAATGTCTTTGATCTCAATATCATTCCCCAATCGCAGTCTGGAAATACCGGAGATCGGCCTGATCGGAATTCTTATGAGGTCGGCCACACGACCTACTCGTCTACCGACCTCCGTCTTCATGATTTGAATGGTGACCTCATTCATCACACGCAAACCGATAATCATGCCGCAGCGGTTTTCCCAAATCCCTACGGTGAGTTTTTGGCGACTCCGGCGACGGGCCGGGATCTCTTTGTGATCTACTCAACTCCAACGGCTTTCGACATGGATCAGGATGACGGGTTTCCAGGGTGGGGTCGCGAGCTGGTCGGGCTGGTGCCCATTCCTTCTCTTGATTTGACTCCGGTGAGTTCCCCCTATGGCGGTGCTGATGAGGCGACCGAAGCAGCCAATTGGTTGGCGGCCGCAGTCGCGCATTATGGAATGCAGACTCGCACTACCGTAAACGCCCAGGGGAATTTTTATGATTCGTTGGCTTTGGTTCTCTTCGAAAGAATCGTTGGAGATCTCTTGCGGGATCGGGGGACTCTTTCCTCGGCTCTTCCGGTAAGTTTAACCGGATTCCGCGATACCATTCCACCCGATGGCGTTGCAGATTCCCAGGAAGTGACGATGGAGCAATTGCTCGGTCTGCAGACTTACGTCGATGCGGAAGATCCCGGGTGGCTCTTACAGAATTTGTTTCAAACTCTGAGCGATGAAGCGCGATCTGGAACCGAGATCAATGCTTTGCGAAAGTTGGCCAATGAGATTTATCGTATTTCCGCTTCACGCACCTATACCGATCCCGAACTGCTTGAGGGGATCGATCCTGCGCTCCATCCGGAATCCGATCCTGGCCTGTTTCCCTCGCCGTATGAAACTCTGCGGAGCGTCGTGCATTCCCTGCCATCGGTGGTGGGAGATGTTGATGGACTGATTGCTCTTCCCGGAGATCCCGGTGATGGCCCGGCGACGAGTTACTCCGCCGAGCATACTCTTTCGGTGAGCGACTTGCAGGATGCCGATGAGGCTTTGGTGAGTTTGTTGACCTTGCTGTCACAGCGGACCACGCAGACCTACTCCGCGATCGTCGGCGCGACCTCGTTTAGCAGTGAGGTGCCTTTGCTCAACGATGGCGGAACGGGCTTGCGGCTTTACGATGCGAACGGCGATCCTTTTGTCTTTCCTCAGACCTTCGATCTGCCGGTGGGAACGGAACTGGAGATTTTAGCCTTTGATGATCGGACCAATCTTCCCGCTGGAACAGGAATTGGGATCGAAGTCATTTCGGCGATGATCACTTCTTTCCCAGCGCCAACTGTCACCGACGAAAATCTCAATGCTATCGATGATGCCTTCGAACTCTATTTCCTCGGAGGGAATACCAATCCCTTCGACGATGCGGATGGAGATGGTTTTTCCAATCTTCAGGAATCTCTCGAAGGAACTCACCCCGGAAATCCCGCCAGCACTCCGAGCGCACCACCGATGCCGATGGGAATCCCTGCGGTAAGAATTTCGCGCAGCGGAGGGAATCTCACTTTTGAGATCGAGTTCCCAAGTCTCTACGGTGATCAACTCTACTTCCTTCTGCAGACGCAGGCAGGAACCTTGTCCTTACCCTTCGTCGAAAGTGCCGATTCCGCGACAGATCAAGGAGCGAATATTTACTCGCTCACTATCCCCGCTCCAGCCGGAAAAAGTTTCTTCCGCTTTCGGCTGGCGTTGCGACCTTGAGCTTGAGTTGTTTTGAGGCAGCGATGAAAAATTGAATGGGGTCAGTAGGGAAGAGCTGTCCCGCGAGGGATACCGCTTCCCGTCAGGATTGGGCGGCGTGATGGATTGTCACCGTGAAGGAGTGATTTGGGTCAGCACGAATGGCCGCTTGGTATCTCGAGTTTAAACTGAATGAGAAATATATTATAAGATATTGACAATAAGCTCGACTTTCGCAGGTCGTCCAAAGCATTCTATCGCACTCAAATGATAAACTTTAAAAAATCTATCCTTGTTGCGATTTCCTCTCTCGGAATATTGGGAAGTGTCTCTGCGGGCGGATTCCGACTTCTGAATCAAGATGCGGAGGCTTTCGCGAGAGGAAATGCTTTTACCGCCACCGCGGACAATCCATCTGCGATTTATTATAATCCAGCTGGGATAACCCAGCTGGAAGGTCGGCAAATTAGCTTTGGCGGATTCGCTCTCTCTGCCGGTTTCGATTACACGTCACCTCTTGGAGAGACCGCCTCTGCAGATTCCACGTTCCAATTTGCACCGCAGATTTACTACACGAATTCGCCAGATGATTCGCAATTTTCTTATGGCATCGGATTATTCACGCCCTTCGGGTTGGTCGTGGACTATGGGAGGGATACCAATTTTTCAACCGTCGCGATTGATGGCGAGCTTCTCGTGGCAACAGTCAACCCGACCCTTGCTTACCAGGTGAATCCGCAATTTTCCGTAGGTATGGGCTTGGGTCTCAATTACTCTGAAATTTCTATTTCACGGGCGATTGGATTGGTCCCGGGCGACGAATTTTCCGTTGAGGGTGATGGTCTTTCAGTGGGATTTAATGCCGGTGCCCTTTGGCAGCCTGCAGATGAATGGTCTTTAGGTCTAAATTTTAGATCTTCCTCCAAGGTGAATTATTCCGGGACCTCGGCTGCGACGGGATTGCCGGATTCTTCTACCGACGCCAGTTTAAGGCTACCAATGAATATCGCCTTGGGGGCCTCATACCGTCCGAGCAGCAAGTGGAATATTGAAGCTGGGATTGAATGGACTGATTGGGATGCCGTAAATGTGACAGTATTGGAGGGAACTCCATTTGGAGACGTGCCATTCCCGCTGAATTACGACTCGGGCTTTATGTATCAGTTGGGCGTCACACGCTCATTCCAGCAGGGTTATTTTCTCAGTGCGGGATATATTTATAGTGAAAACTCTTCACCGGACTTAAATTTCACCCCGCTGATTCCGGATGCTGATTTACATCTCTGGACGATTGGTTTTGGACGCAGAGGTGAAGAAAGCAGCTGGGCACTTGCGTATGCCATCGCCTACAATGGGGGAAGGGAAGTAAGAGGAAATTCTTCAAGTTCGCTTATTGGAGAATCGGCCGATGGAGATTACGAGACTCTTAATCACGCGATCAACCTTTCTTACCAATTCTCGTTTTAATTGCTCTTCAAGCCCTCCTAACTCGAAATCTGACGTTCCTTTAGGATCTTCATCATGGATTTCGGTGTGAAATCGACCACTGAGCGAAATTCCTTCGCCATGTGTTGGTAGTCGCTGTAGACCATTTTTTTCGCGACCTCGCTGAGGGATGTCCCTTCGCGGATTAGTCTGATCGAAAGCATGACCCTTTGTTGAGTCATCCACGCTTTTGGAGAGATTCCGGCGTAGTCATGGAAGGCTTTGCGCAGGGTGGTGGGAGAGATCTCCAGGGCCTGGGCAATTTGTGAGAGGCAAAAATAGTGCTCTTGGCAGAGACTGAGAAAGCGGACCGGGGGACCGGCCAACTTCTTGCTTTGGACATAGGGCTCTCCGCGGATTGCTTGAAACCCGATAACTTGAGTTTGAGAATTCATAAAGGTGTAGCGTTAGCATGCCAGTAATTACCGGCTTACGCAATCCTTCGATTTTGATTTGCTGGGAAAAGAGAATGATTTTCAAGATTTGAACCTCCAGATCTCTTTTAAAAGGTTGTTATGAGCGTTTGAACGATCAAAGGTAAGAAACTAGTAATTGCATTTATTCTTTGTTAGTTAAAACTTAACTTCTTCTTTCCTCAAAAAGATTTCTATGAGTTCCCCAGAGAGCGGCCAATCAATGATCTCTATTTCCTGCTCGAACAGCCAGGGAGTGGACCTTGTGGCCAATGTGCTCAAACTGCAGCGCTATTCGGTGGTTTTCGAAGTTTATAATCCTTACAGTATTATTCAGGCATCCGAAGTATTGAGGGATTTCCGGATCTTTGTTGATCAACGGGTGATTTACGCTGGAAAAGCAACGGTCAGTAATCTGGTAAACACTGGGATTTTTCTGATTTGCGAGGTGATGCTCGAAGATGCGTGGATTGATGTGGACGTCTTCGGGCAGCGTAAAACGTCCAGTCTGGCAAATCAGCTGGATGGTTTTTTCGAGGATTGGAGTCGCTCGAATGCCATTGTTGACCCGGTGAAGCTCGTGGTCGCTGAGGCGGAAAACTGGTTCGTTGGTGTTCAAAAATGGCTTGGGCGAATTGATTTGGGTTTAAAATCTTCACCGGGAGTTGACCGGGAAGAGATGGAGATGGGTATCCTTTCCGAGCTCAAAGACGGAGTGAATGAACGATTATTCGAGCTATTGATTGATTTCAAAGGCGCGGTGGAGGACGTCGAAGAAGATGCGCAGGCTATGCACAAATCGTATGTGCGTCGTCAGCTTCATCCTCATTTGCTTTGCTCCCCCTTTTTGTATCGCACGTTCAAGAAGCCCTTGGGTTATGCCGGCGATTATGAAATGGTGAACATGATTCTCAGGAATGACTTCGATGGAGCCTCGATCTTTGCCAAGCTTTTCAACCATATGCTCCTTCAGGCCCCTCCTGCCGAGGCACACCGTAATCGAATCAAGTATCTCGTCACAACAATCGCCGAGGCGGCGGAGAGGAAGGCCCGTAGTGGCGAACGCCTGCGAGTGATGAACCTAGGCTGTGGCCCGGCAGAAGAAGTGCTGCGGGTGCTGAAATCAGAGGAGGTTTCAGATGTTATTGATTTTGTGTTGTTGGATTTTAATGACGAAACAATTAAGTATACCAAGGACCGACTAGAGGAAGCCCGGGCCCGCTATGGTCGCAGCGCGAACATTATCTTTGAAAAAAAATCAGTTCATCAGGTGCTCAAGATGGCCAGTCGGGGCGACTTCCAAAAAGCGGAATATGATCTGGTCTATTGTGCGGGGCTCTTTGACTACTTTTCGCAAAAGGTTTGCAAAAAAATGGTAGAGCTTTTTTCCACTTTAGTCACACCGGGCGGAGAAGTTCTCGTTACTAATGTTGCCGACACCAATCCTGTCAGTGACTGGATGGAGTATGTCATGGCATGGGATTTAATTTACCGTTCCCGGGAGGAGATGGAGGATTTGATTCCGGAACGATGCGCAAATTTCTCCAGACAAATTGACGTGGATGCCACTGGAGTGAATTATTTTCTTAAGCTGACGAGAGGGCCGGCATGATTCAAGGAGTAGAAGAATTCGAGGCTCACGAGCGGCAGATTCGCCATCGTAATATTCCTACTACTGCCTTGATTGCCGCAGTTATCACAGCAGCAGGCTTGATTCTTGACTACTTCGTTTACCCCGAATTCTTCTGGAAGATTCAAATCATCCGGCTTGTTGGGATAATCATTTCCCTTTTGATTTACTGGTGGGCAATTCGTCATACTGTGGACGAAGTTTCGTCGTTTTTCCCGAGTTACCTGCCGCTAACAGTTATCATCTCGATCTCTCTAATGATCTTGATCACCGATGGCGGAAACTCTTCCTACTATGCTGGATTGAATTTAGTCCTTGTCGCTTTGGCCATCCTTTTGCGATGGACGGTGAAGATGGGGTTCGAAATGAGTGTCTATCTCATTATCGCTTATATCGGCGCGAGTTTGGGCTCTAGGGTCACGCCTGATCTTGGCACTCTCGTGAATAACTTCTTTTTCATTGGGAGTAATGCCGTTCTGGTGGTGGTGGGTGCGTTTCTTTACGACAGGACCCGGAGAAGTGAGTTCTTTTTGCAGAAGGAGATCGAGGACAGGAATCTGGAACTTGCAGACAACCAGCTTCGCTTGCAGGAATTGGACGAAGCCAAAACGCGCTTTTTTGCAAATGTCAGTCACGAGTTACGAACTCCTCTGACTATTATGCTGGGGACCACGGAAACTCTTCGGGAACGTAAGGTGACAGACCTGCAATCACGGTTTGAAGTTCTCCATGCCGATGGTTTGCGCTTGCTGGGTCTTATCGACAACCTTCTTGATCTCGTTCGATTTGACCAGGGTGATGATAACGTGAACCGGGAAGCGGTTGACGCGGAGGTGTTCTTGCGCGGGATCATCAACGGAATGTCCCACCTGACCGATCGCAAGGATTTGAGGCTGGATTTCGAGGCGAAAACTGACTTGCCCGTTCTTGCTCTCGACCAGGATAAGTTAGAAAAAATCCTACTGAATCTCCTGATCAATTCGGTGAAGTTTACCAGCTTCGGAGGTACTATTTCGGTGAGCGCGAAGTATGAGGAAGGGATGTTCAATTTCGTGGTTGAGGACAATGGGATCGGAATGAGTGAGGAAAAGCAGGGGCAAATATTCTCAAGATTCTGGCAGGCGGATACTTCTTCAAATCGCAAATTTCGGGGATCGGGAATCGGTTTGTCGCTTGTGAAAAGTTTGGTCGATCTCATGGATGGTGAGATCCGGGTGGAGAGTGTGGAGGAAGAGGGGTCGAGCTTTTATGTGTCTATTCCTGCTGAAGAATCGATTCTCCTTGGTAATAATGAAGAAGTCCCGGCGGATCCGCTGGCAGAAATGCACAAGCAGGCGATGCTAACTCTCCCTGAGCTGGGTCCTTCGTCAGTTTTGGAGCTACTTGCTCCGGATGACGAGAAGAAGTATACTATCCTGGTAGCAGATGACGAAGAGGACTTGCGTGGATTCCTTTCGTCAGAACTCGCCAGGAATTATAAAGTGATTGAAGCGAGCGACGGAGTGGAAGCGATTTCCTTTGTGAGGCAGTTCGAACCGGATCTGGTGCTTCTCGACTACATGATGCCCGATAAAAATGGCATGGAGGTCTGTCGGGAGATTCGAAATGATGCCAGACTCTCGCATATTCCCGTGATAATGTTAACCGCCCGGGCGGATGAAAAAATCAAATTAGAATGTCTCGAAGCAGGAGCCAGTGATTTTATTTCCAAACCCTTCGCTCTCGGTGAGTTGAGTTTGCGGGTGAAGAATCAGATCGGGATGATCGCTTTTCAACGACAACTCAGGGAGAAGAATGTCGAGCTCGCGAAAGCGATGGAGCAGTTGAAGGAGAGCGAGGTGCAAATGTTGCGTCAGGAGAAACTCTCCGCTCTGGGTCGTATGAGTGCGGGGATTATTCACGAGATCAACAATCCTTTGAATTATGTGCAAGCAGCCCACCACATGTTGGGAGTTCACGGCCGGGAGTTGAAGGGGGAGACGGCTGAATTTTTCGAGGATGCTCTCAAAGACGCGCAGGAGGGGGTGAAGCGTACGGAGCAGATCATTTCTGACTTACGTTCGTTTACCATGACGGGGCCGCAACCACTGGGCTCAGTGGGGCTTGGTGATGTCATTGAGGCGGCGCAGCGCTTTTTTGGAGACCAATTGAAGAAACTGGGAGAGGTTGAAATTGAGGTTGATCCGTCTTTGCTTGTCCGTGGTGATCGCGGTCAGTTGGTTCAGGTCTTTTCGAATCTGTTTCAAAATTCCATCGATGCGATCGAAGAGAGGAAGTCGGGAGGCTCTCAGCACCAGGGGAAGATCACCATCCACGCCCATACCAGTTTGGGTATGGACCGTGAGAAGCAGATTATCGTGACGTTCAAGGACGATGGTTGTGGGATTTCTCCTGAGAATCGTGGCAAGATTTTTGACCCATTCTTTACCAGTAAAGACGTCGGAAAAGGAATGGGTTTGGGACTGAGTATAGTCTACCAAATCATCGAAAGGCATCAGATCGAAGTGGCCGTCGATTCGGAAGAAGGACAATTCACTGAATTTCAGCTATCTTTTCCCACCGTTCTCTCTTCTAATCCATAAAGCCATTTTCTCTCCATGAGTACCGATTCCAATTATTCGAAACATGCAATTCTTTTCATCGATGATGAGGAGCAGTCTCAGAAGTATTTTTCCCAGATCTTTGGTCGGATTTTCAAGATCTATCTGGCATCGGATGCTGAAGAGGGCTTGAAGTTATTTGAAGAATTTCGGGACGAAATCGGAGTAGTTGTTTCCGACCAACGGATGCCGGGGATGCCGGGGAGTGAACTCCTGGCACAGATTGCCGAGGATAATCCGGATGTCGTGAACATTCTCTCGACGGCATACAGCGACCTTGATGCGGCTATTGATGCGGTGAACAAGGGTGGAATTTATCGTTATGTCACCAAGCCCTGGGATCTGGCTGAGCTGGAAGTAACTTTGCGCCGCGCGATGGATTATTATCAATTGAAGGAGCAACATGGCATGCTTGCTCGAATGAAGATTTCCGGATTGGAGAAGATGTTTCACCAGTCCAGGTTACTGGCCTGTCTGGCCATTCCGGCTCTATTAGAGAGTGGACCGTCGGCGGTGCGGGCTTTTCGTGATTTGCTGCGCCTTTCTCTGGAGCAAGAAAAGGAGTCTGACCAGGGAGCCTTTTCAGGGACAGAGACTCTTTCGTCAACCGGGCGGCAGGATTTATCCGAGAGGGTCAAGGGGCGGCTTGGGCAGGTGATGGAGCTTGTGAAATCCGGTGAAGGGCTGACTCCAGAGAGGATTGAGGCACTGAATATTGAATTGGAGCAAAGAGATGGGGAAACACGACAATCTTTGCCGACACAGGCGTTGATTCTACTTCTTCAAGGTCAGGCGTCTGATCGTGAAGTGGCGTTTATGGCCGACTTGTTGAAGGCGTATCAGGATGGTTATGAGATCCGTCCTGCTCAGCTGGGTTGGCAGCTGATTCAATCAGAGACTCCAGACGAAACACTCTCGGTCCAGGAAGAAATTTACTCCTTGTTTGTCGATGATTCCTTTTTGGTAAGCTTGGCTCTTGGAGAACTCCAGTAAGGTCATGGTAAATGCGCTTTCTAATAAAAGTGGTAAAATTGCGCGCATTTGAGACAGGTGTTGACTGTTTTCAGGATCAAGGTCTATATTGCGTCGTCCTACAGAAAAAGGGACGATGATTTCTTTGTTCTTGCTAAGCCATCTTAAGTATAAAGAAAAACACCGCCGCAAAATCTGGATGACCACATAATTCGACGATGCTTTAGCTAGGGGGCTGGTGCATTGTTCGGAAAACAGCATTTTAAGCAAGCATCCAATGCGAGGTTTCAATGTTTGTCATGTGGGAATCCACTTTTGCGGCGGACCTTTTTTAGCTGGTTGTGGATGAAAGGGGTTAATTCCCGGATATTTTGTAGAGGTGGTTTTCGGAGCGAAGAATTAAGGCTTCATTTACCACGATCGGAGAAGCGAAGGTTTTTTCTTCGAGGTCCGTCTGGAAAATGATCTTTCCTCCCTTTGGAGAGACTTCGACGACGTAACAGACCCCGTCTTCGGTCACACAGTAGAGGGCGCCGTCTGAGAGCATGGGTGAGGAAGAGAAATTTCCCGGGAGCTTTTCGCGCCACTTTGAATCTCCTGATTTGGCATCGAAGCAGGTAAGCGCGCCGGTGTCGTCGAGGACGTAGAGCACTCCGTCGCTTGCAATGAAGGAGGGTGTGTTGGGGATGCCCTTCTTTGCGGTCCACTTTAGGTTGGAGTCGGTGACTTCGCCTTTGGCCCCATTAAGTTTGATGGCCAGGAGATTGGCTTTCGCAAATCCTGTTGAGGTATAAACCATGCCATCCATCACGACGGGCTTGGAAACGAGAGACCATCCTTCTTTGTTGCTTACTTTCCAGACTTCTTTGCCGTCCTTCGGGTCGTATGCGCCAACCATCCCGCTGGCCGGGCTGATAATGAGATCACGCCCGGCATCTTTCACGAGCGCTGGGGTTGCGAAGGAGAACGTCCGTTTTACGGTGGAGGTTCGTGGTGTTTTCCAGACGAGCTTTCCTGTCTTGGCATTCAGAGCGACAAGGACGGGATCAGATTTACCATCTGCACTAAAGACCATTAAATCCCCCACCAAGATTGGAGAGCTTCCTCCTCCGTGGACGGGCTCGTAGGAATATAGCTCTTTCCAGATTACTTTTCCATCGTCCAGCTTGACGGCTGCAGTTCCCATATGACCGAAGTGTACATAGATTACTCCGTCCCGGATCACAGGAGTAGCGCTCGCTAATCCGTTTTTGCTATGACGGGCTAAGAGTTCCTTTTCAGCGGGAGTGAAGAGGGAAGTCTGCCAAACATCTGCGCCTGTTTTTTCGTCGAGCGCCAGAACCATCAGATGCGTTTTTCCGCCTTTTTCAAGCGCCCCCGTCAGGATGATTTTTCCCTTGCTGACCACTGGAGACGACCA
>JAQWZU010000065.1 GCA_029253285.1 Akkermansiaceae bacterium | reverse complement strand
TCTTGAGTTTTTGAAAACTACGACTGAATTTGCGATTCACTTCACTCTGTTCAGTCCATTTTTCCTACCAATCTCCCGCAAAGTCTTTCCGATAAATTGGAGCTGATTGGATTCCTTTGGTGATGCGTTGACTTACTTTTGGGGAAGGTTTGGCGATGCTCACCTCTGAGTGCACTTGGAAAGTTGACCTGTCAGGGCGAGTCAGGAAATGGAGCGCTTTTTGGCGTTACTCATTAAAAGAATGGGCGGGGCGGACGGGAATCAAACCCGATTTTGCGTCATCCCGAGACAATTGCTTTAGCCAGGCCGATCCAAGCAATGCTCAAAACCCCTCTTGCCATTCTTTATCCACATTTTTGTTTCTTGCTATACGCATCACAAAATCTTCCTCAATCTCGCAGCATGCGCTTCGCCCTAATTGCAATCCTTTCCCTTTGTCCTCTCCACGCTCAAGATGAAGAGAAAAAGAAGGACCCTCAAAAAGAGGAGATCACCAAAGCCACCCATCAGGACAGCGTCACGATCGACGGTAAGAAAATCGAATACCGCGCCACTGCCGCCAATCTCCTTCTCAAAAATTCCAAAGACGAAAATCGCGCCTCGATCTTCCACGTCTCCTACGAGCGTCTGGGCATCAAGGACCGCAGTAAACGCCCTGTCATGTTCGCCTTCAACGGCGGCCCCGGATCCTCAGCTGTTTGGCTTCACCTTGGAGCTCTGGGACCGCGCATTGTCCCCACAACAGAGGATGGCACGCAGACCCTGCCGCCACCCAATGCCGTTATCGAGAATCCCCATTCCATTCTCGATCTCGTTGACCTCGTCTTCATCGACCCCGTCTCGACCGGCTTCTCCCGGACCGCTGGTAACACCAAGTCTGGTGAATTCCATAGCGTCAATGGCGACATTAAATCTGTCGGAGACTTCATCAGGCGATGGGTTAGCGAGAATGACCGGTGGGCCTCACCAAAATTTCTCCTCGGCGAAAGCTACGGGGGAATTCGCGCGGCCGGGCTTTCCGAGCACCTTCAAAACGAACACGGAATGACATTGAATGGCGTCGTCATGCTTTCCTCACTCCTGGACTTCAGAACTCTCCGCACGCAGCGGGGCGATGATCTCAGCTATCAAATCTTCCTTCCTGCGATGGCCGGCATCTCTCACTATCACAAGAAAGTTGCCGGTGACCGCAATGAACTGGTCGAAAAAGCCCGTGCCTATGCCCACGGGGACTACGCTAACGCCCTGCTGAAAGGGGCTGCGATTTCCAAAGACGAAAAAACCGCCGTCGCCAAAGAGCTCGCCAAGTTCACCGGACTTCCAGCAGAACTCTTTTTAGAAACAAACCTGCGCCTCTCCCCGACCCGCTACCGCAAAGAACTTCTGCGTTCCGAGGGCAAGGTGATTGGACGCTTTGACGCCCGCACCGCGTGGCCTGCGATTTCCCAGGACAGCGACTATGCCGGATACGACCCGTCTTACTCTGTTGTTTATGGCGCTTTTGCCACCGGGATGAACGACTACCTCAGCCGCACTCTCAATTGGCAAGGACACCATCCCTACAAAATCCTTACTGGTGATGTGCACCCTTGGGACTGGAATTCAAATAACCGCGTCCTCAACATGAGCTCTCCGCTGGAAAACGCTCTGAGGGAAAACCCCAATCTCCGCGTCCTCGTCATGGTTGGCTACGGAGACTTCGCCACTCCGGCTTCGGGAATGCAGTATAGTGTGGATCACCTCTTCCGAATTCCAGAGGCACGACGCAAAGCAATCGAGTATGCTTGGTATGAAGCGGGACACATGTTCTATCTCAATCAACCGGACTTGGAAAAAATGCGCCTCGATTTAGTGAAATTTATTAACAACTAAATACCTTCGTCTTATGGAAACCCCTCCTCAAAACCCAACACCTCCCCAGCCTCTGTTACACCCTTCCGGTCTCACGCGAACCGAGGTGAATCTTTCCATGTGGTGTCATCTCATTCCAGTTCTGGCCATGGTAACAGGATTGGGCATCCTTGGCTTTCTTGGCCCCCTGCTCATCCAGCAAACCAACACTATTCAATCTGCCTTTCTTGAACGTCATTCCCGGGAATCCTTAAACTTTCAGATTTCCATGCTCATCTATTATGGAGCATGCGCGATTCTCACCATTCTTATTGGTGTATTCACCCTAGGTCTTGGGCTCATCCTCGCCATCCCGGTATTCGGCATCCTGATCATTGGATCATTTGTACTAGGAATCATCGGAACGATCAAAGCGACCAACGGAGAACATTTCGACTATCTAGTCTCCATCAAATTCATCAAGTAAGCCACTCAACCTGTTAGAGGGAGTGGCAGTCCCACAAGGACTCGAACCTTGAATGACTGAACCAAAATCAGCTGTGTTACCAATTACACCATGGGACTGGCGCTCTACCCGCACTTGCGCACGCGCGGCGGAGAATTAGTCTCCGAGCGGATTTCATGCAAGGCCGAAATGACATTTCCGGCAGGAATTTTTAACTCAGGCTTATTTTCAACAAAGACACGCTTTCCTTGACCTTGGGGGTGGAAATCGTGAGTTTCCTCCCGTTCATGGATTACGCCCCACTCATTGAAATACGAAGCCAGCGTCTCGTTGAAATCGAAACGCTCATGGGCGACCCCGAATTCTTCAACGATCAGAAGACCTCGGCCAATTACATGAGGGAACACCGGAACCTCAAAAAGCTCATCGCCTTCTGGGACGAATACAAGCAAACCGAAAAGGAAATCGCCGGGAACGAGGAACTTCTCAAGGAAGGCGACGAAGAGTTTGCCGAGATGGCTGAGGAGGAACTCGGGCCACTCCGCGAGCGCTATGTTCAACTCGCTCAAGACGTTCAGTATGCCCTTCTTCCCAGCGACCCTACCGAGGATCGTGATGCTTTACTGGAAATCCGGGCGGGCGCCGGTGGTGACGAAGCCTCTCTCTTTGCTGGCGAGCTGATGAAGCTCTACCAACGCTACACCGAAGGGAGAGGCTGGAAATGTGAACACCTCGGGAGCAGCCCTTCCGACGTCGGCGGATACAAAGAGGTCATTCTCAAGGTCACAGGTGAAGAGGTTTTCCGCTTCCTAAAATACGAGTCCGGTGTTCATCGGGTTCAGCGGGTTCCAGCCACTGAGACCCAGGGCCGAATCCACACCTCGACAGTTACCGTCGCGGTACTCCCCGAAGCCGAAGAGATCGACTTCCAACTCCGCCCAGAGGACCTCCACATTCAAGCCACCCGCTCCGGTGGCTCCGGCGGACAGCACGTCAACACCACCGATTCCGCCGTCCAAATCACCTACCTACCCACCGGCCTCCAAGTAAAGTGTCAAGACGGACGCTCCCAAACCCAGAACAAAGCTCTAGGCCTCGAGATTCTCCGCGCGAAGCTCTTCGAAATCGCGCAACGCGAAGCACAAGATAGCTACTCGGCCCAACGTAAGTCTCTCGTGGGATCGGGAGACCGTTCAGAGAAGATTCGCACCTACAATTTTCCGCAATCCCGCGTCACCGATCATCGAATCAATCACACTTCCCACAATATGGAGGGAATTATGAACGGTGAGATCAACGAGTTCACCGACCACCTGCAAAAAGCAGAGATGGAGCAACGTCTTGCGGAGGAGGAGATTTCCTAGCTCTTCCCCACCTTGTTCTCTAGTTATTCACAATTTATCCACAGGCTATTTGAATGACGACGATCCTCGATGTTTTAGAGAAAGGAGCCCAATTTCTGGAGAATAAGGGCATCAAGGACGCCCGGCTCAATATGGAGCTTCTCGTAGCTCACGAACTGGGATTGAAGCGGATGGATCTCTATCTCCGCTTCGACCAGCCGCTCGAGGAAACGCAAATTATTCAGTTACGAGAAAAACTGAAATTAAGAGGTCAAAACACTCCCCTGCAACACTTAAACGGGAATGTGAGCTTCCATCATCTCGATTTTCAGTGTGACCACCGGGCATTGATCCCCCGCCCAGAAACCGAGGAACTCGTCGAGATCGCTCTTGGGCTTGATTTCCCCAAACCCGCGCGGATCCTCGACCTGGGATGCGGCTCTGGCGTCCTCGGGCTGAGTATCGTGAACAAGCTGGGAACAAGTTGTGAACAACTCGTTTTGGCGGACTTATCCACAGATGCTCTCAGTCTCTCAAGGGAGAACGCCGAGACTCACGAGATCCCAGCCGAGTTCATACAGAGTGATCTTTTCAACGAAATCGACGGAGTCTTCGACCTGATCGTCGCCAATCTCCCCTACATTCCTGAGACCGAGCGGGATTCCCTCGAGCCAGAAGTGCTGCACGACCCGGAAATGGCTCTTTTCAGCGGCGAAGACGGACTTGATCTCTTGCGACGCTTTTCCTGCGAATGCCTCAATTATCTCAGCCCCAAGGGAGTCGTTGCACTGGAAGTCGGGCATCAGCAAGGCGAGGTAGTTGCCGAACTTCTGCGAAAGGCCGGACTGGACGACGTCGAAGTCCGGGAAGACCTGTGTGGAATCAAGCGCTTTCCACTTGCACGAAAGCCCTAAACCCGTCACCCAACCCCCCTCGCTAACACTGTTCTATGGATAAACTCATTGTTCATGGCGGCTCTAAGCTTACCGGATCGATCAATATTTCCGGTTCCAAGAATGCCTCCCTCCCCATCCTCGCCGCTTCCTTGCTGACCGATCAGCAGGTGATCATCGAGCGCGTCCCCGATGTTTCCGATACCAACTATATGCTGCAAATCCTCAGCGCCCTCGGTTGCGAGGTCGAGCGTTACAGCGGCACTGTCAAAATCACCGCAGCCAATATTATTTCTGAAGCGCCCTATGAGATCGTGCGTAAGATGCGCGCCTCCATTTGCGTGATGGGCCCACTCATCGCCCGACTGGGACGAGCCAGCGTCTCGATGCCCGGCGGGTGCGTGATTGGGGACCGCCCCATCGATCTGCATTTAAAGGGCCTCAAAGCCATCGGGGCCCAGATAGACACCGAAGGCGGCAATATGATTATTGAGGCTGGGAGCGGCCTCAAGGGACAGCACGTAGACCTTCGCGGAAAGCACGGCCCTACCGTTCTCGGAACGGACAATCTCATGATGGCTGCCGTTCTTGCCCAAGGAACGACCACCATCGAATCCGCTGCCTGTGAACCGGAGGTCGTCGATCTTGCCGATTTCCTCAACAGCATGGGCGCCAAAATCACGGGCGCGGGAACCCGGCAAATCACTATCGAGGGAGTTACCTCACTTGGCGGAACCCATCATACTGTCATCCCCGACCGTATCGAAGCAGGGACGTTCATGGTCGCCGGCTCAATGGCCAGCGAGAGTGGGATTATCCTCAATCGGGTCCGCAAGGATCAACTACTCGGCGCGACCGAGAAACTCCGCGAATCTGGTCACCTCGTAAGATTCTCCGACTGCGGAACTTCCGTGAGCGTTTCCAGAGGTGACACCGCCAAGGGATGCCAAATCACCACCGCCCCTCACCCCGGATTCCCCACCGATATGCAGGCCCAATTTACTGCCATGTTTGCGACGACTCCGGGCATCTCGATTGTGGAAGACACCATCTTCCCACAGCGCTTTATGCATTGCGCCGAACTCAATCGCATGGGTGCGGACATTCAGGTCGATAATGGTCGCGCTATCATTCATGGTGTTACCAGTCTGAGTGGCGCCCCGGTCATGGCCTCCGATCTCCGCGCTTCAGCCGCGCTTGTTCTCGCAGCCCTGACTGCGGACGGTGTGACCGAAATCAATCGCCTCTACCATATCGATCGCGGCTACGAGATGATCGACGAAAAACTGCTTCAACTCGGCGCCAATGTCGAGCGCCAGCGTGGAAGCGCCTAACATCTTCAAGCAATGCCAGTCAGCCCATTCCAAGTCGCCATCGTTGGACGTCCCAACGTCGGAAAATCCGCACTTTTCAACCGCCTTGTGGGACGTCGCATTGCCATCGTACACAATATGCCCGGAGTCACGCGGGATCGTATTGCCGCGACTTGCACGGGCACTGAGTCTCCCTGTGAACTCATCGACACCGGTGGTATCGGGGCGTTCGATGACGACGGATTTGCCGATCAGGTCACCATCGAGGCTCGCATCGCGATGGATTCCGCTGACGCCATTATTTTCGTCGTTGATGCCCGCGCCGGGATCAACCCCATTGACGAACAAGTCTCCAAACTTCTTCGAAAGGCCAGCTCCAAAGTGATTCTCGTTCTTAACAAAGCGGACAGCGCGGACCACGATGACGCTGGAAGTGATTTTGCCCGCCTTGGATTTGGCACCGGAATTCCCACTTCAGCCGAGCATGGTCGAGGCATGGATACTCTTCTGGAATCCATCGACGAAAACCTCTCCCAACTCGAAGCGCGGGAACTCGAAGAATCCGATGAAGATCTCTCCGATGGACTTAAGATCGCAGTCGTCGGAAAACCCAACGCCGGAAAATCATCTCTCATCAACGCAATCCTTAAAGACGAGCGAACCATGGTTTCCAATGTCGCCGGAACAACCCGCGACGCCGTTGACATCCCTTACGTTTGGGAAGGAGAAAAACATAACCTCATCGACACCGCGGGACTCCGGAAACGCTCAAGCATGGCGGATTCAGTGGAAGTATTTTCCGCGATGCGCAGTGAGCGATCAATTCGTCGCGCTGACATTTGCCTCTTGGTTGTCGATCTTGCCGAAGGCGTCGCCGCGCAGGATCGTAAGATCGCCCGGATGATTCAGGATGAAAAGAAGCCCTGCCTGATCATCGCCAACAAGTTCGATCTCTATCATCCAGATGCTTCCAAATCGGCCCGTATCGAGAATGCCGAAGAGCATATCCGCAACGAGCTCTTCTTCCTGAAATACGCTCCCTTTGTCTGTGTATCGGCCATGAAAGGCCACGCTATTCAGCACATCTTCAAAACAATCACCCGCATTCGCGATAATGCCCAGGAGGTCATTGGCACCGGCCAGCTCAACCGCCTCCTCCAGGACGCCTTTATCAAGAACCCTCCACCCGAGCACAAACGCCACCGTAAGCGCCTCAAGCTCTTCTACGCCACCACCGCCGTCAACGATCGCTACCAGAGTATCCCTGTCCCGGAATACGTGCTTTTCGTAAACAACAAGCAACTCGTGGTAGAATCATTCGCGAATTACCTGACCAACATTATTCAGGAAAAACACCCCACTGACGGACTCCCCATTCCTTTGTCCTTCCGTTCCCGCTCTCAAAAGGACAGGGTTTAGGAAACGCCATGCCTCTGCTCGACGTCCAGAATCTCACCACTCGTTTTCATACCCGAAACGGCATCGTTCATGCCGTTGAGGATGTTTCCTTCTCACTCGAAAAAGGCCAATCTCTTGGCATCGTCGGCGAATCCGGCTCTGGAAAATCGGTCACCTGTTATTCTCTTCTTGGGCTCATCCCACAGCCCCCGGGAAAAATCCACTCGGGCAAAGCTCTCTTCGAGGGGACCGATCTTCTTCAAGCCAAGGACAAGGAACTCCGAAAGATTCGCGGAAAGAGAATATCGATGATCTTCCAGGATCCCATGACCTCGCTCAATCCCTACCTGAAGATCTCGAAGCAACTCACCGAACCGCTCGAGATTCACGAGGGGATCAAAGGCAAGGAAGCTCTCCACAAAGCGATCGATGCGCTCGCTGAAGTTGGGATTCCCGAACCAGAAAAGCGTATTAAGTCCTATCCCCACGAATTCTCCGGCGGGATGCGCCAGCGCGTCATGATCGCGATGGCCCTCATCACCCGTCCGGAAATCCTCATTGCCGACGAACCGACTACCGCACTTGACGTGACGGTGCAAAAGCAAGTTCTCGATCTCATCAAAGATCGGCAGGAAAAACTTGGCACCGCCGTCATCCTTGTCACCCACGACCTCGCCGTCGTGTCGCAAAGCTGCGATCAGGTCAATGTCATGTATGCCGGACGCATCGTGGAATCCGCCGCCTCCGATGACCTCTTTGCCCGTCCCCGTCACGCCTACACCCGAGCGCTCCTGAAAAGCATCCCCTCAACGCACGAGAAAGGCGACAAGCTCTACACCATTCCGGGATTACCGCCCAATCTTTCCGAGCCTCCCAAGTCCTGTTCCTTTCAAGAGCGAAACACCCTGGGCGACGCCAGTCAGTGCCTCACTAATGAGGCCCCCCAACTTTTCGAAGTTGCTCCAAAGCACCAGGTGCAAAACTGCCCCGGATGCCTCGCTTGATGGCTGGTTAAGCCTCACCGAAGAGACCGCCGACCCTGGGCATATCCGATGCATTGCGAGCGACCTGGGACCGCAGGATTCGCCCATTTTTGACCAGGAAGGCCCCCGGCATTTGAAGGCCATCACCTCGGATCAAACCAACTCCGCATCCCCTGAAAAAGGCCACGGCACCTCGATACATTACTTGCGGACCGAAAAGGTCCCAGAAACCACCCTTTCCAAGCCCAAAGGCCCGGTAAAGATCGCACCACGGATCGGCAATCCGAGCCACTCCTTCGTTTTTCACATAAGGGAGCTCGTCTCCTTCTTCGAGCATGTGAACCAAAACAAGCCGTGCTCCTTCTTCTTTTGATCGCGCATGCATTTCTTCCAGTCCTCGGAGGAATTGACGGGTAAAGGTGCAGCCAAAATGCCGGAGAAAGACGACAGCCAAAGTCCGCTCTTTCGAGGCCTCGACAAGCGATTCTCCGCTGGAGAGGCGAAATGAGGTCATCGCTACCTCCTCGCTCAAGGGCGCCCCATCAACCGGTCTTCCGACGGCGAGTCGAACCACTCCCCAGAGAATCATCGCGAACGGAACCAACCAGATCACGTCGTTAAACAGGTTTATCCAACCCGCCTGCCAAGGAATCTCCCCTTGAAACGCCATGTAAAAAAAGCCAATTGGACCAAAAACCTTCCCTAAAAACCCAACCAGCACGATCGGCCAATGCTTGTAAGGAGCTCTCGAAGCGACAAGATAGCCTATTCCATAGACCCCCACAATCATCCCGATACATTGCCAGAGGAATAAATACCGGGGCGCCTCCATCCCTGAGAGCCGAAACCACTCCCCCGGCCAGCCAATGACCCAAATTCCAAAGAGAATATTGTATACTCCCGCCAATTTGAGCACAGGGCCCATCCAATCTGGGGCCTGGCAGCTTCTTCCGGAGCACTCAATCGTCATGCGTCAGCTTACGCCTCATTCCAAATCCCGCAAGATACCTTAAATACTTATTTTTCGAGACTTGCGGGAGCGGCCATCCTGACTTTCACTCCGGCAATGAGTCACGGCGTCACCATCGCAGGAACAGGAAGCTATCTCCCTGAAAAAATTCTCACCAATGACGAACTCTCCAAGTTTGTCGACACTTCCGACGAATGGATCGTTACCCGCACCGGGATTAAGGCACGACGCATTGCCGCTGACGACGAGCATACTTCCCACCTGGCCTCGAAGGCCGCCGGGAGAGCACTCGAGCAAGCCAACATCACCGCTGAAGATGTCGAACTCATCATCGTGGCCACCATCACCCCTGATACCCTCACTCCGGCGACAGCCTGTTACGTCCAACAACAACTTGGCTCCCACAAAGCCGTCGCCTTCGATGTCTCCGCAGCTTGCTCCGGATTTCTCTACGCCATGAAACTGGCCAAGAATCTCATTGAATCCGGATCTTTTAAGAACGCTCTCATTATCGGAGCTGAAAAACTATCATCCTTCGTCAACTGGGAGGATCGCACCACCTGCGTTCTTTTTGGCGACGGAGCAGGCGCAGCGGTTCTCCGCGCTGCCGATAAAGGCGAAGGACGCATCCTCGCCACCGATATTGGCACCGACGGAAAACAAACCCACCTTCTCAACATCCCCGGCGGAGGTTCCGCATGCCCCATCACGATCGATAATGCCGGTGAGCGTCTCGCGACTCTGGCCATGCTCGGAAAGGAAGTCTTTAAGCACGCGGTCACCCGAATGAAAAATTCGGCTAATACCGTCATCGAGCGGGCGGGACTTCAAGCTGAGGACATTTCCATCGTCATTCCCCATCAGGCGAATCTCCGCATCATCGATGCCATCGCCAGCCGTCTTGATGTCCCCAACGACCGGGTTTTCGTTAATCTCCACAAATACGGCAATACCTCGGCGGCCGCCATCGCCATTGCCCTCGACGAAGCCCATCGCACCGGCGAGATCAAAAAAGGCGATAAAGTCGTCATGGTCGCCTTTGGAGCAGGGCTCACCTGGGCCGCGGCCGCGATTGAGTGGTAATCGATCATTGACCCAGCGCTCTGATCGTCTGAAATGCCCTGCAACCGCATTTCACCATTTTGAGTTCAGAATACCGCTCCACCCCGACCGACACCGAAGGAATGCCGGGAGGCATTCCTTACATTATCGCCAACGAAGCCGCCGAGCGATTTTCATTCTACGGAATGAAAGCAATCCTCTCCATCTTTATGGTGCAGTATCTCTGGCTGATGGGCGATGCCCCGACCGAGCAGATGTCCGAAGTTGTCGCTAGTGAAAATTACCACAAGTTTAACAAGTGGGTTTATGCAACGCCTTTCTTAGGCGCTCTATTGGCTGACTTCTTTTTCGGTAAGTATCGAGTCATTATTTGGCTAAGCATTGTCTATTGCGTCGGACATGCCTGCCTCGCCCTGATGGGAATTACTGGCTCCGCAGGTTGGTGGCTTTTTGCAGGACTTGCCCTGATTTGTCTGGGATCAGGCGGGATCAAACCCTGCGTCTCAGCTCATGTCGGAGATCAGTTCGGCAAGTCGAATCAACACCTACTCACCAAAGTTTTCAATTGGTTCTATTTTTCTATCAATCTTGGAGCATTCATGTCCATGCTTGCCACTCCTTGGCTCTTGGAATGGCACGGCCCCCATGTAGCCTTTGGCATCCCGGGTATTCTTATGGCTCTGGCCACTGTCTTCTTCTGGTTGGGTCGGAGGAAATTTATCCATGTCCAACCTGATCGCGAAAAATTCAAGAGAGAGCTTTGCTCCAAGGAAGGCCTGGGAGTCATCCTTCGTCTTCTTCCTCTCTATTTCTTCGTAGCATTCTTTTGGGCACTTTTTGACCAGACTGGATCTTCCTGGATTTTTCAATCTCAGGACATGGACCGACACCTCGTCATTGATTGGCTCCCCTCACAAATTCAATCGATCAACTCCGTCCTCATTCTCACGCTCGTTCCGCTATTCACCTTTGTTATTTACCCAACACTTGGGAAATACATTAAGCTTACTTCCCTCCGGAAGATCGGGGCCGGCCTCTTTATTACCGTTATTTCATTCGCGATCATTGCCCTTATTCAGGTTTCAATTTCTGAAGGACACACACCAAATATCGGATGGCAATTTCTTGCTTACTTGATTCTCACAGCTGCTGAAGTGATGGTTTCCATCGTTTGTCTTGAGTATTCTTACACTCAAGCTCCTCGAAACATGAAATCGCTCATCATGGCGATCTTTTTACTTTCGGTATCTTTCGGAAACCAAATCACCGAGTTTGTAAACTCGGTGATTCAAGTCGACGATCCCGTCGTTGCTTTTGCAGAGGAACTCGGAGACGGAGAGCACACTCACCCGGGATTTGATGAGAAAATTGGTAGCGGCGACGATATCGTCATCACCCGGAAAGAGGGAAAGACAACCAAACGACAACTCCCTGACCAAGAAAAAATCGATCAGGCAACGAGAGCCATCACCTCTTGGGCTGAAGAAAATGATCTTGTTTTACCAACTACTGAAGAAGCTCAGTCACTACTTTCTGGCTTCACCGACAAATGGGGATCTCAGATCACTTATACTCGACTTGCCTCTCGAACCGCTCGCATCACCAGCATTGGTCCGGACAAAGAACAAGGGACCAAATGGGACCTTGGCTATATCATCGAAGGCCCAGATAAAACTCTTCCTTCCGAAGAAAAATCATCCAAGAAAACTTGGCTGGAAAAACGCAAGGAACTGCTTGGCGTGACTGATAAAGCCTCTGATTCAGATTCGCCCATCTCAACTACTGCCTATACCGGAGGGCAACCGAAGTTGGAAGGCCCGGCCTACTATTGGTTTTTCACAGGCCTAATGCTCGCTGCGGCGATCCTCTTCGTGCCATATGCAATCTCTAGCAAAGAGAAGACTTACCTTCAGAGTTAACAATAATGTTCGAGTTCATCAGCGGCACCCAAAATCAAAGGGAAGGTTGGCTCCTTTCCAGCGCCCGTGAGGACAGTGAGAAACCTTTCAGACATTCCGAAATTGTTGCCCGGGAACTTCTTACCCATCAAAGGCAAATCGAACACTTAACTTTTCTTTGCCAGTCGATGTGGGGGGGGCTCCGCGGGCAAATCGGTCTAAGCGACTCTGAACTCCGCGCCAAGGTTACCGGAGTTGACAGCCGGGACGGCAAAGTTGATGGCGAAATCAGCCAACTGATTTTTGCCTGCCAACGCTGTGGGGAAAATTGCAACTCCTCCAATAAGATCTGCATCCTGTGTGGCGAAGATCCTTTACCACACAAGCCGTATATCCTCGAAGGCTAATCATCATCCATGACCGACTCGCATTGCCACCTTGGCTCTTACAAATTTGCGCCCGAGGAAATTCCGGAGATCATCGGGCGCGCGAAGGATCACGGCGTCAATCGTATGATCACCCTCGCTACTGCTCCGGATGATCTCATGATCAATCTCCTTATCGCCCGCGAGCATCCCGAAGTCTCCGCCTGCATTGGCATCCATCCCTGCGATGTCCACAATGCGCCCGACGACTTCGAGAAACTCATCGAGCCGCACCTCGATGACTCTAAAGTCGTAGCGATTGGTGAAACCGGCCTCGATTACTTCCATCCCGCGCCCGACGGACATAGCGACGAAGACTACCACGCACGTCAGCGCGACTTCCTCCGACGTCATTTCGAATTAGCCAAAGCGGCCCAACTTAATGTCGTCATTCATACCCGCGACAAATCTGGCACCGCCAGCTTCGATGACGCCTTGGGCATCTACGCAGAATACGCCAAGGACGTTCGCGCTGTCTTCCACTGTTTTCCCGGCCCACCGGAACTTGCCGAGCGCGTCTTCGCCACCGGAGGACTCATCTCCTTCACAGGCATCGCCACCTTCAAGAAAGCCGAGGCCGTTGTCGACACCGTCAAAGCCGCTCCCTCTGGTTCCTTCATGTTAGAAACCGACTCCCCCTATCTCTCCCCCGTTCCCCATCGCGGCAAACGCTGTGAACCAGCCTACACCCGACACACCGCTGAAGCGATCGCCTCTCAGCGAAATATCTCTTTGGAATCCCTAATCCAGGAAACCGAGGAGGTCGTGGAATCCTTCTTCCGCCTGTAACGCTTAAAAACAGACAGCTAAGCGTTCAGTATTCAAGACTGACGCCCCCTAGCTCTCCCCCTTAGCCCGTGGCTCGCCACTCTCACGAGTGCTTCCGGGACTGGTCACAAACGGACCACCTTCCAGCGGAGCAACGCCACTGAAGGCCACGTCAGGCATCTCGCTCTCTTTTCCAGCGAGCGGGAAATCTTTCCGCAATGGAAAATGTGGGAAGCCTTCCCACATCAAAATACGTTCCATCTGGGGATGACCTTTGAATTTGATCCCCATCATGTCGTAAACCTCACGTTCGTGCCAGTTGGCTGTTTTCCAAATGCTCACCGCACTGGGAACCTCAACATCCTCGGCCACCCTGGCCTTCACACGAACATGCTTCGAATCATCGAGCGTTGCCAATTCATAAACCATCTCGAAACGAGGAGTCTCGCCCATATGATCGACACTCGATATGTCCAACAAAAGCTCATAGCCCAGCTCCGCAAACTTCTCGAGGGTCTGCTTTAATCGGCTCAGACCAACCGTCACGGTGGTCTCGCCTCGAAATTCAACGGAATCCTGAATTCCAGTCGCTCTGATATCTTCCGCTAGACTCATCTCAATTAAGCGTTGATCGGTTTGTGCACGGGGTCCTTCTTCTGAGCCATCAATGACTCTTCCTCATCAATCTTATCCTGCAATTTGAGAAGACCTTCAATTAAGGCCTCCGGGCGTGGCGGACAACCCGAAATATAGACATCAACCGGAATGAGCCGGTCAATTCCCTGAAGCACTGCGTAGCTGCGATACATGCCACCACTGGAAGCACAGGCGCCCATTGCGATGCACCACTTGGGTTCGGGCATCTGATCCCAGATCCGCTTCACCGCCAGCGCCATTTTGTAGGTTACCGTGCCGGCTACGATCATCACATCGGCCTGACGCGGTGAAAAGCGCATGACTTCCGCTCCGAAGCGGGAAATGTCAAAACGGGACGACGCCGTCGCCATTAGTTCGATCGCGCAGCACGCCAATCCCATCGGCATGGGCCAGAGTGAATTCTTGCGCATCCAATTAATCGCGGCGTCTACGCGCGTAAAAATGATATTGCCCTCGATCTTAGAATCGTAAGCGGCGTGTGAGACAGTGAGATTTTCTTCCACCATGGCGTCGGGAAGGACAATACCCGTCCCTGCGCCGGCCTCAACCACTTTGTGAATTTTTTCACAAAGTCCTGTTTTCCAGCAAATCCCATCAAAAAAAACCTACCCCGCCTTTCAGTGAAAACAGAAGTCTGGAGCACTGACTGACCCCAAAAAGAGCTTCAAATTGACCACCTTGAACCCATTCGTTGGGGTGGTGCGCGCGAGAGGAATCGAACCTCCACGGGGTTGCCCCCACATGAACCTGAATCATGCGCGTCTACCAATTCCGCCACGCGCGCTCGGCGCGAAGAAATCACCGTCCCGCCGAATTGGCAATCAAATTTCGGCAAGATTCACGCCCTCATCGAGAATCCGCCACAACAAACGAGAGATCCGAAAGACGAAGGCTTGTTCTCCCGCCCTTCTCGCCCAAGATTTGCCCTTCCATGAAAGTCCTCATCACGGCCGGTCCCACCCGGGAACCCATCGATCCTGCTCGCTACCTGACGAATCGTTCATCCGGAAAGATGGGGTATGCATTGGCGGAGGCTGCGCAGAAACGGGGTCATTCCGTCCTCCTGATCTCCGGGCCCACTTCGCTCGACATTCCCGAAGGGGTGGATTTCATCCCGATCGAAAGCGCCGACGACCTTTATCAAGCGGTGAAATCGCAAATTGGCCGCATGGACATCGCGATCTTTGCTGCGGCCGTTGCAGACTACACTCCGGTGACTGTTGCCGACCAAAAAATCAAAAAATCCGGCGACGAACTCACTCTCACTCTCACTCTCAAGAAGACCAAGGATGTCCTTGGGGCAGCCCGCGAAGTCATGGGCTTCAAGGGAACTCTCGTTGGTTTCGCTGCGGAAACGGAAAACGTCGAAGAAAACGCCCGTGGAAAATGCACCCGCAAAGGTTGCGACCTGATCATCGCCAATGACGTCTCCCGAAAAGACATCGGATTCGATTCCTCTGAAAACGAAGTCACTCTGGTCTACACGGATCGATCAGAGGCTTTACCCCAGAATAGCAAGAAGCACCTCGCCTACAACCTTGTGGAGGTCATCGAACAACTCTAGAGAAAAGCTTCGCATCTACAATCCTTTGAGGCAATCTCCCCCCGTGACTGAACTAGAAACCGCCGTCCACGCAGCCAAGGAAGTGGGCAAGATGCTTCGCGCCAATTTCAATCGGCCCAAGGATGTCGATGAGGCCCACCATCACGACTTAAAACTGGCACTTGACCGGGAATCCCAGGATCTCATTACCGAAATCATCCTCAAGGAATTCCCTACCCACGCCATTTATGGTGAAGAAGGTCTGGCAGGAGATCAATCATCCGACCATCAGTGGATCGTTGACCCAATCGATGGCACGGTGAACTTTTTCTACAGTATCCCTCATTTCTGTATCTCGATCGCCAAACGCGTCAGTGAGGAATTGGTTCTCGGGGTCATTTACGATCCGATGGTCGACGAGCTATGGACCGTCGAAAAAGGCGGCGCGATGCTCCTCAATGGAGAACCGGCCGAAGTGAGTTCCCGCGAGAAACTCGAAGAGTCGATCCTCTTCGTCGGTTGCGGAAAGGACGAGGAAGCGATGACCTCCGGCCTGGAACGATTTAAGAGAGGCTCCCTCCGTGCGCGCAAGATGCGCATGATGGGATCAGCAGCTCTGGGCATGGCCTATATCTCTTGTGGTCGACTCGATGCTTATATCGAATCCCGCATCTCTCTTTGGGACATCGCGGCTGGACAACTGATGGTTGAGGCCACGGGAGGAAAAGTCGACCTGGTTCCCCACTCCGACAATCCCGATGTCTATTCCATCGTGGCCTCCAACGGAAAAATCCCAATCGAGGAAATCTTATGATTCGTACTGGAATTGGATACGACGTCCACCAATTTGCCGAAGGTCGCCCTTTGATTCTGGGTGGCGTGGAAATCCCACACACTCACGGGCTCGATGGCCACTCGGACGCCGATGTTTTGAGTCATGCCATTGCCGACTCCATTCTCGGCGCGCTCGGATTACCCGATATTGGCTACTACTTCCCTCCCGGCGATGAGTCCTGCAAGGACATTTGCTCGCTGCGTATCCTTGAAAAATGCCGCGAGCTTTGTGAGGAGCACAAATATCAACTGATGAATGTTGACTCCTCTTTGGTGGCAGAAGCGCCCAAGGTACTTCCTCACGCCGAAGCGATGAAAGCAAAGATCGCAGAAGCACTCGATATCGATCCCGGGCAGGTCGGCATCAAAGCCACCACTAATGAGACGATGGGCTTTGTTGGGAGGAAAGAAGGAATGGCTGCCTACGCCAGCGCTTTGATCGCCAAGAAAGAATGGATCAACCGCTAAAACTTGCGGGCCAGAAACTTCTTGGCATTCCCGACGTATTTCTCGGCCCATTTCTTGATCTCTCCCTGATCTTTGCGATCGAGGGTTTTGACAACCTTAGCGGGGCTTCCAAGGACGAGTGATCCGGGTGGAATAATTGTCCCTCCGGTCACCAGTGCGTTTGCTCCGATGATAGAACGCTCTCCCACAACACAACCATCAAGCACGCAAGCCCCCATTCCCACTAAGACTTCGTCTTTGACTGTGCAGGCATGAAGAATCGCGCTATGCCCCACTGTCACCAATTCCCCGACGTGGCACCCATAGTCGTCGGCGAGATGGATCACAGCATTGTCCTGCACGTTACTTTTGGGGCCAATGCTGATTTCGTTAATGTCACCGCGAAGAGTAGCGTTATACCAGATACTAGATTCCTCCTCCAGAGTCACCCTTCCGACAACATCAGCACTGGCTGCTACGAAAACGGAATCAGGGATTTGAGGCCAAATGCCTTCGAATGGTTCGATCGCCATGGGGCGACTTTAAAAAAAAGACGCCTTTTCGCAAGAGAAGCCGTTAAACCACTGGAAATTTCTGAAATCTAGGCAAAACTTCTGAGTCCTCATTGAACCACTCGGTTTTTCCCCAATAACATGCGCGAGTTTCTTATTGTCCTGGCCTGCTTGATCATCGGGGTAGCATTGCGCTCATGTCGGACCCTTTTCTTCCGCAAGTTGGGTGCCCTGACCTTCCTGGTGGCCTCTTTCCTCACCTTCTTCTTTCTTTTCGGTTGTTGGTGGGCCGGACTCATCGGGGTAGTGTTTTGGTTCCTTCTTCCATGGGTCGACCTCCTGACCCGCATCAGAAGCCTCCGCCTTCCACTCGATAATCGTCTCAAATTCCGGAATGCCCCTCGCGAAGATCACTTTCCCAATGCTGCCCGCATGATTAATGAAATTGAAGAGGCCGATTTTGAGCACATTGCCGACAGCGGGTGGGACTGGGCCGGGATGCAGCAATACTTCCGCATCTTCTGGCATGCCGAAGCCAAAGCCATCGCCTCGGTCTGCCTGTGCGAACATGGAAATGTCGCTTTTGCTTTCGTGACCATTACTTCTCGAACCAGTTCCGGTAAGATTATCCACACTACCAATTACCCGTTCTCCCCAACGCTCAAGAAGGGTCCTAATTCCCAGTGGGCCCATTTGCCCTGTGAGAAAAATCGTTTTGAGTTGATCTATCACGATCATTTAAAGCACTTGGCCCGGAAAAAGCTGACCACCAATGATCTTCTCATTCCCGACCCCGACCATGTCGTCGATCAAATCGAGAAAGAGATGCGCCAACAGATTCAGCACAATGAAAAGTGTGGCTTAATCAAATTCACTGACGACGGGCGCTTCCGATATTCGACGAGAGGCCTTTTTTTTCTTTGGATTCAGTCGATGAAGGACATGATTCGGCTTTGCTGAACCATGTCTATTAGCGAACTCCTTTCCACCACGAGCGAGAGCCCACTCGAAGCCTCCTTTTGCGCACAACTGCAAGCGATCAAGCAACGGGAAACCAAGGGAGGTAAGCCGTTTCTCGAATGGACCATTGCCGACTCCACCGGAAATCTCACATTGAAGGTGTGGAATAATCATCCTCAGTTTGACGCCGCTTGCGAACTGGATCCCGAAACGCTGATTCACTTACATGGCCAGTGGACACAAAACCAATACGGCGTCGATGGCATGGGATGGAAGTTCCGCTTCCTCAATGAATCAGAGACCTCGGAATTCCTGGCGGGCGATCCAAAAACCCGTGAGAAGCAAGACACCGACTGGGATGACATCCTAAAAATGCTTTCGCAGGTCACCGACCCAAGATTGAAGACGCTGAATGACGAATTCATTTCCCAGTTTGGCAAGCGCTTCCGTCGCACCGGGGCGGCCCGGAGAAATCACCATGCCCGACGAGGCGGACTGGTCGAACATGTCGCCCAAATGATGCGGAGTGCCACGGCTGTGTGCTCGGTTTACCACGAACTCAATCGTGACCTCATCGTGTCTGGAGTCCTCTTTCACGACTGCGGCAAGCTCTGGGAAAACACCTACCCTGAAAGTGGCTTCAATCAACTCCACCTTCTTCATGGGGAAATGCTTGGGCACATTCCTTTGGGCCTTGAACTCGTAAACAAACTTTGGCGCGAACTCCCCTTGGATAACTGGCGGGAATTGGAGCCAAATAGTGAAGATGTTCGTCTTCACCTCCTCCATCTCATTGCTTCCCACCACGGGCAGTATGATTTTGGCTCGCCAACCTTACCCCGAACTCCGGAGGCGCACGCCCTTCATTACATTGACAATCTCGATGCAAAACTTGAAATGGTGAAGGATGCCTACGCCAGCGCCAATGAAGTTGCGCCCGGCATTTTTGAACGCCAGTTTCCTCTGCCCGCTCCCCTCGTGACACCCTTGGCCAATTTTGAAACCGGAGATTGATTTGAAGAAGCGCGATTGTCAGCCGATGAATTGCTTGCTAGCGTCGCCTTGATGATTATTTGGCTTACCGGATGCACTGCCGGCCTCGGGAGAGCTCTCGTCAAGGAATTTAGTGGTTTGGGCCACACCGTAGTGGGTTGCGGCCGCAATGAAATCGCACTGCAAAAGCTCAGGAACACTTACCCTGATGATCATTTTTTTGCAGCGGATGTCTCCAGCGACGAAAGCGTCCGAGAATTTTGCGACCAGGCTCTCTTGGCCACTGGCGAACCGGAGCTTCTAATTAACAATGCTGCGACAATCAACGATCCCGCCCCGCTATGGGAAGTTCCAGCCGAAGAATTCGACAATCTCACATCCACCAATATCAACGGAGTTGCCAACATTCTTCGCCACGCCCTACCCTCCATGATCGCCAACAACAAAGGAATCATCGTCAACCTCTCATCCGGTTGGGGGCGTTCAACATCTCCTGATGTCGCTCCTTACTGCGCAAGTAAATGGGCCATTGAAGGCCTCACCAAATCCCTCGCCCAAGATTTACCCGAAGGACTCGCCGCAGTTTCCTTAAATCCAGGCGTCATCGCCACCGATATGCTGCGAACCTGCTATGGACCGGACGCCGAGGATTACCAAAACCCCGAGGCCTGGGCCATTACCGCAGCGCCTTTCCTCCTGGAATTGACCGTTAGCCAAAACGGTCAGGCCGTCACGGCACCATGAAGCTCAAGTTTCCATCACAAACCATCACTTTTCCCCGTCGGGCTCTTCTGATGGGAATCGTGAATATCAATGACGACTCATTCTGCGGAGATGGCTCTCTCGATCCGGGAATGTCGCTTCAACAAGCGCGAGCACATTATCAAAACGGAGCGGACATCATCGATATCGGGGCGGAGTCGGCCCGCACAAACCGGGAAGCAATTTCTATCGATGAAGAAATTTTGCGCCTAAGGTCCTTTATCGAACAATGGCACACCATACGCGATCTCGAACCCAAGGATAAAGAGCAATTATCGCCGCCTCTTCTCTCAGTAAACACCTGGCGACCTGAAGTGGTGGAGCAAATCTTGGGGCCGGAAGTTGATCTTCTCAATGACATGAGCGCATTACCGGACAATCGTAATGCTCTCCTCTGCGCAAAGCACCAAACATCATTGCTGATCATGCATTCAGTTGGTCAGCCAAAAATCCCACACACGCATCAACAGTGGAAAGGGCTGATGAAATCGATGGCGGATTTCTTCGAAGAAAAAACGGCGATTGCGATTGAGGCTGGTTTAAGCAGAGAGCAAATCATCCTCGACCCCGGCCTCGATTTCGCGAAACAGAAGGAAGATAATCTTCTCTTGCTGAGAGAACTGAATCAACTCATCCATCTCGGTTTCCCCCTCCTTCTTCCGATTTCAAGAAAAACGGTCATCGGTGAAGCTCTCGATATTGAAGACCCCAGGAAAAGGGATGCAGGAACATTGGCTCTCCTTGCCCACGGAGTGCACGAGGGAGCACACCTCTTTCGTGTGCACAATACCGAAGCCTGCTGGCGGGCCTTGAAGGTTCTCTCGGCCCTTTAAGGGTTTCCCATGTAGAGGATTCCCGAACCTGAATCCATCAACGCTTTCCCCTGGGTCAGGAAATCCATCCCCAAAATCCCATCCACCGGTCTTCCTTGCGAATCTCGAAAGAAGCTTCGGACAGTTCGAAGTGGCGCAATGGACACATCGAATTCCGTCACATGAACATTTCCGAATCGGACATTATACAAACGACCAGTCCTCAGAGCGACCCGATCACCCGAGGCATCAATCATTCTGGTATTGGTTGGTCGGCTGGGCAGTCCCAAACGATCATAGCTCTCCGCAGCCATCACCGAAACCTCTGCTCCGGTATCGACCACCCACGTCACGGTTCTTCCGTGAATTGATCCTCTCAAAATCAGATGAGGCAGGCGAGCGGCCGTGTCCATCTGCAGGGCGAAGGTTCCCAGTCCGGTTCTTGGTCCAAGTTGTCCGTCATTGCGCCCCATCGCTCGATCTGATCCCTTTCCAGGAACCCACATTCTGGCCGCCGGAATATCGATCAATGCTCCCGTTGCAGAAAGAGCGTCCAATCCCACCTGACCGGCATAGCGACTTGTTGAAGTCTTCCGATTCAAATCCGGGGCAATTGTGAACGGGAAACGCCGAGCAACCATGGAACCCACTTCGAGAGTGCCGTAGCCCCTTCCGCTTTTGACCTCGCGCCCCAATGCTCCGCGGGTGACCACACGCACCGAATAATCTGGCTCCAATCCCACCCCCTTAGCCAAATGCTCATCGAGATCTGTGCTGTTTGCTCCGGAATCAATGAGAAATCTCATCGGACTACCATTGACCTCGAAGATTGCGGAAAAACGCTTATCGCCCCCGATCTTTTGAAGAGTCACGGATTCATAGCCAAGTCGATGGAGGGTGGCACTCCGGCTCGACCCGGATAAGCCCGGTATTCCCGAGCATTGGGTCAGAAAGAGACAAAGGAAGACACTGGTCAGCAGGCGGAAAGCGATGCGAGAGAGAAACATGAAGCGAAAGGCTAACCTCAGTTGACATTCCTGCAATCACTCAAATCACCATGCAGGTCCCACCTCCCATGTTTCGAGCATCTCATCGGGACAATCTTCCAAAAATCTCGACGGTCGCTGGAAAATCTCCCCGGTATAGCTCTTCGGGTTCACCATGGGATAAGTGAGATAAAGTTCGTCTTTTGAGCGGGTCAGGGCGACATAGAACAAGCGGCGTTCTTCCTCCAGCATATCGAGATCATCCGCCTCAAGAACCCGGCCATTGGGAAACATGCCATCAGCAAGCCAAATCAGGAAAACCACTTTCCACTCCAAACCTTTCGCCTGATGAATTGAGGAGAGCACGACTTGTTCCTCGTCCTGCGCCGCCTGACTTCCGCTTGGCTCTCCGTCGACCGAGCTCATCAATGAGAGTTGCCCCAGTAATTCCTGAATATCCTCAAAACCTTCTGAGTAGAGCGAGAGTTGTTCGACATCCTGTCGGCGATTATCGTAGTTCTCGAAACTCTGCCGCATGAAGTCATCGTATATCCCCTCCTGGACACTCGTGATCATTTCCGCGGGCCTTGCAAACTCACCTCCCGGCGCCAACTCATCGAGAACGTAGCAAAGCTGCTCCCAGTCCTTCTTGGCCTTCGCCGGAATGCTGAATTTCAGCATGATGTCGGAAAAGCTCTTGGGTGGATTTTCATCCCCGGCCTTTCCGGTTTTCAGCCAGGCACGCCACAGCTTGTTTGCGGTCACCCCTCCGATTCCCGGAAGAAGAAGGCAAAACCGCTTAAAACTCACCTCGTCCTTACGATTGGTCACGAATCGCAGAAAGGCTGCGACATCCTTAATGTGTTGCTGCTCAAAGAAGCGGAGTCCGCTAGTGATTTGAAAGGGAATATTCCGCGAAGTCAGCTCCATCTGGATTTCAAGGCTCTGGTGGTGTGCCCGATAAAGAATAGCAATCTCCTGCATCTCGATTCCTTCATCACGCAGTTCGAGAATCCGCTGCGCAACAAAGTTGGCTTGCGCGCGGGGATCTTCCAAGGGAACGAGAGCCGGGGTCATGGAGCCGCCCTCCCGCGCGGCATTAAGCGTTTTACGAAACTGTTTGGTGTTTGCAGCAATCGCAGCATTCGACAGATGGAGCACCTCGGGAACACTTCGGTAATTCGTTTCAATCTTGAAGGTCTTCGCGTCGGGATAGCGATCAGGGAAAGTCAGAATGTTGTCCATGTCCGCGCCCCGCCAAGAGTAGATCGATTGCGCATCGTCACCGACTACCATGAGAGACATCCGGGGCTGGGCCAGAAGGTCGATGAGTTCACACTGGACCATGTTGGTATCCTGATACTCATCAACGAGAAGGTAATTGAATCGCTTTTGGTAAAGCTCGAGAAGATCTTCGTTCTCCTTAAAGAGCTTCAGCGGAAGAATGAGAAGGTCGTCGAAATCAGCAGAGTTTGTTTCCAGCTTCTTTGCGGTGTAAGCCTTCCCGACCTGCGCAATCTCTTCGAGCCATTCTTCGAAATAGGGATACCGCCATTCCAAAAGCTCTTCCAAAGTGACTCCGGTGTTTTCCACCAGGGAGAAGATCGAGATAAGAACATCCGGCTTGGGGAAACGTCGTTGCTTCGTATCGATGTCACACTCGGCGATGACGGTCTTCATCAGGGACTTCTGGTCGTCGCGATCTAGAATGGAAAAGGATCGGGTCAACCCGACGCACTCGGCATGACGACGAAGAATGCGGTTCCCGATAGAGTGGAAAGTTCCGCTCCATAGTTCACTGAGATCTTGCGGAATGAGCTCCCTCACCCGCTCCAACATTTCCTTGGCCGCCTTATTAGTGAAGGTCAACAAGAGCAGACTCGAGGGCTCAACACCCTGATCAAGCAAGTAAGCCACACGATAGGTTAGCGTCCTCGTTTTTCCAGACCCAGCGCCCGCGATCACGAGAGCCGGCCCGGGAGGTGACGACACCGCAGCGTATTGCTGGGAATTTAATTCAACCTCATAATCGATCCCCGAAGATCCTCCCCGGGGCTTTTGATCCAGCTGATACTTACGAGCCATAGGAAAGCCTACTCGGCATCTTCAGGAGGGACACCTTGATCAACCTTCTGGGTGAAGGCCAAATATTTCGCAAGCTCATCCTTCACCTTCGGCATCAGGAGATACATTGCGACCACATTGGGAATCGCCATGGCAAAAATCATGCCATCAGAGAAGTTGATCACGCTTTTCACACTCACAGCCGACCCGACAATGATGAAGAAGCAGAAGATCACCTTATAGCTCAACTCCGCACCCTTACTGTGCCCAAACAAGTGAGCCCAGGCTTGAAGTCCATAGTAGGACCAGGAAATCATGGTTGAGAACGCGAAGAGAATCACGGCAACCGCGAGAATCAACGGGAACCAGCTAATGGTCTTTTCAAAGGCCGCAGAAGTTACCGCAACTCCAGACAGGCTGGTGTCTGCATATGTTCCCGACATTACGATGACCAAGGCTGTGGTGGTGCAAACCAGAACAGTATCGATGAATGGTTCAAGGAGAGCGACGATACCTTCACTGGCGGCGTGCTTCGTTTTCACAGCAGAGTGTGCGATGGGAGCAGAACCAATTCCCGCCTCGTTTGAAAAGGCCGCCCTTTTGATTCCCTGAATGAGCACTCCTATCAAACCACCGCCAACTGCAGTCGGAGCAAAAGCCCCCTGGAAGATCAATCCAAAGGCATTTCCAAGCTCACCAATATTCCCAATGATTACGACTATTCCGCAAATCATGTAAATGCTGCACATGAAGGGAACGAGCATCGCCGTCGTTGTCGCGATACTTTTAATTCCTCCAATGATCACCATGCCAACAGCAACAGCCATAATCAACCCGAAGACCCAGCGATTGTTATCGAAGAAGGACCCATCACCACCCATCACTCCCACGAGCTGCTCGCAGGCCTGATTGGCTTGATACATATTGCCACCTCCGAATGATCCGCCAATACACATAATGGCAAAAAAGATCGCTAGGATGACACCAAGAGGCTTCATTCCCATCTCTCCCAAGCCGCTCGTGAGATACTGCATCGGCCCGCCGTAAACTTTTCCATTCTCAATACGGCGATACTTCACACCCAGCGTGCACTCACAAAACTTTGAAGCCATTCCCAGGAATCCCATCAAAACCATCCAGAAGGTCGCGCCGGGACCGCCAATACTGATGGCGACCGCAACCCCCGCAATATTACCCAGACCGACCGTGCCGGAGACCGCTGCGGAAAGAGCCTGAAAGTGGGTAATTTCTCCCGGATCGTTTGGCTGACTGTATTTCCCCCGAAGCGTCCGCATGGCAAGTCGCCAAGAACGAAAATTGAGGAACTTAAAATAGATCGTAAGGACAATAGCCGCGATCCCCAACCAAGCGAGAACCCACGGCATCTTGATTGGGTTTCCTTCCGCATCAGTGGAAACTGGAATGGAATAGAAAACAGTATTGTCGACAAACTCGGAAACAGGCTGAAACGCGCCATCAATACTGGCGTCTAATTTTTCAATCCAGCCCAACTCCTTGTTAGGCTCCTCAGAGAGCTTGGGTTCATCGGCAGAAAGCTCTTGGGCTACGGAGGATCCGATTGAAAGGGTGAGGAAGAGTCCAAATAGACAAAACAGCTTTTGCATGACCGGCGAACTCTGAGTGATACACCCTCACTCGACAAGGTTCAATCACTCCCCCTTTTTCAAATCCATCTCGATCACCGCGTAAGCGTTGTGATTGTGGATGGATTCGAAGTTTTCAGCCTCCACGCGATACCAGCGGAGCTGCTCGTCGGCATTTGAAGCCAGCGCGATATTTCTTACAAGATCCTCTACGAAAACCGGATTATCGTAGGCTCGCTCAGTAACCGCTTTTTCGTCGGGACGTTTCAAGAGACTGTAAAGTTCGCAGCTGGCACAGGATTCCACCCGGGCGATGAGATCCTCGATCCAGACTGGATCCTTAAAGCGAACTGAATAGGTCACTACTCCGCGCTGGTTGTGGGCACCATAATCGCTGATCGCCTTGGAGCAGGGGCAAAGTGTGGCAACCGGGACCATCACCGTGACGATGAAATCGGTGTCTCCATCTTTTTCGGCCTCTATCTCAAACCTTACCTCATAGTCCATCATCCCCTCGTTTCCTGTCACGGGGGCAGGCTTGCTCTTGAAGAAAGGGAACAGAAACTCGACGTGAGCACGTTGAGCGTCGAGCCGTTCGAGAAGCGCCCCGGGAAGACCGGCCATATCGTGAACCGAGAGACAATTCCCGTGCGCATTGAGAACTTCCACGAAGCGACTCATATGAGTGCCCTTGTATTGGTGCGGAAGGTCCACGGCCAAAGCCACAGTTGCTACAGTTCGTTGCTCGTCCCCACCCTTGTCCTTCACCACCAGTGGGAACTTCAAGGCCTTCACCCCAACCCGATCGATCGCAATTTGGCGGTCGTCGTGTTCGTTCTGGGTATCTTTGAGTTCACTCATCTTTTCGCTTTAAATCAAAAAACCTGCCCGAAATGATTCCGGACAGGCTGTAAAATTTCGTTTCTTGGGAAATTAGAAGCCCGATTACGGCATCAGGTTCACGGCGCGAGCACGCTTGATCTCGCGAGTGATGGCACGGTGCATCTTGGCGGAAACGCCGGTGACCTTGCGAGGAAGAATACGACCAGTGTCGGTCGTGAATTTGGCGAGAATCTCTGGATTCTGGTAGCTAATCTTCTCGAAAGGAAGGTCGAGACGCTTGGTGGTCATCGCCTTGTTGTGCTTCCGGAAATTAATGCGGCGCTGAACGGTCTTTGGTTCGGACATGGTATAAAAAGGTAAGGGCTACAGAGGTTAGCGAAGCTCGCGGTGCAGGGTGCGACGTTTCAAGAAAGGATTATACTTCTTCTTCTCAAGACGGCCCGGAGTATTCAGGCTCTTCTTGTTACGAGTGCTGGTATAGCGTGAGGTCGGCTTGCCTTCGGCTTTGGCCTCAGTGCATTCTAGAATGATAATGTCGCGTGGCATGATGCTGGTAAGATCGAAATCGGGACGCGGAAGTTATGGAAATCCCACCCATCGTCAAGGGAAATTCGAGGAAAGTTAAGGCATCTGAAAGTTTATAAAAAATCGTTGATTTTACAGGTATTCACAGGCAGGGTCTGTCCTGTTGAAGGTGGTGAGCGCAGCAGTGCTCCTACAATCTTTCATTTCCGAAAGATCCTCATTCAATTCACGGTGGTCGATTCGTCGGTTTTCCAACCAAGATTTTCGGCGAAATGACACGGTGCTGTGAGCCAAGTCTTCGGAATTTCTTCCGCTGATCTTTTCCTCTGGCCCCGTAAGATCCGCCCTCGACCCCCTCTTATATTTAACTAATCGTATGATTCCTCCAGACTCCGATTCTCCGGACACCTCGTCCCGTCGCCAACACGACTCCTCCGATGACCCCAATGGTGGCGGTAACCGTCGACGCCGTAACAACCGGAGCCGCAATAGAAACCGCAACCGAAACCGAAACCAAAGTGATGGCGGTCAAGGAGACGGGCAGAAACAAGGACGAGTGAGAGGCTACGGCCCACGTCGTGGCGAACAGCGGGACCGCAAACCTCTTGAATTCACCGGAGAACCCGTCGAAGTCGATGGTCTCCTGGAAATGGCCCCAAAAGGATTCGGCTTCTTGAGAAAGCCCGGCAAGGACTTTGAACAGAACAGCGATGACGTCTTCGTCAGCCCAGATATGGTGCGCAAAAACGCCCTCCGTCCAGGAATCTGGATCAAGGGAGTGGCCCGTGAGAGCACCCGGGGACCGCAATTGGTCGAACTCTCTGCAATCAATGATCAAGCGCCTGAGGACGCGAGAAGACTTCCCGCTTTCGAGGAATTAAAAGCAATCAATCCCTCCAAACGGATCGCCTTCGAAACTGTCCCTGATCGCCACACCACTCGAATCGTCGATATCATGGCTCCAGTGGGACGTGGCCAGCGCGGCTTGATCGTCTCTCCTCCTCGCTCAGGAAAAACGACCATGCTTTTGCACATGGCCCAAGCCGTACAGGAACTCCATGAGGAAACTCTTCACCTCATTGTTCTCCTCGTCGACGAACGTCCCGAGGAAGTCACGGAATTCCGTCGCCAACTTCCGGACGCTGAAATTTACGCCAGCTCCAACGACGAATCCCCCCGCAACCATTGCCGCCTCGCCGAGCTTTGCATTGAGCGGGCAAAACGCCTCGTTGAATCAGGAAAGCACGTCTTCATCTTGATGGATTCCATCACCCGCCTCGCCCGTGCCTACAACGGAGCGATGGGTGGCAGCCGTCAGAGCCGTGGCCGGGGATATCAATCCGGCGGTATCGTCGCGGGAGCTTTGGAGATGCCCCGTCGTCTTTTCGCGGCCGCTCGAAACACCAGGGAGGCCGGATCGCTCACTATCATCGCCACTGCTCTCGTCCAAACCAACTCCAAAGCGGACGAAGCGATTTTCCAGGAGTTCAAGGGAACCGGCAACATGGAGCTCGTTCTCGATCGCCGCATTGCCGAACACTATGTTTATCCGGCAGTAGATATCTTCAAATCGGGCACGCGCCGCGAGGAACTCCTTCTTCCCGAGCACAATCTCCACAAGCTGCGCCTCATCCGCCGTGGACTCGCCGGGCACAAGCCAATCGAAGCCATGGAGCGACTCCTTTTCTTCACGAAGAAGTTTCCAAGCAATGCGCAAATGCTCATGGAAATCAAAGGGTAAGAAAGATTATCGAATCATATTCTTCTCATAAGACGGGCTTCTAACAGCTCGTCTTTTTTTGTGGTTTACGTTCTCAATTACATCGTTGCTCTCACGAAATAAACCCTCTATCTGAGCAGGTGTGAATTCACAGCCCCCCCCAATTGGAGCTGCGACTTCCTACGAGGCTCGTCTCACCCTATTCGAGAAAGTGCGAACTTTCACTATCGAGGGGCCGAGAATACGAATTGAAGAGGAAGGTCGCACTACCGAGATATTGCTCAGCGACATCGTCGATGTTCGTTGTCGCTACTACCCCACCCGTTCTCAACTGAATCGCTTCGAGTGTTTATTGCAGGCGAAAGGGGGAATGAAGGTCAAGATCGGCAATCAGTTTTACCGCGGTGTCGCTGACTTTGAAGATCGCTCACTTGATTACCGAAAGTTCGTGGTGGCTCTTCATGTCGCGCTCGCCAAACTGAGTCCGAACTGCGTATTCCACTCCGGAGTTACCAAGACCTCATTATACCTCATCGCAGCCTTCCTCATCGGTTCGATGCTCACCCTGGCATTTCTAATCCTTTTCCTAGGAGCGTCCTTGCCCGGCTTTGCGGTCGTGAAACTCATCATCTTGATTCTGATGATTCCGATTTCCATCAAGTGGTTCTACAAAAACAAGCCGAAGAAGTATCGCATACACGCCATTCCCACTGACGTCCTTCCGCCCAAAGGCAGCTAAAGAAGCACAATCGCCAAAGCCGCCATCATCAGGATCGCCCCGGCGGTTTGCTTTCGGGCAAACTTCCGGTCCATTTGTTTACCGATCAGATAGAGAAAACCGACCGCCATTATTCCTCGTGAGCTGTAGACAACATTGCTCAAGGTCGGTTGACCATACTGACTGAAGGCTAGATTCACCGCGAGGGCTTGGAGCCCCAATGCCAGGCCTGCGCCAAACACCATCATTCCGGCGCGTGGCACCTGAATCATGATCTTGATCTGGGAGCGTTTAATAAAGAGAAGCATAATCGATATCACCGACCCCGTTCCCATCATCAAAATAAGCCACCGGGCCGGACCAATCTCGCGGGCCTGCCAACCAGTGAGAAAATCATTAATCCCAAAAAAGAAACACGCCAGCAGGGTAAGCCCAACCGTTGCACGATGTTTCCGCCATCCTTCCAAGGAAGCTCCGGCAGCGAGGAAAACCGCGATGACAGCGAGAACAACTCCCGTGAGAAGATTCCAGGACGCAGACTCCAAACCCACTAGGACCGAGAAGAACCCCACCACGACAACTTTTCCGCCGAGGGCTGAGGAATGAACCGCAAGGTCTCCACTTTTCACTGATTGCGTGGAAAACCACTGGCCCATAAAAAAAAGGACTCCATTCCCAATGGCCCACCAATCTTTTCCGGAAATACGCCAGTCTTCGTCCGGCTGAAAGTAGGCAAAAAAAACCGCCGTGGTTCCCAAATTGGTAACCGCAACGATGATCGATAGTCGGACGCCCGCAGCGGTTCCTTGCTGAACACACCATCCGAGGATTGGGTGGAGGACCGCGCCAATAAATGGCAGCAAAATGGCCCCGCTCAACCAATCCATGCAGCCCTACTTAATGGGGCTGAGCTTGTCCTTACTTGGAAAGTCCTTGGACCACTCAAGAGTTACTTCACCAGTGGCAGCCCACTCGGCACCACGATTCAAGGTGTCGTAGAAACCACGGCATTTCATGGAATAATCGGCGTGCCCAAGGGTGGTGTGGAAGACGCGACCTTTTCCGTAGTCGAGTGCCATCAGCATTGGCTCGTCGCGCTTACTCTTCTGGCTGGGAGCGGTAGCGAGAACTTTCATGTTGGTGGCTGGCCCGCGAAGAGTGTCATAAAGCTCATCTTTGGTGTGAAGCCATTCGATCGGCATTCCTTTCGTGATTGGGTGGGCATTGTCGCGATTGGTCACAACAAATTCGTGCTGGGGACCGTGGCCTCCGCCTTTTCCTTTGGAGGTGTCTCGGACAAGTTTGCCATCCTTGTAGTAAACATAAGGGCCACTTTTCTCGGTGCGTCCGCCCCAGCCACCGAGGCCGATCATTTCGTTATATTCAGGCCACATCCCGAAAGCGTTGTCGGCCGCGTGAACCACGACAAATCCGCCGCCATTTTTCACAAAGTTTACAAATGCGGTGCGAACTTCGCCAGGCCACATCTGACCATTGTAATTACTTACGACGACGTCGTATTTGGAAAAGTCAGGACGCCATTCGCCCCACTCTTCCTCGGTGCCTTTCTTGCCCGGGCTGGTGCTGACATCCACGGTGTAGCGACCACTGCTCTTAAAAGCATCCTGCATCACAGGAGTGGTAGCCTCCCACTTATGATTATTTTGCCCGTCAATAATGAGCACTCTGAGAAGCTGATCGTTTGCTCCTTCAATTTTCTTTGCGAGACCGACATAGGCAAGGCAAGACATCGCCATAACGGCTAATCCGAGAGTTAGTTTGTTTCTCATGTGGAAGTGTCACCGATCTTCCCCTCAATTGCCAAGACGAAAAACTTCCAGATGCCCAATCTTAGGTTAGGTTTCCCCCATGAATTCCGTTATCGAACTCCTTCAGGCTCTCATTCGTATTCCCTCGGTAAACCCCGATGGTGACCCGGGAGTCTCGCCAGAGGGAGAATCCGCGATGGCCGCCTTTATCGGAGAATTTCTCGAACCGCTTGGTTTTCAGATCACTCAAGAGGAAGCCCTTCCCGGTCGCCCTAATCTCATCGCGCGCGCTCCAGGTCCAGAGAATCGACCACGCATCCTCCTCGGCCCCCATCTTGACACCGTTAGCATCGCCGGAATGAGCATCGAGCCCTTTTCAGCGGAAATCAAAGGCGGCAAGATCTGGGGTCGTGGCAGCTCGGACACTAAAGGCCCCATGGCCGCAATGCTATGGGGACTCAAAGAAAATGCCGCCAATCTTGCCAATCTCACGGTCGCCGTCGATTTCGTGGGATTCATGGGCGAGGAATCAAGTCAGCCGGGCTCCCAACACTTCGCCAAACATCATGCTAACGAATACGAATTCGCCATCGCGGGCGAACCGACCTCGCTCGAGGCCGTCTATTGCACAAAGGGTTGCCTTTGGGCCACCATCGAGGCCCAAGGACGCTCAACTCATGCCTCCCAGCCCCACTTGGGCGAAAATGCCATCATGAAGCTCACTGAGGAGCTCAACCGACTCGTCAACGACTTCGGCGAGCAGCTTGCCAACCACAGCCATCAGGTTCTCGGATCCTCCACGATCAATATCGGCAAAATCAAAGGAGGGACCCGCGCAAACATTGTCCCCGACAAAGCGAGCGCTGAGATCGACATCCGCACCGTGCCCTCATTTGTCGAGAATCAATCCGGAATCGTCCAGCTTCGGGATTTCCTCACGCAGGCGGAAATCACCAACGCCATGGAATTTCCTCCCATGGATCTCAAATCCGACCATCCTTGGATTGACCGCCTCAAAACCATCCACCCCGACCTAGTCCTCACCGGCGCTCCATGGTTTTCCGATGCCTCTCATCTTGCAAATGCCGGCATTCCCTCGATTTGCCTCGGTCCGGGATCCATCGACCAAGCCCACACCGCCGACGAATTCATCAAAATTGCAGACCTCGAAAAAGGCGCTGAATGGTTTAGCCGCTTGATTGCCGGCCTGTCCGACTGATTTCATTTCGCTTGCTACAGGCGACTGCACCTTTTCCAACCTTCATCAATACCCATGAAAAAACTCTCACTCCTATTCACCACCCTCCTTCTCGTAAACTGCAGTTCGGCTCCTCCGGTTAATAATGGAGAAGACCCCGTCGAATCTTGGCGTGAAAATGTTAGCGGCAGAGCCATTGCTCTTAAGAATGTCGATTCCCTGGCTGGAGTTAAAATTCCCGTCTTGAAATCATCGATGTCCGACAACTGGGGCCAGCCTTCCATCGAGGTCTCATCAGGTGGAAGCTATCGTTTGACGTATGCCTCTCCCACCAAGCCATTCCCCCGGCTTCTCATCTACGGCTATGTCAAACCACTCCCCACAATCAACACCCCACCCGATACCTCCGGCGGAGAGATAATCAACAGTGAACCCACCGGCATTAATGCTCCACAAAAATGGCGCAACGCGACGGTCAAAGGAAAGAATGTCCGTTGGTTTCAGGAATCACTTCCCTCGGGAGTTCACGGAGCCTACTTTTCAACTGAAGGCTTCACCCTATCAGGCCCCGACCGCCGAAAGGGATATTACCGAATTGTCACCGAAGGTGCAGAAGGAAACTTCCGCGCTCGATTGGGGACGCTTGGATGGTAGTATCATTAACACATCCCGTATGAAAAAACTCCTCTCTCTTATCCTTGGCGGACTCTTCCTCGCTTCCTCCTGCCCTGCTCAAGAGGATGCCAAAATTATCGGAGACGATGGCGCGAGAGTCTCCGTGCTTGGCTACCATGTCTTCCATCCCACGAAGCCTGCCACCGAGATGCTCATTCCGACCTCAAAATTTCGTGAGCAAATGGAGGCTGTCAAAGCTTCAAAAATCCCAGTCATCACCCTGGCCAAATTTCTGGCGTGGCGACGTGGGGAAGCCGAACTTCCTCCGCAGTCCATTCTCCTCACGATGGATGACGGCTGGCGCTCGGTCTACACCGAGGCTTTCCCTATCATGAAGGAATTTCAATTTCCCTTCACGGTCTACCTCTATAAGAACTACGTCGGATCTTCCCGAGGAGGACGCGCCATGTCCTACGCCATGATCCAGGAAATGATCCAAAGTGATCTCTGCACCATCGGCTCCCACTCGGTGAGCCACCCTTTCCCCAGCAAAGTTAAAAAAGCGGCGCGGGCCGGAAAGGAACCCTACGACAAGTTTCTCCGAACCGAGTTGGGAGATTCCAAAACCTTCCTCGAGGAGAAATTTAATCAATCTGTCACGACCTACGCCTATCCCGGTGGTTATCACACCAACGAGATGTTCGAGCTCGCCGACGCACTGGGCTACGACAACCTCTTCACGGTCAAACCCGGAAAAGTCCGCCGGGATACCGACGGACATATTCTTCCCCGCTACATCGTGCTCGGGAACCACGACTCAGCCTTCAAGGCCGCGCTTGTGTTCCGAAATGGCAGCCGTGTAGCTGATGCCCCGGTCACCCTCCCTCATCCCGTGTCACCCGCCCCCGGCAATCTTGTGGCAGCCCGCTTGCCCCTCATTTATGCGGACCTCTCAAAGGTGGAAAACCTCGATCCAAAATCCCTCAGAATGAAAGTGTCCGGATTTGGGCAGGTTCCGGCCGATTTTGACGCGACGTCTCACTCCCTCGCCTGGAGAGTCTCCCGCCCCTTGCGTCAGAAGTTTTGCGAAGTTTCCGTCCAATGGAAGCTCAACGAAGCTGAGTCATTCGAACCCGAGTTGAAGTGGACCTTCAAAATCGATCGTGAGGCTGCCTATCAAGGAAGATAGTAATCTTCACCGGATCCAATCCCGTTGAATTGCCTTATTCACAGAAAAGCGGCAATTTTCAACAGAGGCTAATTAGAGAAATCACCCAACTCTCCTCGAGATGGGATATTTTCCTTGATTCACCAGCGCGGAAAGTGCAGATTTCGCCCGTAACCAGCAATCTTTATGAGCAAGAAGCAACTCGACGGAGCACAGGCTCTCATTAAAACCCTCGATGACTTGGGAATCGAATACATCTTCGGATATTCCGGAGGAGCCGCGATTCCAATTTTCGACGCCCTCGAAACGATGAAAACGAAGATGAAATTCATCCTCGTTCGTCACGAGCAAGGCGCCGTGCACATGGCTGACGGCTACGCCCGCGCCACCGGAAAGCCCGCTGCCGTTCTTGTCACTTCCGGACCCGGAGCAGGAAACACCGTCACCGGACTCATGACCGCACAAATGGATTCCGTCCCCATGATCGTGGTCTGTGGACAGCAAGTCACCTGGATGCTGGGCAAGGACGCCTTCCAGGAGGCTGACATTTTCGGAATCACGATTCCCGTAGTGAAACACAACTACCTCGTCAAGGAAACCAACGATCTCGTTCGTGTTGCCAAGGAAGCCTACCATATCGCCACCACTGGTCGCCCTGGCCCCGTTCTGATTGATGTGCCAAAGGACGTTTCCTCGGGAATGTTTACCGCCAAGATGAACCCTGAGCTCGATCTTCCCGGCTACGACCCATACGAAGCTCACAACATCGATCCGATGGGCATTGAAGAAGCCGCCGCAATGATCGCCGGCGCGAAACGCCCTGTCATTCTCGCCGGTCAGGGAACCATGATTTCCCGCGCGGACAAAGAACTGATGCAGTTGGCTGAAACTCTCAATATCCCGGTCACTTCCACTCTTCTGGGCAAAGGCGTCTTCCCCGAAACCCACAAGCTTTCTCTCGGCATGCTGGGAATGCACGGCACCGCCTACGCCAATAAGGCGATGGTGGAGTGTGACCTTCTCTTGAATGTCGGATCTCGCTTCGATGACCGGATCATTGGTCAGCCAGACAAATTCTGCGCCGACGCCAAGATTATTCACATCGATATCGATCCTGCGGAAATGGACAAAATGATCCGTCCCGATGTCCAGATCGTCGGAGACGCCAAAGCGGCCTTGATTCAGCTGAATGAGATTCTCACCACTCCTCTCGAAACAACCGAATGGCGCGCCAAGTTGGATGGCTACAAAAAGAAGTACCCTCTTTCCTACAAGAAGCAAGGCGGCTTGCGGATGCAGCAAGTCATTGAAGAGCTCTACGAACAAACCCAAGGGAAAGCCATCGTTTCAACCGACGTAGGACAGCACCAGATGTGGGCCGCGCAGTTCTACAAGAATAGCGAGTCCTTCCACTGGCTCTCCTCGGGCGGAGCTGGAACGATGGGTTTCGGCTTCCCCGCCGCCATCGGAGCGCAGCTGGCGCATCCGGAGAAAACCGTCATTTCGATCTCAGGCGATGGTGGATTCCAGATGACCCTCTTCGAACTCGCCACCGCCGCGATTCACAAATTGCCCATCAAGATTGTTGTTCTCAACAACCACTACCTCGGCATGGTTCGGCAGTGGCAGGAACTCTTCTTCGAAAACCGCGAATCCGGAGTGGATCTCGTCGGCAACCCGGACTTCAGCAAGCTCGCAGCAGCCTACGGAATTCCGAGCGTCCACTTCAAACGACCTGTCGATTGCGCCCGCAAGATCGAGGAAGCTCTCGCTTACAACGACGGGCCAATCCTCATCCATGCTGAGTGCGTGAAGACCGAAAACGTCTTCCCGATGATCCCCGCCGGCGCTGCTCTGGAGGACATGATTACAGAGCCTCCCAAAACCCAAATGGCTAAGCCCGTCGGCTCAACCTAGAAATTTTTCAGGGATCATTTATCAATCCAAATACCAACAACCACTTCCAATGCCCAAGACTATCGTCACCACAGACACACCTCTTGAGGACTCCCAACGCGGGACCTCAAACACCCTGTCGATTCTCGTGAAAAACAGCCCTGGAGTCTTGATGCGCATTTGCCAGGTCTTTTCCCGACGCGCATTCAATATCGACTCTCTTGTTGTTTCCGAAGGCCGCACCGGCGCCTTTTCCCGCATGACCATTGACATTTCCGGCAGCCCGGAAGGATTCGAGCAGATCATCAAGCAGGTCAACAAGCTCATCGATGTCATCCACTGCTACGAGCACACCGCTGCCAACTCAGTAGTTCGTGAAATGCTCCTCGTGAAAATCCTCGCTGACAAAGATGAGCGGTCCTCGGCCCTCCAGGTCATCGAGCATTTCGCTGGAAAAACCGTCGATCTCAGCCCGAAATCCATGATCGCCATGTTCACCGGCACCACCAGCAAGCTGGACGCCGCCGTCATCATGCTTGAGCAATTCGAAGTCATCGAGACTGTCCGTACCGGAAAAGTCGTCATGGCCCGGGGCAGTCAGGCAACCTAGAATTAAGGATTTAGATCATTTCTCACAAAGCGGCGGACCTAAAATCTGTCGCTTTTTTCGTGCCTCCGGGCTCCCGGCTCAAAAAAGCCCCGGTATTCCACACTTACTCTTGCCTCTTGACTCCGCCTGATCTCTAATCCGCTCCGCCTTGACGAACGCAATTCTTGCTCTTGAAGACGGTCGCACTTTCTGCGGTCGTGCCTTTGGTCATTCCGGAACTACTGCCGGGGAAGTCTGCTTTAATACCTCGATGACGGGTTATCAGGAGATCATCACAGATCCCTCCTACCGTGGGCAGATTGTCACCATGACCTATCCTCTCCAGGGAAATTACGGAATCAATGCCGCCGATGCTGAATCAGCCTCGCCGCATGTCCGGGGATTCGTCATCGGAGAGCTTTGTGAAATCCCGTCCTCCTGGCGATCAGAGCAATCGCTTTCGGAGTATTTCGCGGAACACCAGATCATCGGGATCGAGGACATCGACACCAGGGCCCTGACGAAGCATCTGCGCTCGCAAGGAGCAATGAGGGCGGTCATTTCAACGGAGCTTTCCGAGGAAGAAGCCGTCCAAGCAGCCAAGGATTCTCCATCCATGGTCGGCATGGACTACGTCGAGGAAGTCTCCACGCCGGAGGATTACCACTGGGACGGCGAATCTCGCCTCTGGACCATCCCAAGCGTTACCACCAATCAGGAAACAAACTACATCGATCTCCCCGAAGCCAAGTACCGAATCGTCGCATACGACTTCGGAGTGAAATATAACATCCTTCGTTCCCTTCGTCAGTCGGGATTCGAGGTCGAGGTCGTCAACTCACGCACTCCGGCTTCCGAAGTTCTCGCAAAAAATCCCGACGGCATCTTCCTTTCAAACGGTCCGGGAGATCCCGCGGCCCTCACATACATTCACGATGAGGTCAAACAGCTGATCGGCAAGAAGCCCATCTTCGGCATTTGCCTGGGCCACCAAATCCTCACGCACTGCTTCGGCGGAAAGACTTTCAAATTAAAATTCGGACACCGCGGAGGAAACCACCCGGTCAAAGATCTTCGCACCGGACAAATCGCCATTACCGCGCAGAACCATGGTTTTGCCACCGATGATGACACCCTACCCGATTACACTGAAGTCACTCACATCAACCTCAACGACCAAACGGTCGAAGGCGTCCGCAGCACAAAGGACCCTGTTTTCTCCGTGCAGCATCACCCTGAAGCTGCTCCAGGGCCCAACGACGCGAAGAACTTCTTCGGAGAATTCGCAGATCTCATTGAGGCGTCCAAGTAACACGCATCCCAATTTTTTTAATGAATACCATCATTTGTGGTCTCCAATGGGGAGACGAAGGCAAAGGCAAGATTGTTGATTTCCTGACCGAGGACGCCGATCTCGTGATTCGCGGACAAGGAGGAAACAACGCCGGGCACACCGTCATCGCCAACGGAAAGAAGTATGTCCTCCATCTCATTCCGTCAGGAATTCTTTGGGGTGACAAGCAATGCGTCATTGGCAATGGCGTGGTCATGGATCCTATCGGGCTCTGCAAGGAAATTGAAAGCCTCGAAGCCGAAGGAATAGCAATCACACCTGCACGTCTCTTGATCTCTGACCGCGCGCACGTTGTTCTTCCTTACCACCGTGAACTTGATGCCGCCCGCGAAATGTCTCTCGGCGATAAAAAGATCGGCACAACCAAACGCGGCATCGGTCCGACCTACGCCGACAAAGCCAACCGTATCGGACTTCGCCTCGCCGACTTCCGAGATCCCGCGATTGCCAAAGACCTCATCACCACCCGTCTTGAAGAAGCCAATCGCACTCTGGCTTATCACGATCTTCCAACCTTCGAAACCGAAGCGGTCTACGCTGAAGTGGAGGCGGCCATCGATCGCCTTCGTCCACACTTCAGCAACGTCATTCCGGTCGTTCACGAATCCTGGAAAAAAGGCGAAACCCTTCTCTTCGAAGGAGCGCAAGGAACCTTCCTCGATATCGACTTTGGGACTTATCCTTTCGTCACCTCGTCCAACACGACCTCCGGCGGAGCATGCACGGGATCAGGAATTCCACCGCACGCCATCGACAGCGTGGTGGGCGTCTGCAAGGCCTACACCACTCGCGTGGGCTCGGGACCCTGCCCGACCGAAAACGATGACATCAGCAAATTCTTCCATGACCGTGGGATGGAATTCGGCGCGACCACCGGACGCCCTCGTCGCTGTGGCTGGCTCGATACCGTCTTGGTGCGATACGCCGTCATGGTCAACGGCATCACGGACCTTGCCATCACCATTCTCGACGGGCTTGATGAACGCGAAACGATCAAGATTTGCGTCGGATACGAAATCAACGGAGCGATTCACGAATTCCCGCCCGCCGAACGCGAATACTGGGACGTCATTAATCCAGTCTACCAGGAAGTTCCCGGATGGCAGTGCGACACCACGAAGTGCCGGACCTGGGACGAACTTCCCGAACTTGCAAAAGCTTATCTGACCCGCATCGAAGAACTCACCGGAGCTCCCGTGAAGTATGTGGGCGTCGGACCTGATCGCGAACAAACCATCATTCGCTAACGACTTACCTCAACCGATATGGGCGACGACTCGCCAAACGATATCCCCCGCCATCTGGCTGTCATTATGGACGGCAACGGACGCTGGGCTAAATCCCGGGGACTCCCACGAAAAGCCGGACATCGCGCCGGTGCGGAAGCGGTTCGAGAAGCGGTGGACTATTGCAACGAGGCCGGGGTCGAGTTTCTCACACTCTATGCCTTCTCATCCGAAAACTGGAATCGCCCCAAAGCCGAGGTCGACGCCTTGATGAAATTGCTCGAGCGTTTCCTGAAGACAAAGGCGCGCGAGATCGCCAAAAAAGGCGTACGTCTCACCGCCATCGGAAGGACGGATCTGCTTCCGGACTCCTGCCGGGACGAACTCAACAAAGTCATCGAGGAAACCAAGGATAACAAAGCTCTCACCTTGATCCTCGCTCTTTCCTACGGCAGCCGGGAAGAAATCGCTGACGCGAGCCGCCAGATCGCGCTCAAGGTCCAATCAGGCGAGCTTTCTCCGGATGATATCGATAATGACACAATCTCCAAACACCTCGACACTGCCGAGTTCCCCGATCCCGATCTCCTTATCCGAACTTCCGGCGAATTCCGACTTTCCAACTTCCTCCTGTGGCAGCTGAGCTACGCCGAAATCTTTATTTCTTCGAAGAACTGGCCCGACTTCCGAAAGAGCGACTTCCAGGAAGCCGTCGAAAATTATTCTCGCCGTCACCGCCGCTTCGGGAGAGTTTAGAGCCCAGCCCCACTTCCATTTGAGCGACACCCCGGAAAATACCCTGCTTCTGGTCGATCCTGATCATGACTATCTGGATTGGGCGACAAAGCACCTTGCTGCCGACGGGTTGAAAATCCTCCGCTGTGATAGTGCAGACAAAGCGCTCAAGGTAATCGAGAAAATTTCCGTCGATCTCGTCATCTCCGATATCAAATTGGACCCATTCGACGGAGTGGAACTTCTCACCAAGATACGCGCGCGCTCTCCGGACACCATCGTGATGTTGACCGCGGTGTCTCCCTCCACGATTCAGATCATCGAAGCGACCCAAAAAGGGGCCCACGATGTTCTCAGAAAAGAGTCTGTCGGATTCGAACTCAGAAAAATCGTCGAGTCAGGTCTCCAAACCATCGATCAACGACGTGAACTGGGCCCCTCTTCCCGTGAGCTTCCGGGCTTGGTTGGCAAAACCTCCATCGTCGGTGTTTCCCGCCCGCTTCAGGACGTGATGAAAATCGTCGGCCGTGTTGCCCGCTCCGACGCTCCGGTTTTAGTAAGCGGCGAAAGCGGCACCGGCAAGGAACTCATCGCCCGCTCGGTGCACGAATACAGCCCGCGCCGAAAGAAGGAGATGCTCGTGATTAACTGCGGAGCCATCCCGGACAATCTGCTGGAATCCGAACTCTTCGGGCACGAGAAAGGTTCCTTCACCGGCGCGATCGCCAGACGCCCGGGTCGCTTCGAGGATTGCCACGAAAGCACACTCTTTCTCGATGAAGTCGGGGATCTGCCCCCAAGTGTTCAAGTGAAGCTTCTGCGCGTCCTTCAAGATGGCACCTACTCCCGGGTTGGAAGCAACGAGGTTCTCAAAAGCGACGTCCGCATCGTCACTGCGACCAACAAGGATCTCGCTTCCGAAGTCTCCGCCGGACGGTTCCGTGAAGACCTGTATTACCGCTTAAATGTCGTTGAAGTCTCCCTTCCTTCATTGAGAGAGAGACAGGAAGACATTGGAATCCTGGCCGAGTTTTTCCTTGATCGCATCGCACGAAAAAACGGCACTGCCCGGATGCGGCTAACCGGCGAAGCTGTCGAGCATCTTCAAAAACACAATTGGCCCGGCAATGTCCGCGAACTCGAGAACACCATGGCCCGGGCCTGCGCGCTCTCACTTAATGACATTCTTCTTCCTGAAGACATCCCTCTCGGACGAGGCCCCTCAACCGGTGGAGGGACTCTAACTGACGCTCTTGCTGTCCTCATCGAATCGTCAGCAAAAAACGGACAAAGTGCCTTGAGCTTTGCTCGAAACGAGTTGATTCGCCACGCCCTCGACCAATCGGAAGACGATCCCAAGGAAGCAGCCCGTCTCTTGGGCGTTTCCCTTCCCACCCTCCGCAAATGGATGCCCTCTGAAAGTGATGTCTGATTTAAGTGACCACCCTCTCGTTGCCGATCGCCTGGCCAAGCTACGCGATAGTTCCTGTCCTTCCCATGAATTCCGGCAGCATGTTTCGGATATTGCAAAACTCCTCGTCCTCCCCGCAACTGCAGGTTTAGCCACTGAACCAACCAAAATCGAAACTCCTCTCCAGGAAATGACGGGCCAAAAGCTCTCCCGCCCAGTCGTTCTCGTTCCAATCTTGAGAGCCGGCCTTGGACTCAGCGATGCCTTCCATCAGATCATTCCAGAAGCATCGGTCGCCCATTACGGAATAGCCCGCAACGAGGAAACTTTGGAACCGGAGATCTACCTCGAAAAGTTCCCTCCCAAGATGGATCAAGCCGAAGTCATCGTCCTCGATCCTATGCTCGCCACCGGAGGCAGCGCGGTCGCGGCTCTGAACGGACTCAAAGAACGAGGAGCCCGACACCTCCACTTTGTCTGTCTCGTCGCCAGCCCCGAAGGCCTTGCTCTGCTGAAGCATGACCATCCCGAGGTCATCATCACCTGCGCAACCATCGACGATGGGCTCAACGAGCAAGGATACATTGTTCCAGGACTGGGCGATGCAGGCGACAGAACCTTTGGGACACTTTGAACATTTCATTTTCACGATTTGCCGTTATAATCCATTCGTGATCAGACGAACTTTGCTCGGCTTACTCTTCCTCGGCTCGATGTCGTGGGGACAATCCGTCAACTGGTCAAAAATCGAGTCCAGCCCGGATTACCAAATCGCTCGGGAACACCTCGCGGACGCCCTTCCCAATCTCGCCATCCCGATTCTTGAAAAACTTCTCAAGACCGAGGGACTCGACCCCACAGCAAAAGCATCTCTCCTTTCCAAGCTCGGAGAAACCCAATTGAGGGCACAAAAGCACGAAGCCGCCCTTTTCACCCTGGCTGATCCATTACTGGACGAATTCAGCGCGGCTCACATTTGGCGCGGCTACGCCTTGAGTCAAATCGGTCACTATCTGGAAGCGATTGATTCCTTCCAAAAAGTAGACCGGAGCAATTTGATTCCCCGGGCCAAGCTGCAGATCGCCATCCTCAACATCGCGATTGGGAACAATGACGCCGCCTTGACTGAACTTGAGGAACTTCAGAAAACCGAAGATACTGAGATAATAGAGGAAGCCGCGCTTCGCCTCGTTTCCCTCCTACTCTCATCCGATCGACTTGAAGAAGCGGAGGACAAATTGTCATCTCTCAAACTAAGCAATCAACGCTACGATTCTCATCGGCAGTTTTTACGGGGGCAACTTGAACTTGCAAAAAAGAACCGGATCGCGGCGGTCGGAATTTTTCAAGCACTTCTAAAAAAAACCGAAGAAGAAAAGCACGGGTTATCAGCCCCACTTGTCCACGAACTACACCTGGCTCTTGCTGACAGCCTCGCGCTCGGCGGAAACACTCAAGAGGGTATTGATTCAATTTTGACTAGTCTTGGGAAATTCCCCAACTCACCAAGACTTGTCGAATTATTCCAGCGTCTCGACCAGTGGATTACCCAGAGTGAATCCAGGGAAGTCAGCCAAAAGCTCAATGAGTGGGTGACTCAAAGTGTTCCCCAACCAATTCTCCTGCCTCTGTTGGGAGCACCAGAGGGTGAATCGGCATCCACCTTGACCTACCATTATACCAGCAGTCGCTTCCTCCCTCCCCGGGCTGCATTCGCCCTGTTGATTTCAGCCAAAGAAAACCTTAAGGAACTCGAAAGTAAACCACTGGGATTGGCTCAACTCGAAAGTTTGCAGATCATCGCGCCCTCCTCCCACCCGGAGATCATAAGCGAGGCTCTCACAACCTACGGATTAGCGGCCTTGGCTGATCGCCAATTCGAACAGGCTTTTCAAACCTTTGCTTTCTTGCGGCAAAAATCCCCGTCACTCACCAGTCGATCTGCTGCCAGCGCTTTGATGGGAAAAGCAGCCTACGCACTTCTTGATAAGAGAATGGCAAGTCAGGCCTTCCTTGATGCCCGATCACTCGCCGACGAAGCGAAGAGCGAAAAACTCTCCCGCCTCACCGCTCTCAATGCCGGCATTTGTTTATTGAGCATTGCAGGTTCCGAGGAGCTGGATGAAATCACCTTGCGTCTCGAAGCTGGAAGCTCACGCGCCGATTTACTCCTCGAGCGGGGACTTCGTCTCTCGGACATAAACGATTCTTCTGCCCGGGCTCTTCTTGATGACTTCCTTGCCAGTTACCCTGAGCACCCGCGCACTCATGAGGCTTCACTCTCCTTGGCGGAAAGCTACCTATTCTCACTCCCCCGAAAAACCTCCCTGGCACGAGAGCATTTAAAATCTCTCAATTTCGATCTCGATGATCAAGCAGATCTCGCAATCCGGCGCATCCTTGCATTCCTGCAGATGGACGAGGGAATGGAGTTTGTTGCTGAGTTCCTCAAGAAGCTCCCGGATCATCCTTTCGCCCCCAGAATTGTCTTTCAGCAAGGCCGCGCCTACCAACGAACCAACGAACCAGGCAAGGCCTATCAGACCTACGAATCCTTTCTCGCGACTTACCCCGAAGACCCACTGGCTGAAGTGGCCCGCATGCAAAGCGCCATTTCCGCCCTGGCAACGGGAACAGACGCCTCGAAAGCAGACGCACTTAAACGCTTCGAAGAATTAATCGCCACCAAAGGTGTCCTCGCTACCGAGGCCGCGATTCTCCGAACCCGATTGTTTATCGACCAAGCCAAACAAGACAACGCCCTCGATGCCGTCAAAGAAATTTTGGAAAAGAAAAACCTTACTACCAGCCATCGCTGGCGGACGCTGGTTTTACAAGGAGAAGCACACTATCAACTCAATGATGACGAAAACGCGTTAAAATCATACGCCCAACTTCTCGCCATGGAAGACATCTCGATTGGCACAAGAAACCGGGCCAGCTTTCTCAAAGGACGCAGTCTCAAAAATCTCGACCGGCTCGATGAAGCACTCGAAACATTTTACGCTGTGGTCAATCGACAGATCAACCCGGAGCGAATGAGCGACCTCGAATGGAAGTGGTTCGACGAGTGCGGCAAAGGAGCACTCAAGCTTCTTGAAGAAAAACAGCAATGGACTGGTGCCATCAAACTTGCTGAAAAACTCTCACGGAGCGGAAGCCCCTCCGCTCAGGACGCCGCTGATCGTGCCAAACGACTGAGACTGGATCATTTCATCTGGGACTAGAAGCTGGCGATTCCACCGATTCCCTTTCGAAAATCTCTCGACAGAAAGCCCGGATCGAGACAGCGTCACGCGCAATGTCGAAGCCCAAGCTATTCACTCCCGGACCCGTTGATGTCGCCCCTGAAACCTACGCAGCGATGGCCGGGGACGGCATTGGTCACCGTGGTTCAGATTTTGAAGAACTTTACGCCTCGATCCAACCCGGCATTCGCCAGGTCGTCGGCACCTCCCGCCCGGTCTTCTTTTCCACTTCCTCCGCCTGGGGCGTCATGGAAGGAGCCATTCGTAATCTCGTTCAGAAAAAAGTACTTAACCTCTGCTGCGGAGCGTTCTCGGACAAATGGTATGCCGTGGCGCAAAGCTGCGGCAAGAAAGCTGACAAAATCCAGGTCGAATGGGGAGAGCCGATCTCCCCGGAAGCAGTCAGAGCCAAGCTCTCCGAAGGTGGCTTCGATGTCGTCACATTGGTGCACAATGAAACATCAACCGGCGTCTTGAACCCGCTCAAGGAGATCGCTGAAGTCGTCAATTCTTTCGAGGACGTCCTTCTCGTCGTCGACACCGTTTCCTCGCTCTCTGCAATGCCCATCAATTTCGACGAACTTGGAATCGATGTTCTCCTTGCCGGGGTGCAAAAGGCTCTCGCTCTTCCTCCCGGATTGGCCGTCTTCATTACCTCTGACGCAGCCCTAGAAAGAGCTGCCCAGATTAAAGATCGTGGATACTACTTCGACTTCTGTGAATTCGCCAAGAACGATGCCAAAAACAACACTCCTTCCACTCCGGCGATTCCTCATCTTTATGCCTTGCGTGAGCGCGTAAATGCCATGCTCGAGGAAGGCCTCGAGCATCGCTACGCCCGCCACGAAGAAAACAATGCCATGGTGCATGCCTGGGGCGCAAAGCACGGCTTTGAACTACTCCCCGCCGAAGGCTTCCGCTCGAAGTCACTTTCCTGCTTTAAGACCCCGGAAAACCTCGACCAAGCCGGCTGGATCAAAGCCGTTAAAGAAAAGCACAACCTCCTCATCAATGGCGGATACGGAAAGATTAAAGGAAAAACCTTCCGTATTTCCAACATGGGAAATGAGACGTCAGAAACGATGC
>JAQWZU010000033.1 GCA_029253285.1 Akkermansiaceae bacterium | reverse complement strand
GGGTTCTGGCCAAGTTTGCCAAGCTTACTACAAGTGCAAGTGAGGGAGCTGTGACGGATAAGCTGTAATTTCGATCAAACGATTCCCAAACCACAGGGGAGTGATCCTCTGTGGTTTATTTTTGGGGAAGGTGAAGAATTGACCGCGAATTAATCGCTGCCTTGAGTTTTCTTTTTTGAGGTCCAGTCAAGGAGGGTTTTCTTGTTCTGACCGAGGAGTTTGAGCTCTTCGATGATCGCTTTGCCAGGGCCGCTGGAGACATCGAGGCGGAGTTGGTGGAGGGATTTATTGGTGTCGATGGCGATCCTGATTTTTTGCGGTGTATTGTCTCCGTTGACGGGGAAGGAAATGGGAGCTGCCTTGGGGAGAACGGAAGTTTGATTGGTGGTAAAGTAGAGATGGCCGGTGTCTTTGCTATCGGTGGTGAGTGTGAAGGAGAGAAAGTAGGGTCCGACGGGAGGTTTGGTTTTTCTGCGGAAGTCCATCGCGATGCCGGGATCGTCACCAGTGAAGGAGAGATGGAGAGCGTTGTCTTTGCGAGTGAGTTTGGTGTTCTTGCGGGCGCGGATGGATAGTTTTCCTGTCCGACTTCCTTTTTTTTGCGCGCTGGTGGGTGGTTCATTAGCGTCTGAGAACTTAGTCCACTCGCGGTTTTCTTTTGGGTTGCTCACGGCAGTGAGCTTGGTGTTTGCGATGCTTTCGGAGTGGAGAATATTACGTGAGATTTCCTGCCACTTGGTGATCATGGCTTGCAGGCGTTTTGGCTCGGAGTCGGCGAGGTTATTGAGTTCGGTGCGGTCTTCGGCAAGGTTGTAGAGTTCCCACTCCTGGCCTTTGAAATTCACCAACTTCCAGTCGCCATCGCGGAGGCCGAAGTCTTTTGCAAATTGCAGGTAGAGTGGTTCGGGTCGGGTGAACCCGGTATTCTCGATGATGGGAAGGAAGGACACTCCGGAGACGGGACGAAGCTCTCTGGTTGGATGTTTGGCGGGGATAGTGCTTTTTGAAATTTCAGCGAGGGTGGGAAGGACATCGATAAGGTGGACCGGGGTGTCGATGACGGCTCCGGGCTTGAGTTTTATGCCAGCGGGCCAGTGGAGAATACCAGGGGTGCTGATGCCACCTTCGAATTGGTTTTGCTTATAAAAACGGAAGGGTGCGTTACGGGCCCAGGCCCAACCGGTGGAGTCGGCGAGGGCAATGTCTCCGTTTGTGGGTTCAACATCGAGGAGGGGTTTTCTGCGGTCGTATGGGCAGGCACCGTTGTCTGAGACGAAGAGGATGAAGGTGTTGTCGAGTTGCTTGTTCTTTTCGAGGTCGTTGATAAGGCGGCCGATTTCCTGATCAACGCGATCGATCATCGCGGCGAGTGTGACCATACGATTGATTTCGTAGTCGCGTTGCCAAGGGACGAGCTTGTCCCAGGCACGGATGTGAGGAGGGCGTGGGCTGGCTTTGAGGTTTTTTGGGAGGATGCCGAGTTCGTTTTGTTTCGCGATGCGGGTGTCTCGAACTTTATCCCAGCCGGCATCGTAACGGCCTTTGTATTTGGCGTAGTCTTCGGGGAGAGCGTGGAGAGGGGCGTGTGGCGCATTGAAGGCGAGGTAAAGATAGAAGGGGTCGTCGGCCTTACGGGATTCTTCGAGGAATTTGAGGGCGTGATCGACTTTGGCGACGGTGGTGTAGAATCCGGTGTCGGGGACTTTCCAGGGCTTGCCGTTGAGTCGAAAGGTGTTGTCTCCCTTGAAGAAATTGCAGGCACCAGAGAGGTGGCCGAAGTAGCGGTCGAAGCCGAAATCGGTCGGTTCTTTTTTGAGATGCCACTTCCCGGACATGGCGGTGAAGTAGCCGCCGCCGCGGAGAACTTCGGCAGAGGTGACGGCGTGGGAGAGCGCGACGTCACCGGCGGCGACGCAGTATTGCCCGGTGAGTAACGAGACGCGGGATGAGTGGCATTTGGCGGTATTGTAGAATTGGGAAAAGCGGAGGCCGTTTTTGGCGAGGCGGTCGAGGTTCGGGGTTTCGATTTCTGACCCGTAGCAGCCGATGTCGGAGTAGCCGAGGTCATCGACCATGATGACCAGGAAGTTGGGCTTTTGGGCAGAGTGGGCGGGGAGGTTCAGAAGAAGTGTGAAGAGAAGAAGTAATCTCATGTGGGTGGTTTTAGCGTTCGAAGGAGGAGATGGAAAGAGGGAGCGTGTTTTCTTTTTTCCAATTCTTAAACTACTGGGAGAGAGTGAGGCAGGTTTTTGACAGACCCAATGGCTGCAGATCTGGATCGGGTTTACCGGAGATGAAAGCCGTGACCGTGGAGAGGGCGGCCCATTGGCCTCAACCCAAGAAAAAGAAGCCCACGGGAAAAGCCAAATGATCAGAACGGGAAATCCTATTTTTGAAGCTGTCGAGAAGATCCTTGATTGCCCATGGCTTTCTTTGCCTGGTCGAGGAGGAAGGTGAGCGCCCTCTGGTGCTTGGGTTTGTTGAGGAGGTTTTCCTTTTCCATCGGGTCGCTGGCAAGATTGTAGAGCTCTTTGGGTTGGAGCTTTTGTTCCCACGCGAAGGTGTGGTCGAGAAAGAGTTTCCATTGGCCGGGCTGGGGAGCTCCGTTGGAGCGGATGGCGACCCAGGCGCGTTCTTTATTGTTGGCTTTGGACGCTTCGTTGTGGTCGTTGGGAATGATGGGAATACGGGGAGAGAAGGGATCTCCTCGCAAGGCGGCAAGTTGGCTGACGCTGTCCTCAGCACCTCGACCGTTGCCCTTGAGTGGTGGTAACGGTTTGCCGAGAATGTCGGCGGTGGTGGCGTAGATGTCGTTGAGACCAAGAAGGCGGCTGGTGTCCCTCCCGCCGTTTACTCCGCCAAGAGGCCAACTTGCGAGAAAGGGAATGCGGTGTCCGCCTTCGTAAACCGAGCCTTTGTTGCTGCGGAGCGGGCCGGTGAATTGCTTGTCCCTTTTCTCGGCACCGTTGTCGCTCGAGAAAATGAAGAGAGTGTTTTCAGCGAGCTTTTTCCCGGGGCGGCGTGGGTCGTCGGTAGTGGCGAGGTAGTTACGCAGGCGACTGACGAGGACGTCGTTTTCGTAAATGAAATCCAGGCGGACGCTGTTGCAAGGTGATCCATCCTTGTTTCGACTCGCTCCGATGATCTGTTGATTGCCAAGTTTTTTATCCGGGGTGTAGGGCCCGTGATTAATGTGGGAGGCGAAGTAGAGAAAGAAGGGTTTTTCTTTTGCGTTGGCGGAGTCAAGGAACTCACGACTTTGAGCGTCGAGGACCTTTCCGATTTTGTTGAGAACGTAGGAGCCGTCGAGTTGTTTGCCATTTTTGGTGGCACCGATGATTTTACGACCATGGATCCAGCCGGGGCCTCGGGCTTGGTTTGGTGTGTTAGCAGCACCTTGTTTGAGGACCGAATTTGGTCCCGAGGTTCCGTGGCTGCGGGAGAAGCCGTGGAAGAAATCGAAGCCGTGGTTGAGCGGTCCGTCGAAAATGGGTCTGGTGAGGTCGGCGTCCAACCAGGCGTCGGCGGGTTGGCCTTCTGAGTTATGGTAGGTGAGTCCAAGGTGCCACTTGCCGACCATGCCGGTGGTATAGCCGTGTTCGCGGAGGAATTCCGGGAGAGTGACGCGTTCGCGTTCGATCAGGGGATCTCCCTGAACGCCGAAAAGAACCCAGCTTTTGAGGTGAGTGCGCCAGCAATAGCGTCCGGTGAGCAGAGCGTAGCGGCTGGGGGTGCAGCGGCTGGAAGGGGAATGGGCGTCGGTGAAGCGAACGCCGTCTGCTGCGAGTTTTTCAAGAGCAGGAGTGTGGAGCTGGGCCTTGTCGGGGTTGCCTGACCAAGATTGGTAGGCGCTGGTGTCGCCCATGCCCATGTCGTCGGCGAGAAAGACGACAATATTGGGCGAAGGAGCTGCAAAACTCACCTGGCTAATGAGGCATACGAATAAGGTGGCGGGGAAAATCTTCATGGTTTGTTTGGGAGCGAGGGCGTCAAAGGTGTTGGTAGGGAGCGTTGTGCTTGCCGGGTTTTAGGCTGGGTCGGGATCAATGAGGAGATTACTTGCGGCCGGTAAGGTAGGATTTGATGAGAAATCCGGCTCCCCGAGCAATGATCCTTCTCCTCCCTCACTTCCACCAAGTTGCATGAGTGAGACAGTATCGGTAGAGGCTGGTCAAGGCAAGCAGGCGATGAGGAGATTGGCTGAGAGTTTGCCTGGGGTGAGATGCTCGCGTCTTGAGGCGGGGTTGATGGAGGGATCACTCAATTCGAAGGTCAGTGATAGGAATGAAGTCCTTCGAAGGTAAAAATCTGCCTCCCTGACGAGGCGATGACAGGAGTCGATTGCGTTTGGGAGATTATTCAATAGACTGGTCTTAGAATGAAGATACTTATCTCAGCTCTCTGTTCGCTGTTATTGTCGGGTGTTGTTTTGGCAGCACCGGATGTAGCGATTTTGGAAAAGGGGAAAGCACTCTATAACGGAGCGGGTTCCTGTGTGGCGTGTCATATGGAGGACGGGAAAGGACAGCCCAGTTCGGTTCCACCATTGACCGGGAGTGATTGGTTGGATGACCCCGACCGGACAATCGCCATTGTGCTCCGCGGGTTGGCCGGCCCGGTCAAGGTAAACGGGAAACGCTACTATTCTGCGATGCCGCCGCAGCTTCTCTTCGATGATGAAAAGATCGCGCATATTGTCACCTACGTGAACAACGCATGGGGAAATAAGGGCGCGGAGGTCTCCCGCGAGCAGGTCGCGAAGGCACGGGCGGCATTGCCGGCTGCGGTTTATACACCGGAGACGGTCCTGAAGGCTTTTCCTTTTGATAAAAAGAAGCGGAGGTCCAACGGAACCTTCAAGCCGGACTTTGACGATGTTCTTACCGACGTGACCGAGCCGGTGGTTTATCGCACCTTCATGCCGGGAGCCTCTCCGGCAGCCTTCGCGGTGGCGCTTCCGGGAAATCAGTTTTATTGCTGGGATGCAGGCGAGTGTCGCCTGCGATATGTTTGGTCGAAAGGTGGATTCATTCGGGGGAACCAAGTGCATTGGTCCAGCAATGGAAAGCCGGTGGCCCAATTCAATGGAATTCCGTATTATCGGGCTCGATCCAGTCTGTTGAGGCCCGAGGATTACCAGTATTTGGCCGAGTCTGGGCGTGGGACTCCTTTTTATGATACGACGGAAGCCGTTGATTTTCCGATTGTGATCGAGGGCGTGAAGGAGTCTCCGAAATTCAAAGGCTATCGTCTCGTTCGTGGGTATCCCGAGTTCCGCTACCAACTTGGAAAATACGAAATCCGGGAATTGATTACCATGACGGAGGGTAGGAAAGGGATCACGCGAAGGTTTTTCATGGAGCCGGAGGTTCCGATCACTTTCCGACTTACTCCGGATGACGCGGCACTCGTTTCAACCTCCGCCGGAGTCATTCAAAAAGACGGAAGTTTCAAGCTGACAGCGAAGCAGGCCATGGAATTCCATATCACGATTAATGAGAAGAATCCTCTCACACCACAACCTACAGGAATCACCAAATGAGACCTTTATCCCACTTTCTCTCCTTTTTGCTGACTAGTCAGCTTGCCTTGGCAGGAACACCTCCGGCCTATCAAGTCACCAAGATTCCCAATCCACCCTCGAAGTTCGAGACCAAGCAAATCGATGGTTTGGATTTCCTTCCCGATGGACGCATGGCGGTTTGTTTACCGAGTGGAGAGGTCTTTTTTTATAGTCCCAAGAGTAAGAAATGGCAGCTCTTCGCAGAGGGTTTGCATAATCCTCTCGGGCTTATTGGAGAGTCGAACACATCCTTGATTATTTCGCAACGACCCGAGGTAACCCGGGTGAGCGATACCGATGGAGATGGAAAGGCTGATGATTTTGAGGTGCTCACGGACGCCTTCGGGATGTCCGGGAATTATCACGAATTTCATTTCACCCCGGTGAAGGATAAGGAGGGCGCGCTCTACTTTTCTCTGGGAACCGGGTCTTCGGGCGACGGGATTCGTTCGATCGTGAGAGGGAAGTTTGATCCCCGGGGTCGTCCCGGGCGCATGCATGCCTCGACGCCTTACCGCGGGTGTGTGATGAAGCTGACCAAGGATGGGAAAACGATTCCCTGGTCATACGGGCATCGGACTCCGAACGGTTTGGGCCTTGATCTGGAGGGGAATCTCTTTGTGACCGATAACCAGGGAGATTGGGTCGGTTCGAGTAAGTTGTTTCATGTCAAGAAGGGTCGCTTCTATGGACATGTAGCCAGCCTTACGTGGAAGGAAGGATTCGAAGGTGCGCCTTTGGAGGCAGATCCCAGGGAGCTGGCCAAGATGCGGAGTCGGGCTGCGGTGGTATTTCCACACGGATCGATGGCGAACTCTCCGACACAGGTTCTCGCGATTACCCCTGAAGCCAAGTTTGGTCCCTTCACGGGGCAGCTGCTTGTGGGTGAGATGAACCGCAATCGCATTGTCAGAGTGATGCTGGAAGAAGTAGACGGCGAATTGCAGGGGGCTTGTGTCCCTTTCATCGATGGCGGCGCATTAGCCAGAGGTTGCAATCGCATGGCATGGGCTCCCGATGGTAGTTTATATGTCGGGCACACCAAGCACACTTGGGCAGGTGGCGAGGGGATTTCCCGCGTTGAATGGGATGGCGAAGATCCTTTCGAGGTTGCTTCGATGAAGCTGATGAAAGATGGTTTTCGTTTTAGCTTTACCAAGCCAGTTGACCGAGAGATTGCCGGAGATCCGGCGAATTGGCCGTTTAAGCGCTACTACTATCAATACCACAAATCCTATGGCTCACCGCAAATTGAGGTCACTCCGGTTGAGGTTGAATCGGTGGAGGTTTCCAAGAACGGTAAAACGGTCATGGTTCGTCTGAAGGAGTTGAAGGCCTGGCATATTCACGAAGTGAACATCAGGGGCCTGAAATCGGCGGATGGAACGTCACTGGCCAATTCCTATCTGGCCTACACTCTCAATCGCTTGCTTGAGAATACGCCACCAGATCCTCTCCATGTGAGTGGGAAAGCCTCTCCGAAAAAGACTCTTCAAGGAAAGCCGGTTAAAGTGATTGATCCGATTGGGACGGTTTATCAGGCCGAGGATGCCAAACGCCGTGGGGTGGGGCTCGCAACTGGACATGGCGGATTTACCGGGAGAAATTATGCTGATTTTGGGGAGGGAGAGCAGTCAATCGAGTGGACTGTCAAAAGCGCCAAGACCGGGCAGGG
>JAQWZU010000007.1 GCA_029253285.1 Akkermansiaceae bacterium | reverse complement strand
ATCTTCATTTGGGTAACGCGGCCCTTGAAAAGCTTTTTTCAAAAAGTGGCCGGGCGCAACTCAGTGAATTAATGGGCGCTTCATTGTCCGATGAATGGCAGTCGGATGATCTTTCGCCTGAACAAGCCGAGCGTCTTATTCGGACCTTTGCGCCTCGTGCCTTGCGTCGTCCGCTTACGGAGGAACAACTCTCAAAAATGCTCGCGGGAATTGCGGGCAAGAAAGGTGCGGAGCTTCTTGCTGCGACCAAGTTTGAACTCAAAGCCATTCTGATGTCGCCGGCCTTTATTTATCGGGGGCTTCTCATGAAAGGGGAGCCGGGTAAGCAGCAGGCCGTGGACTCCTTCGAACTCGCGGAGCGGCTTTCGTATTTCCTGTGGGAAGATCGGCCTGATGAGGAACTCACACGTTTGGCGTCTGATGGTTCACTCGGTGAGGAGAAAGTTCTCAATGAACAAGTTGTAAGAATGCTGGCTTCTCCGAAGGCCCGGAGTTTGGCAGAGAGCTTCGGTGCCCAGTGGCTGGGGATTAATAGTCTCGATGAATTGGTGGGCAAAGATCCCATCCGGCATCATGCGCTCAAAACCCAGGCCATTGATTTCCTTAACTATCTTTTTACAGAGCAACGGCCGGTCATGGAGTTGATCGACTCCAAGGTGACCTTCGTGAATCAAGGGACTTCCGGATTTTATGGTAAGGATCGCCAGCGGATGAAGCGTTACAACAAGGCGAAGGGGATCGAGCGTCAGCGCACCCCGAATCAGAAACTCGAGCTGGTGCATGCCGAAGGTCGGGGCGGACTTCTCACTATGCCTGGCATCCTGACGATGAACCAGGGACCGATCCAACGCGGCACCTGGATGCTGCGGCGGATCATGGGCGTAGAAGTTGGAGAGCCGCCTGCGGATACGCCGCCGATCAAAGGAAGCCCGCGTGGTAAAAACCTGAGCTTTCGAGAGCGCTTTGAAGCTCATCGGAGCAACCCCAGCTGTGCTCGTTGCCATGTAAAAATCGATCCGCTGGGATTCGCTTTGGAAGCCTATGACAGGAACGGGCAATTCCTGGACTCATCGGAACGTCTGAAGCAAAAGCCGTCGACAATCGATAGTTCTGGAAAGCTGCCGAGCGGAGAGACCTTCAAGAATTTCGCGGAGCTCAAATCGATCCTCTTGACCAGTCAGCAGGAAGTCATTGTGCGTAATATTGTGGAGCAAACCCTGTCCTATGCGCTGTGTCGAAAGCTGACCAGAAGTGATCAGGCGGTCGTTAATGCTATCACGAAAAACCTTTGTGAGAACAAGGGGACCTGGCTTAGCCTGTTCCAGCAGGTCGCAAACAGCGTGCCATTCCAGGAGACCATGATTGAAGCCACCAGTAAGGACGATGAGTAAGAGCGGTCATTCGATAGCGAATTATCCTTGCCGGGCTTTTAAGGCAGCGGGCTTTGCAGTGTTGGGTCTGCTTGCAGCGAATGCTGAAGAGAAGAAGATTGATCTGAACCCGAGCGAATTGCACGACCGGGCCCTGAAGGTGATGGAGACCCGCTGTGTTTCCTGTCATGGGCCGGACAAACAGAAGGGGGATATTCGGCTCGATAAATTGGAAACAATTGACCCGGTTGATTTGCAAGAGCTGTATGCTCTGGCCAAGGAGGCGGTTCATTTTGAAGACATGCCTCCGGAGAAGGCCGAGCAACCAAGCGAAGCTGAACGGAAGGTCCTGATGCAGTGGTTGGACAGCCAGTTAACAGGCGATGCGGCCAAGGCGCTCGCCGAGAAACTTCAACGGTTTGAATTCGGCAACGTCGTTAAGCATGAGGATCTCTTCTCCGGCAAGCATGCCGATCTCCCGGCTTACACCCACGACCGTCGCTGGATGGTCAGCGAGTATATCTTCAGCGAGAAGGCGAATCGTCTTTTGGATTACAAGCCGACCCGGAAGATCTACGGAACCACACATAATGTTCGTGGTGACAGCGGGATCCACTGGAGCCCGAAGACTGAGCACGGCAACAAGTTCCGTCGCACCATCACTAATCCCTTCCTCCTGCCCGAGAAGGTCGGTGTTCGGTACTACGGCAAGGAAGCGCTTACGACTGGTCACCTGCTGACGATGGTGGGCAACGCCAAGCGGATCGCCGGGCACATGTCTTCCGCGTCGGTGATGAAGTCGCAGTATCCGGCAATGTATGCCCTGATGGAAGTGGAACTGAGGCACCGGGAGATCCTGCGGTCGCGCGAAGACTTCCTGTCCACCGAGGGTTCTATGGATCACCTTTTACAGGAGATCTATGGCGACAAGCACGAGGCGCTGTTGCCCAGGATTGAGCGTGTTGACATCCCTTTCCCTGGGATGCGGAAAAGGATGTTTCCCGGGGAAAAAACCTATCGCATCCAACGCTCCGAGTTCCTTAACGGCCAGGACAAGCAGGACGTCGAGGCGGTCTTCCGAAGCATGGCGACTTACAAAAAGACCCCAGACAAGGTCACCGAGGATCCGTCCAAAGAGATGAAGGATGACAAGGGCTCGCCCTGGACGCCTTATCTCGAGGAGCAGCGTTCAGACTACGAGAAGATCATTCTGCAAGCCGAAGGCGACTGGGTCAGGCAAGGCGTGTCCGCCAATCGCATTCAGAACCGGATCACCATGATGAAGGTGTTCTGGGATCACTGGGACATGGAGTTGATTTATCGCGAAGCGAGGAAACGTAGTCCGGCGCCGGGATACAAGCCTTTGAACGATGAGGAGATGCGAGTGATCGCGGCGACGATCAAGAAGCATCGCAAGAAGGGTGACAGCTACCAGGCGATCATTGGAATGTGTGTTTCCGATTGGACCGCGGCCTTCAAGAAGGAGCGTGAGTCGGCCGCGGGTGCCGATGAAGCCGGGATCAAGGCCTTGATCGATGAGTTGTATGCCCGGATTTTGGAGCGTCCGCCGAGTGAATCGGAGCGGGCCGAGAACGGGGAATTGCTCAAACTGTTCATGGCCAAGATCGGGCGGCAGCAGGCCATGGCCAAGCTGATCGAGTCCTTGATCTTGAATACCGAGTTTGCCTACCGCCACGAATTTGGCGCGGGTGCCGCGGATAAACACGGACGGCGTATGATGTCGCCGCGGGACGCGAGTTACGCCCTCGCCTACGCGTTGACCGATTCCAGTCCTGATGAGGAGCTGGCGAAAGCGGTTCAGGATGGACGCCTCAAGACCCGCGAGGACTACGAACGTGAAATCCGCCGGATGCTCGAACCTCGCGACCGATGGACGATCATCGATGAAGGGGTACAGGCGGCCAATCTCAACTCCAGTGTGACAAACCAACCGATCCGGAAGTTACGGTTCTTCCGTGACTTCTTCGGCTATTCCAAGGCCCTCAAGGTCTTCAAAGACGATAGTCGCTTTGGAGCCGGTCGCCACGAACAGGCCGTCAGCAGGCTGATCGAAGAGGCGGACATGCTGGTTGAACATCTTCTCGAGAAGGACGAGCGGGTCTTTGAAGAATTGTTGACCACCGA
>JAQWZU010000004.1 GCA_029253285.1 Akkermansiaceae bacterium | reverse complement strand
TCGGTGGTGCATCTGTTTCCTTTTCTTTCTAAGAGGTAACGAACCACAACTAACTTAACCTTTGGAACGGAGTCTTCGGACTCCGTTCTTTTTTTTGTCTGGGAGGTGTTTTCCGCTGGTGGAGATGGATGGCTTCTTTAACTCTCCCGGTATGTCGATTGATTTGCCCTTATTGGAAAGAATTTGCCGGACTCCGGGTGCGCCCGGTTTTGAGAAAAGAATCCGTGATTTGATTCTCAAGGAGCTCAAGGATGGCAACCTCGCCGACGAGGTCCGGGTGGATGCAATGGGGAGTGTGGTAGCCCTGAAGAAGGGGAAATCCTCGGGAAAATCAGTCATGGCTGCCGCGCATATGGATGAGATCGGCTTCATCGTGACCCATATCGATGATAATGGTTTCATTCGATTTAATCCCCTGGGCGGATTTGATCCCAAGACGCTCAGTTCCCAACGGGTGATTGTGCATGGGAAGAAGGATTTGGTTGGTGTAATGGGCTCGAAGCCAATCCATATCATGTCGCCTGAGGAGCGGGCCAAGGTGCCCAAGCTCACGGATTACTTCATCGATCTCGGCCTGTCGGCTAAGGAGGTGAAAAAAGTCATCAGCGTGGGCGACTCGGTGACACGAGAGCGAGAGTTGGTGGAGATGGGTGATTGTGTGAATGTGAAGTCTCTCGATAACCGGGTGTCTGTATACGTTCTTCTGGAGGCTTTGAAGAAGTTGAAAAAAGGGCGCCGAAAGCCCAGCTATGATTTCTACGCCGTTTTCACGGTGCAGGAAGAGGTGGGGCTGAGAGGTGCCAATGCTTCCGCTCTGGAGATTCAGCCGGACTTTGGAATTGGACTCGATACCACGATTGCCTACGACACGCCGGGATCCCAGCCCCAGGAGCAGGTGACGAAGCTTGGTAAAGGTGCCGGGATTAAGATCATGGATGCCTCGACCATTTGCGATTACCGCATGATCGAATTTCTCAAGAGCACCGCGAAGGAAAAGAAGATCAAGTGGCAGCCGGAAATCTTAAAAGCCGGCGGAACAGATACCGCCGGCTTGCAAAGGATGTCTCCGGGGGGCTCGATTGCCGGAGCGATCTCGGTGCCGACCCGCCACATTCATCAAGTGATCGAGATGAGTCACAAGAAGGACATTTTAGCCTGTGTCGATCTTCTCACTGCCTCGATTTGCGGACTTGAGAAATGGGACTGGAGTTTTTGAGCATCTTCTTGGGGTTTTGGAGCGAGGAAAAACGTGCAATTGATTGGGACTCCCTGTGATTGGGATTGATTAAGTTGTCCGAATCGAAAGACTCCGATCCGAAAACTCGTATTTTCCCCATCTATGTCTGAAGAAGAACAAATTAACTACGATCTCGAAGATGACCTGGACGAAAAAGGCAGTGTTGCAGGGCTCGTTTTTCTCACTCTCTTAATTTTCGCGTTGGTCGGAATCACGGTGGCGATGCCATTTGTCGGGAAAGAAGATCCCGAACTCATTAGCAAGGTGATTCCCGCCGAGAGGTTTGCTCAAATTACCGGAGATTTTCACCCCTTGATTCTGCACCTTCCAATCGGAATCGCCTTTCTCGTGTTCTCTTCAGAGGTTTTCGGATGGCTCTCTTTCGGGCGTTTCAAGCCCAAGACCGGCTTGGCTCTTTTCTTGGGCGTGATCACGGCGGTATTTGCCTGTATTACGGGATACGTCAGCATGGATTTGAATGGATACCAGGGTGAGGCCTGGGAAAATCACATGTGGGGAGGGGTAATCTTTGCGGGTGTTCTTGGCTTGGCCTATCTTGCCAAGCTCTGGGGTGCCCGAAATGGCACTCATGGCCCAATTTATGGAATTCTCCTGATCGCTTCGATGGGAGCTTTGGGCTACGGAGCCCATATTGGCGGAGAAAAAATTCACGGGACTGACCCGGTGAATGATCTCCTCGTGGAGCTGAAATTGCTTCCTGAGGAGGAAAACGAAGACGAAGACAAGGATGAAGATCAGGGCAAGGTCATCAAGGCCCCCGAGGATCGTTTGGCCTATGCCGACGTGGTCGTTCCGATACTCGAGGCCAAGTGCTTGGCTTGTCATGGCGAAGGGAAGGACCAAAAGAAAAAGGGTGGTCTTTTGATGGATAGTTGGGAAGGGCTTCTCGAAGGGGGAGAGGAAGCCGCCGCTCTAGTTCCCGGTGACGTGAAGGAAAGTTTCATGATCGAGGTGCTTAACCTTCCTAAAGACGATGATTACCACATGCCTCCTCCCAAAAAGGATCAGATGGAGTCTCATGAGATTGAGCTTCTCGAGTGGTGGGTCGGAATTCTTCCCGATGGGGACAAGCAACCTGAAGATCAGACTCTGAAAGAGTTGAATGCTCCGCAGAATATCATCGATGCGGCTGCAAAGTTGGTCACACCGGAAGAGCTCGCGGCGGCCAAAGCTGCCGAGGAGGCGGCGAAGAAGCAGGCTGAGGACGAAGCGGCTGCCAAGCGGGAAGCGATTGAGGGGGCTTTGAATGCCCTCAAGCAGGACGAGTTGTTCAAGACCTCCCTGATGTATGTCTCTCAGGATTCCACCAATCTTGAATTTACTGCGGTGAGTCTTCGGAAATCGCTTAATGACGAGGGATTCAAAAAACTGGCTACAATCGCAGACTCGCTCACCACGGTGAAAATTGGCTCAACGTCGATTTCCGAAGGGGCCTTGCTCTCCGAGTTGCCCAAGATGAAGAATTTGATAAGGCTTGATCTCAGTGACATGGAGATCGGGAGTGGCTCACTCGAAGCTGTGGCCCAGCTTCCCAATCTTGAGTGGCTCAATCTTCACAACACCAAGGTGACGGATGAGGGGTTGCTGAAGCTCAAAACTCTTTCCAAATTAGAGAAGGTTTACTTATGGAATTCCCAGGCGACGCCCGAAGGTGCGGAAGCGCTTAAAAAGGAGATTCCTGAATTAGAGTTTTTCTTCGGGAGTAACTAATCGCGCCCAGCTTTTTGGGATTACCTGCAAGATTTCCCAAAAAATCAATCGAAGGCTTTCTGTCGTTTGTTTGCTGTGGTAGATCACTTTTATATGCAAACTAAGTCGCTGTGGATTTCCTTAGCCAGTTTCGGGGGTGTGATCTTTGTAGGCTCGGGCGAGGAGCCCAAGAAGTTCAAAGCTCCTGAGGATCGTCTGGCCTATACCGATGTGGTCGTTCCCATCTTACAGGGCAAGTGCTATGACTGTCATGGCACCGGAAAAGATCAGAAGAAAAAGGGCGGTCTCTTGTTGGATAGTTGGGAAGGGCTTCTCGAGGGGGGAGAGGAAGCTACCGCTCTTGTTCCAGGAGATGTGAAGGAAAGTTTCATGATCGAGGTGCTTCGTCTTCCCGAAGATGATGATTATCACATGCCTCCCAAGAAGAAGACCCAAATGGAGGCTCCGGAAATTGCACTTCTCGAGTGGTGGGTAGGCAGTCTTCCAAAAGGAAGTCAACAGCCGAAAGATCAAACTCTCAGGGAGCTGAATGCTCCGCAGAGTATTCTTGATGCGGCTGCTAAATTGGCGTCGCCGGAAGAGCTCGCTGCAGCGAAAGCGGCCATAGAGTCTGCTAAAAAGAATGCTGAGGACGTAGCGGCTGCCAAGCGGAAAGCCATCGAGGGGGCTTTGAATACCCTCAAGCAGGACGAGTTGTTCAAGACCTCCCTGATGTATGTCTCCCAAGATTCTACCGAACTCGAATTTACCGCAGTGAGCCTTCGGAAATCGCTCGATGACGAGGGATTCAAAAAGCTGGCTCCAATCGCGGACTCTCTTGCCACGGTGAAAGTTGGCTCAACCTTAATCTCCGAGAGCGTTTTGATCTCCGAGTTGCCCAAGATGAAGAATCTCACCAAGCTGGATCTCAGCCAAACCGCGATTGGTGATGGGGGGCTCGATGCGGTTGCGCGACTGAAAGAGCTCGAATGGCTCAATCTCTATGGCAGCAAGGTGACTGATGCAGGTTTGCTGAAACTCAAGGCTTTGCCCAAGCTGCGGAAGCTTTACTTGTGGGATTCTAAAGCCACGCCGGAAGGAGCGGCCGCTCTTAAAAGGGAGCTGCCAGGACTGGAGACCTATTTTGGAGCCAATTAAAAAGTGATCCCATGCTTTCTATCGGCTGTTTACTGTGATAGATCATTAGTCTATGCAAACTAAGGCGCTATGGTTCGCTCTTGCCAGTCTGGGAGTTGGCATTTTTGTAGCGTGTTCTCCGGACCCGGCCATTGTCTCGGCGAGTGACGTCTACCGTCCCTTCGGCTATGGTTCGGGAAACAATTATACCGGAATTCATGACCGGTCACAGAAAACGGCGTCTGTTTCGAGATCCGCTCCCTCCGTGGGGAGCAGTAGGATTAGCGCATCCAGTCTCATGAGGCAGGTTGGGATCAAGTATGATTACCTTTCTTACAGGGCGAGAGGTCGGTCTCGTAAGTCGATGAGCCCTCGTTATATTACAATCCACTCGACCCAAAATTGGAGTAAAGGGGCCGATGCCCGTCGCCATTCTCTCGCGCTCAAACGTGGTGCGCTGGGGCGTCTCTCGTGGCATTACACGGTTGATGAGGATATCGCGGTGCAGCATCTCCCGACGACCGAGCAGGGTAATCACGCTGATTATGATGGTCCGGGAAACCGATACAGCATTGGCATCGAAATGTGTGAGCATCCCGGCAACAGCAGATCGGCAACCACCGAGCGAACCGCGAAGCTGGCGGCTTGGTTAATGTATAAGCACAAGATCCCTCTTTCCAAAGTGGTGCCGCATTATACGTGGCCCCGCAAAGGGAAGAATCCTCCTAACAAGAACTGTCCGCATTTCCTTTTGGACAATGGTCGTCCGGGATACAAGTGGAGAGGTTTTTTGCGTAAGGTGGATTCCTACCATCGCAAGATCGCCTCCGGAGCTTATGGCTAAAGCAGAGGAAGGACTTTGGTACCAATGCCAGCGCTGCACCAACTGTTGTCAGTGGGAGGGCGATGTCGTGTTGGAAGAGGGAGAGGTTGAAGTGATCGCCGATTATCTTGGAATTCCTCTCTATGAATTCGTGAAGGACTATACCCGGCTGCGCGAGAATCGTTTGGGCCTGTCTCTCATCGACAAGTCGGGGACTACCGAGTGTATCATGCTTGATGGAAGAAATTGCCGTCTTCAGGAGGTCAAACCGGTGCAGTGTGCCGGTTTCCCCAATCGATGGAATTTTCCTAACTGGCGGGAGGTGTGCGAGGCCACTCCCATTGTTTGTGAGCCCGAAGTCTAACTCCTATTTTTCCAAGTTAAGCTTTTCGAGCTTGGGAGTGATGACCGCCTGGCAGTAGGGGTTTTTGTTCTTCATTCGGGCGTAGTAGTTTTGATGATCTTCCTGCGCCTTGTAGAAGACTCCGACTTTACGGATCCTGGTTACAATCGGCTTTGCGAAGGCCTCCTGAACGGTCTTTTTGGACCACTCGGCATCCGCTTTCTGCTCGTCGTTGTGGTAGAAAATATTGCTGGTATAGTGCTCGCCAATGTCGGCACCCTGACCCAGTGGATTTGTGGGGTCATGGGCTTTCCAGAACCATTTTAGGATGGTTTTGGTGGAGATGATCTTGGGATTGTAAACCACGTTGATCACCTCGACGTGCCCCGTCGTTCCTTCGCAAACCTGCTTGTAGGTGGGGTTTGGAATATGCCCCCCCATGAATCCGGAGGTCACAGAAGCCACGCCGTCGAGTTGCTGGAAGACGGCTTCGACGCACCAGTAGCAGCCTCCGCCCAGGGTGATGGTAATGTGGTCTTTGGGCACGGTGTCTTTATCGGCTTCGGATTTACAGGCTGCGATGCTCAATGCGAAGAATGAAATGATGGAGTAGAGGGTTTTCATAGTCTTTTCTTACTTTGGTTTTTGGGACTCTTTGAGTTGGTATTCGAGGCGTTTCTGAATGCCTTCGGGGACAGGATTGTTTTGCACGTAGTCATAGGCTCCCTCCATGTCCCGTTTTGCCCAATCTCCGATGGTACGGTGGGCGGTGCGGGCTCGCTCGCGCTCGTTGGTCATTTTCATAATCCAATCAAAGCCAAGTTCCGGGGTTTCGCGCATGGAATTCCAGACGAGGGTTTGCACCGTGCGGTCGAATGCAGGGTTTCCTTCGTGTTGCGAAAGCCAGGCGGAGGCCGCGACGACTCCGCTTTGATCGATGATGGCGTCGATGAGCTCCGGAGCTGCCGAAGACGCGATTTCGGTGGGTTGGCTGTCCACCCAAGCTTGCGCTCCTTCCAAGTCGTTCTCAGCCCATTTTTCAACAATGTCGTCAGCGGAATTTTTGAGAGCTTCCTCGCTTACGCTGCCAGCCCATTCGATCGCTTCCTGGGGATTGCTCTCGGCCATTTTGTTGGCGAGGCGGGAGGCGGCTCCGGCCTGAAGTTGTTCGTCCGAGAGACGGGAAATCCATTCCTTGGTGGCCTCGGTTCCTTCTCGGTTGAGGGAGTCGAAAATAGCATCCAGGGCCTCGGAGCGTCCGCGGGAGTAGGGCAGTTCTTCGAGGAGTTGAGTGGCGCGCGGCATGTCTTGCGAGACAATCCCTTTGATCACCCCGACGAGCCATGGATTGGCCGGATCTCGGGTGTCTTTTCCTTCCTCGAAGTTGTCCTTGGCCCAGGAAATGGCGGATTCGGGATCATCTTTGGCCCAGGATGAGAGAATTGTTTGGCGGGCGAAAGAGCCTCTTGTTTTCTCGCTGGCGTAGGTGAGGGCTTGAAGTGGGTCGACCTTGGCCCAGGCGGTGAGGAGAATACCGTATTCTCCAAATTGTTGGTCATCGACGCCAAAACTGCGGTAGTAGTCCACGACCGAGAGAAACTGGTCAGGACTCAGGTTTTCGACCAATTCGAGAAATCCCCGGGTCCTGAAAATCGGGTCGGTGATGGCGAGTAGATCGTCAACCGACAATTGGAGTTCGTTCGGAGTTTCGCTGCCCGTGAGTATGCGCCCACTTCTATTTGAAGATTTAGAGGGAGGGGTGGTATCTCTGGAAATGGTTCGGCTTGGGCCTGAGGAGGACACCTGGATGCTGTTATTCGCCTCTGCCGAATTGGATGGAGCGTCGGAGTTGGTCCGTCCGATAAAGAAGGCGACACCGCAGCTAAGAGCCCAACCGGCGGTGATCAGAGAAGTTTTGTTGTCCATCTTGTGTTATTTTATCATAGATTTACCCAAACACAGACGGGATTTTTTCAATCTAACGGTTGCCGGATCGGAAAGTCGTGGCTATGGCTTCTCCATGAAGATCCTTGAAGACGATTCCGCCGTGATGTCAAAAGCACGCGAGCTTTGTTCCACGATTGCCGAAGATGCGGATTACCAGCAATTATTGGCGAAGGTTGAGACTTTTCTCAACAATGATGAAGCCCGGTTGGCCTATCAATCGGTGCACGAAAGCGGTCAGGCCCTGAATCAAAAGCAGCAGGCCGGACTGGAGCTTGCCGATTCGGAAATCGCCCAGTTCGAGTCGGCTCGGGAATCTTTGATGGCCAATCCGATTGCTTCGGAATTTCTCGGAGCCCAAAAGGATCTCGAGAGCCTTCAAACGACTGTTGGTCGCTTGGTCGGGATGACGCTTGAGCTGGGACGCGTGCCGACTTCAGAAGACATTGCCCAAACCCAGGGCGGCGGTTGCTGCGGTGGCGAGAGTAGTGGCGAGGGTGATGGTGGTGGTGGCGGTGGATGAGGCTGCTGATTTATTCCTGAGTTTCAGGAACATGATACCGGAAGGGATTTCCCCGGAAGACTGGAAGCCTTTACAAGAGGCGGCCATGAAGGTTGTCAATGCGTCCTTGTCTGGCGACGCAGCTCTAGACGACAATTTCACCAAAGAACTGTTCCACTTGTTGGATGGGTTGGAAGAGAAGTATGGCCGGCTGTCGGCCTTGATTTCCACCCGGGCGGATTTCTCACCCAATCCCAAGGAGGCGATCAATCTTTACGAGGAGGTGTTGGATGGTGATTCTGACGAAGTAACGCAGATTTTGGCTCTGCAGTCTCTTGTCACTTTGCTCATCGAAGAAAAGTCTGGAGATCAATTGATCGAATCCCGATTGGCGGAACTTAAAGAGATCTCAAAAGAGGATTCTCCCGAGTGGGAGGAGTATCTCGATTTGCTCGAGGAATACCACCTCAGTTGATCACTCAGGGCGTTGGTCCTTCGGCACGATTGATTTGATGATTTTTGGGGGTAGGGTTGCGGCGTTGTCGATGGCCCACGCGATGGCCGCTTGTTTGTCGGTCTTGGACCAGGTCTTTAAGATGTCACGGTAGTAGCGTTCCTGGTCGGAGCTTTTTGAGAGGGTGGGGACACTATCGAGTGCGATTTGCGGATCCTGACTGCCTGCTTCGCGAAGGAATAGGATGCGCGCGCCATCGAGGTCGGGATCATCCCCCAAATTCTGCAGCCATTGTGCGGCCTCGGCCGGGTCTTGGCGGGCGAGATGTTTGGCCACTCCCTCCGCTGCTTCCGTCATGGTATCCGGTGGCAGACTCTCGGTCCAGAGCCTGGCTCCCTCAATATCGTTGGCGGCGTAGACGTCGGCAACGACCTCCGAGGCGTCCCGCCGGGTGCCTACGGTATTTATTTCCCGGATCCACTCGGCGGCTGCGACCGGGTCGCGGTCCGCCAGCGGGCGGGCCAGACGGGTGGCAGCTTCCCGCTGGAGTTTGGGTTCTTCGATCATCTCAACCCATTTGCCGGCGAAATCGGTCCCTCGGGATACGACTTCTGGGAGGATAGTGCGGATAGCTTGTTTGCGGGTTTCATTGGCGGGAAGTCTTTGCAAGGTCTGCAAAGCTCCCGCGGGATCATTTCGGGCCATACCCTGGGCCAAGCCAACGATCCAATCATTGACGTCGCCTTCATCTTTCAGTCCGTCAATGGCACCTGCGGCGGCTTCCGGATCCTCGGCGGCCCAGGCGGCGATAGCGGTTTTACGACTCCAGCCATCGGGTTCGCTTTGTTCGAAATAGTCGATCGCAGAGTGGGGATCCTGACTCATCCAGGCTGAGATGAGCATGACATACTCGCTGCGATTGTAGTCAACCCACCCTGATTCCCGGAATCCCGAGACGACACCTTCATATTCAGAGGGGTCGAGTTGATCGATGAATTGAATGAGTTGCCGGGTGCGCTCAATACGATTGCTGGTATTGAGGATTTCCGCCATCTGGAAGCGCGCAGCTTCGATTCGGTCGTGTTGTTCAGGGGAGGAAACAGAGCGTTTGCGGGAGAGGCCGGAGCTTTGATTGGAGAGAGATGGTGAACCACTGCGATTATCTGAGCTTGCTCCAGAAGTGGCCGGAGCGTCCTCCGAGACGGAGATTTCGCGGGAAGAAGGAGATTGTTGCCTCCCGATCATAATCCCGATTCCCAGCGCTAGAAGCCAGAGACCGATCAGAAGGAGTCCGCGTGGGGTGACTTTCATGAGTGATCAGAAGAGTGTAAGTGTTAGAAACAAGCCGGGGCACGGGAATCTTTCAGCTATCTGAACTATCTCCTCTGTAAAACAGTAAGCTTTTAGTTGCGCGAAACTCAAAGTGTGGCTTAGAATGGGCGCCTCGCCGTCGTTTTGTCCTAATTCGAGACAAGCGTCGGTCTATTTGCATCCCCATCGAGAGAAAATGGCCAGTAATATGTCAGCGTTGAACCCGGACCGGGCAACCCTCAATTTCCTAAATAGTTTCCCCGAAGCTGTGCGAAAGCGCGGTGAGCATTTACAAGAAGAAGGGGCTGTGACCCAGATTTTTGGAAATCACCTCTTTATTCAGGGGCGCGTCGAAGATAAGACCGGCGTACATCGCACGACCTTGCGGCTGCAGGGAAACCGTTGGTTTGGTAGTTGTTCCACCGAGGACGATGAAACAGCGGGAGCGGTCATGTTTGCGGCCATGCTGGAGCGTTTGCACCGGGGGGAGGATCTTCCGGAATCTCCGAATGAATTTGATGATACTCCGATTGTTGACCTGATTGAGGAGAAGCTTGATCGGGAATTGGACGACAAAGAGGCCGAGTTTGTCTCCAAAGTGGAGAAGCGCTATCGCCGATATGTCATCGAGGGTGAAATTCACGATCACGATATGGTGCGCTTGAATCCCCGCTGGGAGATCGCAAGTTACGAGCCGCTCGAACTCTGGCCTGTGCCTCCGGGGGATATTTTGGAGTTCTGGAACTACCTTGCCTACGCCTTCTATAAGAAGAAGCTGCCTTATGCCGACTTCATGGAGTGCATCACTGATCTCGAAGGAGTTCAGCGCCGGATGCACGATTGGGAGCAGGAGCGCGAGGTGGCGGCTTGGTATGACCGGATCGAAAGTGTCAATGACCGTCCTCCCCAGGAAATTCCTCATAAGATTGAATTCCGGCTTCTCTCGACGATTAACGAAGCCCGGGTCGAAGCCCGTGAAGAGGGAGAGGAAGAATGGACCTCGCTCCGCGAAAAAGGGGAGATTGAACGCATTCTGAAACTCTTTGATGCCGCCGCCCTGAGGATGGATGCCGCCAGCCGGATTTTGTGGGAACACTTCCTGCGCTTTTCCGAGAAGAGTGGGGAGACCTACCTTGATCTTGAGCAAGAGGAATCCTGTCGCTTCATGAACCTGCTGTTCCATCAGAAGGAGTTGGCTGGATACCTCGTGAACCTCGATGAACGTCCGTTCAAGGTGGTGGATGAAAAGCTGAGTTGGATTTGTGACGATGACGCTATGGATCCAAATTCCTTCGCTCTTCAATTGGTGACGAAGTCAGGGGATTTCGTGTCCCACTCCGTTCGTTTGCTCCCCGGTCGGACCGAACTATACCAGTCAGACGAAACCGTCTTCCCCGGTCCTCCCCGTTGGTTGGAGGATACCGAGATCATGCCACGATATTCCATTCCAAAGTCGGTGATCGACAGCTTGGAAGGGGTGGAATTCCTGCGTAAGATTGGATCAAGTCTGCCTCCTTCGATGAAGCGTCGGGTGACGGATTTGGATCTCTTTCCCCACTTCAAATTGTGGGTTGAGCAGGGGCTGACCGCTGCGGAAACCGAGCACCTTATCGTTGATGTAAAGGCGTTTGAATCCAAAGGACGTCGCGAAGAGAAATTGATCAAAGCCGGGTGGGATCTCATCGAGCAAAAGCCGGTAAAAGGGAAAGCCCTCCTGCGTTTCGCTCGGGAGAAACTGTATCCTGTTCCGAGTCTTCTCCTGGAAATGGGCCTGACTTATGACGAGAAGCTGGAGGCCTTCAAAGGGCGGATCACCAAGCAGTTTCCTGAGAAATTTGCGGAATGGATTGAGTCCATGCCCGATTACCTCGAGTTGGACATCGAGCAGAAGCTCAAGACAATTTTGGCCGATCCGGTGACCGCTGCAATTCGCTTTGAGGTCGTGAATCAGGAAATCGATTGGTTCGATCTCCGCGTCGTCATCGATGTTGATGGTGTGAATTTATCCAAAGCGCAAATTCGCCAGTTGGTTGCCGCTCGTGGTGGCTATGTCCGTATGGATGACGGCTCTTGGATGCGTTTGGAAATTAAACTCGATCCAGATCAGCGCGACGCGGTCACCAGACTGGGTCTTGATCCCTTTGATCTCTCCGGAGAAACCCACCGCATGCACGCCATGCAATTAGCTGATCCAAAGGCTGCCGAGGTCTTCGACCCGAAAGCTTGGAAGCGAATCAAGGATCGTGCCCGCGATATTCAGATCGATATCAAGCCCGATGTGCCGACTGAATTGAATGCCAAGCTTCGGCCTTATCAGGTCGAGGGATTCCAATTCCTGGCCTATCTTTCGACCAATGGATTCGGTGGAATTCTTGCGGATGATATGGGTCTTGGTAAAACCATCCAGAGTATCACTTACATTCTCTGGTTGCGTAAAAATGCCGAGTCAGATGAGAAGATGAAGCGACTTGGGCCGGCTCTCGTGGTTTGCCCGAAATCCGTGCTCGATGTCTGGGCGACCGAGGCCGGGAAATTTGCTCCGGAATTGAACGTGAAGGTCCTTCGCACTCGCGATGATCTCGATCTTAAGGAGGTCCGCGAAGAGCTCGATATTCTCGTCCTGAACTACGCTCAGCTCCGCGTCTGCGGGGAGGAGTTAAACAAAATCCGCTGGCTAACCGTAATTCTCGATGAAGGACAGCAGATCAAGAACCCGGATTCGAAGGCTGCGAAGTGTGCCCGCGAACTGGATGCGGAAAATCGCCTCGTCCTCACTGGTACTCCGATTGAGAATCGGCTCATGGACATGTGGTCGCTGATGGCCTTTGCGATGCCGGGTGTTCTCGGAACGCGCGCTTACTTCAAGCGCCGCTTTGACAAGCGGAAGGACCCGAGCAGTCAGAACCGTCTCGCTGCTCGTTTGCGTCCTTTCCTTCTTCGCCGGACCAAAGGTCAAGTGGCAAAAGATCTTCCGCCAAGAACAGAGGAAGAGGTTTTCGCTGGAATGGATGGAATTCAGGAAGAACTCTACAAAGCCGAACTTAAGCGTATCCAGAAGGCTCTTCTCGGACTCGATTCGGACGAAGCGGTTAAGAAGAACAGCTTTGCGATTCTTCAAGGGCTGATGCGTTTGCGTCAGATCTGTTGTCACCCCGGTCTTATCGATCCAAAGTGGCTCAAGGAGGAGAGCGCCAAGATGAACGCCTTGTTCTATTTGCTCGACCAGCTTCGCGAAGAAAACCACAAGGTGCTCGTTTTCTCGCAGTTCGTTTCCATGCTCGACATCATCAAGACGCGTCTTGAAGTCGAGAGTCGCCCCTTCAACTATCTCACCGGTCAGACCAAGGACCGGAAAGGGGAGATTGAGAAATTTCAAACGACCAAGGATCCATCGGTCTTCCTTCTCTCGCTCAAAGCAGGTGGTGCTGGTCTCAACCTGACCTCGGCGTCCTACGTCATCCTTTACGATCCATGGTGGAACCCCGCAGTGGAGAATCAGGCCATTGACCGGACGCACCGAATTGGACAGAAGAACAAGGTGATCGCCTATCGTCTCCTGACCCGCGATTCCGTGGAGGAGAAGATTCGGATCCTGCAACACCAGAAGACGGCGCTCGTGACCAATATTCTCGGAGACGAAGGCTTTGCCTCGAATCTCGGAATGGAGGATCTTCAGTTTATTCTCAGTCACGGAGGTGGAGATGATGAGGATATGACACCGCCGCCGCCGAAGCCTCCGGCAGCGAAAAAGGCAGCCGTTAAGAAGGTCACCACCGTGACCAAGGTCGCCAAAAAAGCAGCCAAGAAGGCCACGAAGAAGGCGGCCAAAAAGCCCCCCAAGAAATAGGGGTAAGCTGAAAACTTCAAAGCCCCGGATTGCGATTCGCAGCCGGGGCTTTTTGTAGAGATAAATTAAGCTTCCTTCTCTTCCGCCTGAATGCGGGGGAAGACCGGCTTGGGCTTACCGGTTTGGTGGCCGGCGGTGAGGAGACCCCAGGAGAGTTGGTCGATAGTGAGGTCTTTGACTTCCTCCTTTTTCAGTTGACCGAAAATCTTGTCTGCTGCTTCCGGGAGGATGGGGCGCAGCAGCAGGGCGAGATGGGCGCAGGATTCAGCGGTGTGGGAGAGGACCTCGCCGACGCGTTCCATTTTTGATTCGTCCTTCTTCATTTCCCACGGCTTGTTCCGCTCGAGGTAGCCGTTGCAGTGAGTGACGTGGTCGTTGATGGCTTGGAGGGCTACGCTGACTTCGCAATTGTCCATTGCCGTTTTATAGGCTGCGGTGCAGGAAGCGAGCGATTCGCGGAGAGCAATGTCTCCTTCGTCATCAGTGTCGGTCGCGCTGATGGTGGAGTTGCAGAATCCCTTGGTCATGTTGATCGACCGGTTGAGGAGGTTGCCAAGATCGTTGGCAAGTTCGGTATTGAAGAGCATGACAAGGCGCTCGATGTCGAAGTCGCTGTCTTTACCAGAGTTGATGTCACGGCAGAGATAGTAGCGTAGGGCATCGGTGCCGAACTTGTCCGAGAGTTCGTCCGGATCGACAATGTTGCCGAGGGACTTGGACATTTTGTCCCCGCGAATGTTCCAAAATCCGTGAACGAGAAGGGTGGGCATCTCTTTGGCCTCGAAGCCCATCGCGTGAAGCATACATGGCCAGTAAATCGCATGTGCCGGAACAAGAATATCTTTACCGATGATTTGAAGGTCGGCGGGCCAGAGTTCCTCGAAATCAGGAAGGTCACTTCCGTCGGGCTTTTTGTATCCTGCCAGGGAGATGTAGTTGATTAGGGCATCGAACCAAACGTAGGTCACGAAGTCGGGATCAAAGGGAAGGGGAATCCCCCAAGACATACGGTCTTTGGGGCGGGAAATGCAAAGGTCGGTTTCGCCGGCGCGTTCGATAGCATTGAGCACTTCGCTTTTACGGAATGTCGGGATGATCTTGAGGTCATCGTTTTCGACGGTGGACTTGAGCCAATCGGCGTGATCGGAGAGTTTGAAATACCAGTTCTCTTCTTCTCGCTCCTCGACCTCGCCCCACTCGGGGCCGAATTCGCCTTCCTCATTCCGATCGCGGTCGGTGAGGTATTGTTCCTGACGGACGGAGTAGAATCCGGCGTAAGACTTCTTGTAAAGTGATCCCTTGGTTTCGAGTTCGGTGAGGATGGTCTGCACGCAAGCCTTGTGGCGATCGTCAGTTGTTTCAGCCCAGCCGTCGTAGCGGACGTCCAGCTTGTCCCAGAGCTTGATGAAGCCCTTCGTGTTGCGCTTTGTTAATGTCGCGACATTGACGCCTTCGGCCTCTGCTGTCTTAACCATTTTCTGTCCGTGCTGATCAACTCCGGTGAGGAAATAAGCTTCCTCGCCTCGAAAGCGGCGATAGCGGGTGAGAACATCCGCGAGAATTTTTTCGTAAGCGTGGCCAATGTGGGGCTTACCATTTGGGTAGTCGATCGCGGTGGTAACAAAGAACATTGGAAAGAATGAATTAGAGATTGGTAACTTTGCCTCCCATCGAGAGGATGCGGGCGTTTCCTTTGGCGTGTTCGGCTTCGGCGATTTGACCGTCGCGGACATACATTTGGGAGAGGCCGGTCCAGGCGAGGAGGTCGTTGGGTTCAAGCATGGTGGCCTTGATTCCGCAGCCGATGGCTTCCTTGACTTTTTCAAGTTTGAGGAGAGTCATGGCGAGAGCCTGCCAGCCGTCGAAGAAGTTATCGTCGAGTTCGGTGGACTTCCGATAACAGGCTTCCGCGTGTTCCAGTTCACCCATGGCGAGGTGCGTATGACCCTGCTCGATAGCTTCGTCGCGGGCAGTGGTGTCGGCCATGGTTTGGAAAGTTGCTATTGTTGTTTGTCCCCAACAACGATCACTTGGTTCTTATCGTATTGTTCGTAGAGCCAGTTTTGGAAGGCGAGATAGCGAGCGAGGCCGGACTGGTTATCGATCGAGCGATTGAGTTCCGAACTGTAGGCATCACTGACAGTGACTTCGCGTTTTTCGACGAAAACGATGAGCGCTTTCTCCGGGTTGTCTTCACTTGGAGTGAACTTGACCTCGGCGATCTCTCCGGGATTGACATACTGGGCTGCCTGGAACGCTGGGGGAGCCTGTCCGCCAAACTGGGCCCGATACTGAATGGGGATTCCGCTGAGGTCGGGCTTGGCAAGATTGGGTTGCTTGCTGACAACAATTTTTTCGTCGATGGCTTTGGCTGCTTCTTCGAAGGTTTTGCCCTCTTTGACACCGGCGCTGAGCTTTTCGTGGAGTTCTTTGGCGCGGGCGATCATTTTATCCCGGGCGGTTTTCTTCTTGAGGTCGACCGTTGCGCGGACCTTGGCTTCCTCATAGCTGAGCTGAACTGGAGCGACCGATTCGTCGAGACGGCCAACGAACCAACCATCGCCGGTGCGATATGGGTAGGTCAGTCTTTCATCCGGCTCACCATCGACGGGGGCGCGGAAGACGGCATCGGCGAGGGTGCTGATTCCGGAGTCGGTATTTTTGCTGGTGATGCGTTGATCCAGCCCTTCGGCGGGTTTGCTTTGGGAGAAGAGTTCGCTGGTTTTCACCTCATATCCGGCATTAGCGGCATGCTTTTCAAAGTCGTTGCCGCCGTCGTTGATGAGGTCATCGAAGAAGTCCGAGATGTCATTGCTGAGTGAGTCGACGGCCTTTTCCTTGTTCTGGAACGAGAGTTTGTCCTTGGGACTTTTTTCAGGGACCGGTGCTGGCTTGGTCTCCACTTCCGGCTTGGCGGTGTCTTCTTTGGTTTCTCCGGGAGTGGCTTTGGTTTCTTCAGTAGGCTTTCCGGTGGATTCAGCAGATTTCTCAGTAGTTTCCTTGGCTTCATCTTTAACCACTTTGGGTTCCGCAGTTTCTTCGGCGGGAGGCGCCGTTGTTTCTTCGCTCTTGGGAGCAGGGGTTTCTTCCTTAGCCGGAGTTTCCGGGGCTGGTTCGCCCTGGGCTCCTGGATCGCCTTCTGCACCTTCTTCGGTGGTTTCGGCAGGAATCTCAGCTGGCTTCTCAGGAGATTCAGCGGTTTCGGTAGTTTCTTCGGTCTCGGTAGTCTTTTCCGGAGAGGGCGGAGTCTCTCCCGGCTTTTCCGGAGTTATGGGGGCTTCGCCATTGACCTTAGGCGCGGTAGTTTCCTCGTCTGTTTTCTTTTCAGCGTCGGCTTTTGCTTCTGCTTCTACGGCTTTTTTCTTGGCTTCATCGGCCGCCCTCTTCGCTTCTTCGGCCGCTTTAGCTTTTTCCTCTTCCTGCTTGTCGTATGCGGCCTGCCAATCTGGCTCGGCGAAGATGTAAGTCGTCTTGCGGAGTTCGTCGGAGAAGTAGTTTTCTTTGTTTTCCTCGTAGAAGGCTTTGATCTCCTCCTCGGTAGGCTTGAGGTCTTTCTCGAAGTCGAGCATGTCGAGCGTGACTTGCTGGGCGGTGATGCTTTGCTTGTCGAGACTGTAGTGGGTGGCCGCGGTCGAGGAGTCGGCTGCGATACCCGCACCGAGGATTTTGGCAATGTTTTGTGCGGTCAGGAGGTCACGAACGTATCCGTTGAATCCGCGACTGCCGATGCCGAGGCGACCGATCTTTTTCTCCATGAATTCGGAGAAGGCGACCTGGTCAAAATTTCCGTCCTGATCAGCGAAGAGGACTTTTTCGATGAAGGATTCGACCTCGTCGGGCCCCGGAGTGGCTCCATAGTCGAGTCCTGCTTCGCGAACTGCGATCCGATTGGCCAGGAATCGCCCGGGGTCACTGCCCTGGAGGTATTCGGTCATCTCGGTGAGAATTGAGGCGGCCGAGGTCATTGGGTTGGCAAGGACGCTGTCGCCGAGATAGTGGCTGGCGATCACCTTGCTGGATTGGGAAAGGGGACCTGCTTGGGCCAATGCGGATGGAATTTGTAAGGCGTTGCCGGACATGCGATCGAATTCCTTTTGGGAGACGGCGACGCCATTGACTTCCATGACGGGTTTGCCGGCAAAACTATTGCGGGCAGTGTCGCCGAGGAATACGAGTCCAATAAAGAGAAGGACCAGCACAACAATCATGAGGCCGGTGTATTTGCGGATATTTTCAATCATGGCAGGAGTATCTGTGGAGCAGAATAGGTGATCTTGCTCCGGGAGCGGAGAGTTAAGGGGGAAGGTGGCCCTGGGGCAAGTCTGATGGCGGAAATTTCAGTGCAAATTTACCTTTCGGTAACCCGGGAAGAATTAAAATTCCGTTTTTTGTGCTCCGGTGTAGGTTTTCGCCATGATTCGCGAGGTGGTCTTAACGACGTTGGCTGTTTTTTCTTCAATTGCTCCATGCTTGGGAGAGGAAAAGAAGGCGAATCGCCTGGCCAAGGAAAAATCACCTTATTTGCTGCTCCATGCCCATAATCCGGTGGATTGGTATCCTTGGGGCGAGGAAGCCTTTGCGAAGGCAAAGAAGGAAAATAAGCTGATTTTGCTGAGTGTGGGCTATTCGACCTGCCATTGGTGCCATGTCATGGAGCGGGAATCGTTCGAAAATGATGAGATCGCGAAATTTCTCAATGAGAATTACGTGTCGATCAAATTGGATCGGGAAGAGCGGCCGGACGTGGACAAGGTCTATATGACCGCTTTGCAGGCTCTGACCCGGCAAAATGGCGGCTGGCCTCTGAATATGTTTCTCACTCCGGACCTAAAGCCGTTTTTCGGAGGGACGTATTTTCCGCCCAAGGATCAACAAGGTAGGATGGGATTTAAGACAGTGCTTTCGGAAGTGCAGAAGGTTTGGAAAACCAAGCCCGAGGAGATTTTGAACCAGGCCAAGTTGGGGCATGGGCAGATGGAAGAATATTTCACCGGGGCCCTTAAACTTTCCGCAAGTAAGGAAGATTTGAATCAAGTCTTGGTCGATGAATCTGTTGCGCAGGCCTTGGATCAAATTGATCCGGCTTGGGGTGGATTGGGAAAAGAGATGAAATTCCCCCAGGTGAATATCTTCAGGTTGATGTTGCAATCGGTGGATAAAGAAACCCGCCAAGCTGCCATCATGACCTGCCGGAAGATGATGAACGGCGGGATTCATGATCAGGTGGGCGGAGGATTTCATCGGTATGCCGTCGACCGGGAATGGCTGGTGCCTCATTTTGAGAAAATGCTCTATGATCAAGCCCAGCTTCTGGACTTGTATCTGGATGCTTGGTTGGTGAGTGGCGAGAAGGATTTTCAAGAAGTGGCACGTGGTATTGCCGACTATGTTTTACGAGATCTGACACATCCGGAGGGTGGCTTTTATTGTGCAGAGGACGCCCAGAGCGAAGGGAAGGAAGGTAAATATTTTTGCTGGACCCTGGAGGAATTGAAGAAGGTTCTCTCGGGGGACGAAGTGAAGTTGGCGCAGGATGTTCTTGGTGTGACCGTGAAGGGGAACTTTGTGGATCATAGTGATCCCGAAGCTTTGCCGGATCAGAATGTCCTCCATTATAAGAAAGTGCGGGCATCCTTGAGTGACGAGGAGGCTGTCGCAGTGAAGGGAATTCTGGAAAAGCTGGTAAAAGTGAGGGCGAAGCGCGTGCCGCCGCCGACGGACGACAAGGTATTGGCGTCGTGGAATGGATTAATGATTGGATCGATGGCCAGAGCCGGAAGGGTTCTTGGCGAGAAGAAGTATCTTCAGGCGGCGGGAAAAGCGCATCGCTTTGTGAAGGCAAAGCTGTGGGACGCCAAGAAGGAACGTCTTTCCCACCGCTGGAGGGACGGCGAAAAGGATGGGACCTTGCAAGCGGAGAGCTATCTCTTTTTTCTGCGGGGAACCCGTCAATTGTATGAAGCGACCCTTGATGCCGGAGTGCTGGCATTTGCGGTGAAGTTGGCGGAGGAATCGAAAAAGCATTTTTACGATGAGGAGAATGGGGGATTCTTTCAGGGGGAGAAGCGTGATGATTTGGTGCTCAGGCTGAAAGGTCAGCACGATTCGGCCATTCCCACCGAGAGTTCGGTGGCGGTGAGGGAATTTTTGATTCTAGCCGAAATTACCGGGAGAGAGGATTTCTCGGAAGTGGCTGAAAAGACCCTTCGGGCATATGTCCCTATGATTCGGGAGGCTCCGGGTGGAATGGGGGAGATGATTCGAGGAATGAGGATGTATCTCAAGAAGCCTGCCCGCCTCGTGATTGTGGGCGAAGAAGGGCGGCAGGAGATGTTGGAATTGGCGGCGAAGCATCCCGATCCCAATATGATTTTGCTGAGCTCGAATGGACCGGTCAGTGACTTTACCAAGACCTTGAAGCCGAGAGGGGGCAGGGCGACAGCGTATTATTGTGAGGGGGAAACCTGTCAGCTACCGGTCAACACGCCTGAAAAGTTAAAGGCTTTGCTTATTAGGCAGAGCGCAAAGTAAGGATGACGAGTTCCGGCGAGCAGGCAAAGCGAACGCGGAGGCCTACAGTGCCGATGCCTCGCCCGACCCAGAGCTGGGATTGCTCTTTCTCGTAGTGTCCGTAAATATAGTTTTTGCCGTACTTTACCTTGGCCGGGGCGTATCCGATCAAAGGGACGCGGCATTGTCCTCCGTGGGTATGGCCTGAGAGTTGGAGATCGATGCGATGGTAGGGGCGTAAATGGTCGAAGGCATCCGGTTCGTGGACGAGCGCGATGACGGGCTGATGTCCTTGATGCCCGCTCCAGGTTTTTGAGGGGTCCGGTGTGCCTCCCCAAATGGAGTCGATACCAGCGATAAAAACATCCTCACCTTTAATTGAAAGGGTCGTTCCGGCATTCGCGAGATAGCTCACTCCGGATTTTTCGATGGTCTTGCGGAGAAGTGATGGGGAGCAGTGCCAGCGATCATGGTTTCCCGGGCTGGCGATGATTCCGTGCGGTGCGGAGAGGACTTTGAGTTCACGGAACAATTCGGGAAGTGAGGATTGATCTTGAATGATAAAGTCTCCGGTGATGGCAATGAGGTTCGGAGATTCCTCTATGAGCGCGGCGATGACTTTGGCGAGGAGTTTGTCATCGGCTCCTGGTCGGTAGTGAAGGTCAGTTACCTGGGCGATCTTGAATCCGTCGAGAGCCTTGGGCCAGCGAGGCAGGGTGATTTCGCGATGGGTGGTCGAGAGTTGGTCGGGCTCGATCGCTCCAGCCCAAATGCCGCTGGGTATGCTGGCGGCAAGAAGTCCGATTGAGCTGCGGCGGGTGATTTTTTTCAGGGACTCGAGTTTCGGCTTGCTGGACATATCGGCGGGCTTTCCTTATGGTGAAACGTATGAGTGAGGCAAGATTGTCTATTCCGGAATACGCCATGGCATTGGCTGAGGTGGCGAGTTTGCGCTCCGAGGACCCGTTTCGAAAGGTGGGGGCGGCCGCGCTCGATTGGGATAACCGCGTTATTGCTACCGCCTACAACGGATTGGCGCCGGGATTTGATGCGCCTGGAGGATTCTGGGATAACCGAGATGGTCGGCAGAAATACATGCTTCATGCCGAGGTGAATCTTTGCAGCCTGTTTAAGCGCGGTGAAGCAAAATTGGTTGCGACGACGACCATGCCATGCACTGCTTGCATGCAGACCTTGTGTGCCTACGGGATCAAGGAAATCTACTATCGCGAGATTTACCGGAAGTCGGATGCTCCCGAGATTGCCAAATTATATGGCATTCATCTGGAGCAAGTCGCACCAATCGACGTTTAAGTGATTATTCTCCGGTCGGTGGGCCGCTCTCGAGTTCCAAGTCTCCGCCGTAGAAGCTCTTGACGTAACCATATTCAATTAAGGTGTCCTGCCAGGGAGCGAGGATCTTTGGATTGCCGAAGACAATCCGTGCCCGGGCCAGCCATTTTTCGGCCTCGGGACCATTGTCGTTGTTGTATGCGAGTGCGGCATTTCCGTAGTAGTAAATTGGCGAGTCGGAGAGAAAATCGGTATCCGCGATGTATTGCTTCGCTCCATCGACGTCTTTGAGTTTCAGTTTGCAAAGGAGGCCTTTGAACTTGATCAGCGGGATCATGCTGGCGTAATTGGAGTCTTCGGAGGCCTCTTCGAGGAGTGATTCGAGATCAACCAGAGACTCCTGATATTTCTGGGAGACGAACTTGATTTCGGCGATGTTGAAGCGGACGTTGAAATCGCCCTTTTGAATTTCCAGGGCAACTTTGAAAGCGTCCAAAGCTTTGTCGAAACTGCGAAATTCAACGTAGCAGGCACCCCGGAGATTGAGGATGGCGGGGTTTCGATCGTAGATTTCCTCGGTTTTTCTGATTTCCGCGAGGCATTCGAAGACTCTTTTTTGATCGAAGAGTTGTTTGCAGCGTTGGGCGCTTACCCCGTATTTTTTTTGGTCCTCTTCTGAGAGAGCTCTAATGTCAGCGATCCATTGTGGGATTTCTTGTTTCTCTGCTTCAGCAGATTTTGGTTTTTGGGCCGACAGGCAGAGGGTTGAAGCCAGAAGGGCGAGGGTGATTTTTTTCATAGGAAAAGGAATTCTTTGAGAAGCCTAGGGAAGTCAAATTGCCTAGGCAATGTTAGAATAGAGACCTTTTTGAGCAAGATACGTTCGAATTTTTTTCGGAAGCCATCGGGGAGGAATGGCGCTGGAGATGTCCTCTCTGATTTGGGACGAGGAAGCCGGGTGATCTCCTTCGATGAAATGAGCCCGGTAATCGGGACGGGAGTCAGGGTGTCCGTCTCTCCCAATCACAATAAATTCAACATCCTCCGCGAGCCGTTCGGGGTGTTTCCAGCGAGGCAGGGAATTCCATTGATCAAGCCCCAGAATCAGGAAAAGACGGCAGTCGTCTTGAAATGTATTCTTGAATTCGCGCAAGGTTTCCCACGTGTAGGACGGAGGTGGCTTTTTCAGCTCGAAGTCACTGACATGCGCCCAATGGATATCTTGGATTGCGATCTTGATCATTTCGAGGCGCTCTTGGTCGGAGGCGCTGGGTGTGTCTGTCTTGTGAGGGGACTGCCGACAGGGCAGGAAAATCACTTGATCCAATTGAAGGGCGAATTGCGCTTTGCGGGCAACTTCCAGGTGTCCCAGGTGAATGGGGTCGAAGGTTCCTCCAAAGAATGCCAGGCGGGGAGGGAGGGACACGGGAATTGAGGATTACGGAGCGGCGGACCGGACGATCTCGATCTGCCCCATCAGGTTGTCCTGTTTGGCCTTGAATTGGTTCATTTTCATGAGTTCGAGGAGGGCGAGGAAGGTGACGATGACCTCGACCTTCGAGGTGGCCTCCTTGAAAAGAGATTGCAGAGTCATTCCTTGGCCTGGTTGGAGACTGGTCAGGAGGAATTCGATCTTGTCATTGACGGTGTAGCGGTCATCGACGATGTCGCCAAAATCCCGGGCCTCTTCGAATCGCTTCAGGACATTCTGGAAGGCTCTGATGAGGTCGAAAATGGAAACTTCGGCCAAGGGAGTCGGTTCAAGATCCTCGGGTTTTGCGTTTTTCTCGGGAGTGAGGGCGAAGACCGATTCTTGTTCGACCTCCCGGCGGGCGAGGAAGCCGGCGGCATCTTTGAATTTTTTGTATTCAATTAGCTGGCGGATCAATTCCCATCGAGGGTCGTCTTCGTCTGCCTCGTCCTCTGGAGGCTGCTCCCGCTTGGGGAGAAGGGTCCGGCTCTTAATATACATCAAGTTGGCGGCCATGGAGATGAATTCAGATGCCAAATCGATGTTGAGAAGTTTGAAGGTCTCGAGGTAATCGAGATATTGGGTTGTGACCCGTTCCAGCGATATGTCGTAAATGTCCACCTCGTCTTTCCTGATGAGGTAAAGAAGCAGGTCTAAGGGGCCTTCGAATATTTCCAGGCTGACTTTGTAGTCGGCAGATTCCACGCAGGAGAGATACCCGAGGTCGCGGGGTACGGCGAGTGAAATACTAATCGAATGCTCGGATTATTTTCGATGGTCAATCGCCTATCCATTGTTTAGTATTCCCATGTGGGTAACCTTATCGATCAGCAGCGCCTTGATGAATATCAAAAACGCGTGACTGATTGGATTGCAAAACAAGGGATCTTTTTCCAATTACGCCATGCCGGAACCATGGGTGGTGGGTCCGTGATCAAGCAGTTGGGAGTGTTGTTTTTGAGAGTGCTGGTAGTGCTGCTGCTGTGCCTGGGAGTGGCGTTTTTTGCCCTCAATCACTATTTTGGAGGGGATGATTACCGAGGCGAAGTGACGGCTGCGCTGGGTGAGGTATTGGGGGCCAGCTCCATCGAAGCCAAGAAGTTTGAGAGAGCCAGGGGTGTTTCGACTTTTCAAGACCTTGTCATTGAAGGTGGGGAAGAGAGCTTTTTCTATCAGGCTGAAATCAATCGCTTGGCAGCAGCTTCGAGCTTTCTCACTGGAATTACCTCCAAGTGGGCACCTGAGCAGGTGAGGATGAAGTCAGCCTATTTTGAACTCAAAGCGGGAGGGGATCAGGAGGAAATGGAGAATTCCTTTGCTTCAATTATAGCGAGCATGTCGGAGGGGAATCTGGAGTCCATTGAGATCGATGAGTTGAGTTGTGAATGGGGGTATTCCAAGATTACCTACGGGAAACTAGAAAAGGCGAAGTTTCGCGCCTCCCGGGATCAAGGGGTGTGGGAAATCTCACTCGAGGGAGGACGGTTCAGTCAGAACTGGTTGAAGAATCTCGATATCAAGGAGGCCAAGTTGCTGTGTGATTCGGATGGAATCAGAGTGGAGAAGTTGCTCTTGTCCAAGAACGGCGGGGAAATGGAACTGGCTGGTTCAATTATGGGGCCGGCGGCACGTCCGAAATTTGATTTAAAAGGATCATTTCAATCATTGCCAATTCTATCTTTGGTGAGGCTTCCGGGGATTGACGTGAGGGAGTTTATGTCGGGTTCGATTTCCGGAGATCTGAAAATTTCCGGATCAACTGATTATCGTATTGTGATGGAAGCCGATGTAGAATTGCGAGGGAATGATGTGGTCACTTTACGTGAGAAGTGGGATCTCTTGCGGGCGATTTCAGTTCTTGATGTGGACCGGACATACCGACGGGTTGATTTTGAAGAGGGCATGTTTTCCTTCAAAACCGGGGGAGGAGAGATGGAGGTAAATGGGATTGATCTGAAGTCGGGTTCATTGGCTGCGTTGAAGGGCGAATTTAAAACCCATTTGCCTAGTCAGAAGGAAGCTGCAGAGGCCCTTGAAATCGTGTTGACCGAAGGGATTGGCTCGGGGAGTTTTAAATCTGACAGTACTGACACTTCGGCGGCCAAGGATTTAGAGGATGAGCGGATGAGTCTGAAGACTGCGGCGGGTCTTTTGCAGGAGGAGGAAAACTATCTTAATCTCGATAATTCAGGGTTAGCCGGGCTTTCGGAGGCCCAGCGTGGAGTCATGACTCCGCAGCAGATCGATGATATGAGGATGAGAGACGAGATGAATGTCTACCGGGTTCGTGGAGATTTAAGCCTCGGAGTGCCGGCAATCGCTTTCGCGAAATACGATAACCTGATCAAGATGTTCCCTGCCGATGCCCTAGGGTGGCGCTGGGTTCCTTTTAAAAACAAAAACACCTTTTCACGGGTCTCTGCGGATGTCGCAAAGGAAGTTCTCGAGGAAGCGAGACGGGAAGAGGAGTATATCGAGGAGGAGTAATCTACCCACCTGAGTGCTCCTTAAAACTCCAGCGAGTTGGCAATGGTGAGGGTCGCATTACTCTTGTTGAGAGTGTAAAGGTGTAGGCCTGAAACTCCTTCGTCGATGAGTTCCTGGCACTGATGAATCGCATGTTGGATTCCAGCCTGTTGGATGGCTTTGGCGTCATTTCCTGCGGTGTTGAGAGCTTTCAATAGTGTTGCGGGAAATCGGCTTCCCTCGGCGAGTTCGGCCATTCTCTTCATGCCGGAAATTGTCGTGATGGGCATGATGCCCGCCACGATGGGAAGATGAATTCCTTCGAGAGCACATCGATCCCGGTAGTCCAGGAAGTCGTGGTTGTCGAAAAAGAGCTGGGTGCAAATGTAGTCAGCTCCCTCATCTACTTTTGCTTTGAAGTATTCCATTTCCTTGAGCCGGTTTTGAGTGGCGGGGTGACCCTCGGGAAATCCGGCGACGCCAATTTCAATGGGGTGGTGATGGTTCTTGATGAATTTCACCAGGTCGGCGGCAAACTTGAAGTCGTCTTTGCTGCGATCGTAGTTGGGTTCATTGCGTGGTGGATCGCCCCGCAAGGCCAGAATGGTGCTGACTTGATCCTTCGAATAGTGGTCGAGAATCTCGGACATTTCATCTTCAGAGTGTCCAATGCACGTCAGGTGGGGGACCGCAGGGACAGAGGCTTCCTTCATGATACGCTGAACCAGGGAGCGGGTGCGGCCCCTGGTTGTCCCGCCGGCTCCGTAGGTCACACTCACGAAGGCTGGATCTAGTTTTCCCAGGTCATCGACTGTCTTCAGCAAATCATCTGCTCCAGCGTCGTCTTTTGGAGGAAAAAATTCAAAAGAGAGAGTTGGCTTGGGGGCTTTGAGAAGGGAAAGAATTTCCATCTGCCGGTAGTTTAAAATCTCCCCGTGTCCAGTCTACGCAAAAGCGCGATTTTTTGTGCAACTTCGCCTCCACTCTGTGGTTAACTCCCCCAAGCTGATCCTATGGCGCGCATTATCTTCATCATTCTGGCACTGGTAACCCTGAATTCTTCGGGAATGATGGGTTGTGAGGCAGAGCCTAAAAAAGAGGGTGATAAGCCTGATCGGGGTGGAGAAAGACCGTCATCCCAGGACATGGTGAAGCGACTGGATGCCGATAAGAACGGCGAAATCTCATTCGGGGAATTTTCAGCCAGCAAGAGGATGCAATCTCTTGATGAGGGGGTCAGGAAGAAGATTTTTGACCGTTTGGATAAGGACAGTGATGGGGTGATTTCGAAGAATGAGCTGAGACGTTCCCATGATCCAAAGGGCCCTCATGGCGGATTTGCATTCCCGCTATTTGAGAAAATGGATGCCAACAAAGACCGCCGGGTGGGCATTGAGGAATTTTCAAACTCTCCCAAATTCAAAGAGATGCCGCCGGAGCGTGCTCGTCGTATTTTTGATCAAATGGATCGCAATAAGGATGGGTTTTTGAGCCGCAAGGACCATTCCAAGTTGGGACATGACCGTCGTGGTAAAAAAGGTGGTAGGCCCGAGGGAGGGATGAAGAACCTCGACACTAATGGGGACAATAGAGTTTCAAGGGAGGAATTCCAAAAGGGTCCAATTTCTCTTGGAGTGCCTGAGGAGGCGAGAGAGAAGTTATTCCAAAAGCTCGACAAAAATGCCGATGGCTTTCTGGATTCAAGCGAACTTCGCGACCCCCGGAAGAAGGGGCCTAAAAAATAACCTCGAACCACAAGCCGGCGTAGACTTCATCGTCGCGGTTTGAATCGCTCAAGGAAAAGCTGGATCCTACGAATGGCGTGAAGGCGATTTCGTCGGATAGAGGATAGGTCAGAGTGATTCTGCTGAAGACATCGTGAAAGCTGCTGTCGCCGTAGTAGTCGGACGCAAAGCTGACTCCGTTGCTGATTGCAATAAAGGCGGTGTCGGAGAGTGGTTGGCTCCACTCCAATTCAGTGTCCGCATACCACCCGTCGGCAGCAAAGTCGTAGTGTAGCTCTCCGCTGATGGTCCAATCGTCGTGAGGGCGATAGCGGAAGTAGGTTCCGAGATCACCGCCGCTGTCGAGAGAGCTGCGATCCAATTCGCGATAAGTGATCGATCCGCCGATCCAGAGTTGTTCGGCGACCTGGTGATCCAGTTCCAAATAGGCCGAGTTTGCTGAAAAATCTCCGTCGCTTTCAGCGAGATGCCAGACGCCGAAGTTGAGCGATGATTCGTTGGAGAGGGCGAACTCCGCTTGAAGTTGAAATTCCAGCGATGCGCCGGCGAGATCATATCCGCGATGGAGATAGCTGGAACGAATTCCGGTGACGGCTTCGATCCCCAACTTAATTTCGTTTTCGATCTCCGCTTGGACGGACGTAAACGTAATAGGACAAAGGCAAAAAAGAAGGGCATTTCGAATCATCGTAGTGACTCTGCGAAAGGCGCTTGCTTTGGTCAATCTCGGAGAAATTTACTCATCCTTGGGCTTTTCGACGTAGGTAGATTTGATGCGCAGGTCGCGGAGGGCAATCGGAGTCGCGGTTCCGGGGCTTGAGGTCATGAGTTCGGCTCCCTTGTTGTTTTTTGGGAAGGCGATGACTTCGCGGATCGAGTTTTCCTTGCAGGCCAGCATCACGACGCGATCGAGACCCAGGGCAATACCGCCGTGAGGAGGAGCGCCGTATTTGAAGGCGTCCAGGATGTGCTCGAATTCCTCGGCCGCTTCTTCTTCGCTAATTCCGAGTGCCGTGAACATCGAACTCTGTAAGTCGGCTTCGTGGATCCGGATCGAGCCGCCGCCTAATTCGTAGCCGTTGAGAACGACGTCGTAGGCCTGGGCACGAAGTCCATCGAGTTCGCCATTGCGAAGTTTTTCCTCGTCTTCTATGAGGGGGCGGGTGAAGGGATGATGCACCGCGACGTGGCGGCCCTCTTCTTCGTCATAGGCGAGGAGAGGGAATTCCGTGACCCAAAGGAAATCGAGCTCTTCGTTCCCTTTGAGCAATTCCTTAAGGCTTGCAACCTCAAGGCGGATGCGTCCGAGGACGTCGCAGGCAGGCTCCCAGTTGTCGGCTGCGAAGAGGATGAGGTCTCCGGGTTCGATGTTGAGTTTGCTGCGAAGAGCCTCCACTTCGCTGTCGGTCATCCGCTTCACGAATGGCGAGCGCCAGGTCGTGCGGTCGGTGTCGCGGGCCTGGATGTAGGCGAGTCCCTTGGCTCCGGCTTCCTGAGCCAGCTTGGTGAGCTTATCGATTTGACCGGTGGAAATGTCCGCAAAGCCTTTTGCGTTGATTGCTTTGACAACGCCGCCGTTGGCAATAGTGCCCGAGAAGACGCGAAATTCGCAGTCCTTGAGGTCTTCGGTAAGGTCAACCATCTCCATGCCGATGCGACGTTCGGGCTTATCGGAGCCATAGCGATTCATGGCGTCTTTCCAGGTGAGACGCTCAAAGGGAGTGGGGACTTCCACTCCACGGGCTTGTGAGAACATCGAGGAGAGCATTCCTTCGATCATTCCGATGATGTCGTCTTGTGAGATAAAGGAGGCCTCGATGTCGATCTGGCTAAATTCAGGCTGTCGGTCTGCTCGCAGATCTTCGTCGCGGAAGCAACGGGCTATCTGGAAATATTTTTCGACGCCGGCAACCATGAGCATCTGCTTGTATTGTTGGGGTGCTTGCGGAAGGGCGTAGAATTTTCCTGGGTTGATACGCGAAGGCACAAGAAAGTCCCGGGCTCCTTCCGGAGTCGCTTTGGAGAGAATGGGTGTTTCAACCTCGAGGAAACCTTCGTCCGAGAGGAAATCACGGGCGGCTTTGGTGATGATGTGACGCTGTTTGAGGTTCTCGGTCAGGCGCGGGCGGCGAAGGTCGAGATAGCGATGCTTGAGACGGAGGTCTTCGTTGGAGAGTTCCTTGTCGAGCTGGAAGGGGAGCACCTCTGCCTTGTTGACGATCGTGAGCTCCTTGGCGATTAGTTCGACTTGCCCGGTGGCAAGATCGGCGTTGGTGGCGTCCACCTCTTCGGTTTTAAGCCTGGCCGTGACCGTTCCCGTGACTTGAATCACGTCTTCTTCACGAAGTGAGTGGGAAAGCTTGGCTGCTTCGATGGAGTCATCGGGACGGAAAACTACCTGAGTCAGGCCTTCGCGGTCGCGGAGGTCGATAAAGATCACGCCTCCGTGGTCACGCGTGGAATTCACCCAACCAATCAAGGTGACGGTTTGTCCGATATGTTCGGAGCGTATTTCGTTACAGTGGTGTGTTCTCATGATGTGGTGTTGAGTCGTTTTAGGATGGAGTCTGCGACGTCGGCGTTAGCCGTAATCGTTTCTTCAGTTCTGGAGGAGAGGGTTTTCATTGCGAGCTCGGGGAATTCATTTCCCACGACGAGGGCCAGTTGGGCGCCCGATTGTTCGGCTTGTTTGAATTGCTTGCCGACTTTGGTTGGAGCTAGCGGATAGATCACTGCGATTCCGGCGCTGCGGAGTTTCGAAGCCAGGCCGAGAGCGTCGAGTTGTTTCGATTCGTCGGCAAGGACGATGAAAACGTCGCAAGCTTTGTCGGCTTCGAGTGCCTCTTCCATCTTTGCGGCAGCGTGGGGTGTTTCTTCGATGAGATGACGAATGACAACGTCGCCAATCGCAAATCCGGCGGCGGGGAGGTCAACCGAGCCATCGGAGAGACTGGAGATGAGGGTGTCGTAACGTCCGCCTCCTGCGACGGCGCGGAGGGATTTTCTAGCATCAAACACTTCGAAGACCACGCCGGTGTAGTAGGCGAGGCCGCGCACGATAGAAAGATCGACTTCGACTTCGTCCCGTATGCCCCGGGCTTCGAGATTGGCAAGGATGTTGTCGAGGTTCTCGCCGAGAGCTTCGGGTTGCTCGATGGCGGTTTTGACTTCGTCGGCGGTAAGGCCGAGAGACGAGAGGTTTTCTTCTGTGACCTCGGGCTTGTTGCGCTCGAGCTTGTCGACGATCTGGAGAAGTTCGGCGGTTTGTTCTTTGCTGAGACCTTTCTTTTCGCCGAAGGCCTGCCAGTAGCTACGATCGGAAAGACGAATGACGTAGTCGCCGGATTGGAAGCCCAGTTCACGCATCAATTCGATCGAGAGAGCGATGAGTTCGGCGTCTGCTCCGGAATTCGATTCGCCGAGGAGGTCGACATTGAATTGGTAAAACTCGCGGGTGCGGCCTTTCTGGGGTTTTTCGTAGCGGAAGCACTGGCCGATTTCGAACCAACGCATCGGCTTTTGGTAATTCCGCTGCACAGTGGCGGCGAGGCGACCGAGAGAGGCGGTGACTTCGGGGCGAAGGGTGATGTCGCGTCCGCCCTGGTCTTCGAAGCGGAAGAGCTGGCTGCTCAATTCGCCGCCCGACTTCTTGAGGTAGAGTTCGGTAGGTTCGAGAAGGGGAGTTTCGTATTCAAGGAAGCCATAGCGTCTCGCCACTTCACGAAAAGTCCGGAAGAGATAATTGCGCACCGCGCAGTCTTCGGGACGAAAATCACGAAAACCGGGGAGACTTTGAAAACCTTTGGCCATGGAATGAATAGGGGGTGGGTCGCGGGCGCGCGAGAATAGGACCCGATTTCCACTTGTCGAGAGGGGATTGTCATGAGGTCTCAATAGATTTTTTTCGGGAGAGGAAAATTGGGCTGGAAATCATTAATTCAGGGGCGATTTTGGCAAAAATGGCAGGTTTATTTACATCGATGAATGATTGGGAATTCCATACAAACTATGTATTCCACCGTTGTTATTCACAATTCCTCGTAAAATTTTAGTGAAACATGAAAGAGAGAATAGGTTGCGGCCGTTTTAAAATGTTTTTGTAGCCAGGTAATGGGCAATCTGCATACTCCGCCGCGAGATGCCAGAGCCAACACCGACCTCAAGTATCGTCCTCCCCACTCGTCGCAATTTTATTTCGGCAGCCACCGCCGCTGCGGCAGGCCTCGCTGCCTCCGTGGGAACCAGCCAAGCATTTCTTTTCCGCCGCTCCACTCCACTTGATATGAGTGAGCTTCCCACCAGCTGGGTTGCCAATCAGGGGGCGCGTAGTATTCAAAGTTATGCTGACTATCTTGCCGGGCTTCGTTTGAAGTATGTAACACCGATGCAAGTGATTGAATCGCATGCCAAGAAAAAGGGGAGCGTTTGGAATGCCCTTCCTCCTCGCTCGATGTGGCGGAATATGGGAAGTAGTTTGAAAGTGACCGACAAGATTGCGGCTCAGGTTGGTTCTCCGGTTAGAGAAGTTACGTCTGCTTATCGGAGTCCGGCATACAACCGTCGTTGCCCCGGGGCAAAGAGCCAGTCCTGGCACATGAAAAATTTCGCACTTGATCTTAAGTTCGCTACTTCCACTTCCAGAGTTGCAGCTGCTGCCCGTTACCTGCGCAGCAAGGGGGTCTTCAAAGGTGGCGTGGGACGATACAGTTCTTTCATCCACATTGATACCCGCGGGCACAACGTAGATTGGTAGTCTGCTTCTTAATTTGGATTTTTGAAAAGGCCGTCCCGGGATGAGGCGAGTTCCCAAAGCGCGGCGACGCTTCGTCGTTTGAGACTTTTTTGGGTGGAGCAAAGTCCAACTTCGTAAGCGGCGAGTTCGGGTGCCTGATCGATGATCTGCACTTCATCTCGAAAAGGGCTTTTCTCGAGGACTAGTTCGGGAACCACTCCGATACCGCATCCCAGACGAACCATGGCAATGCTGGCTTCGTTTCCCGAGACTTCGGTAGTGATCTGGGGCCGAATGGAATTTTTATTGAGGTAGGCATCGAGTCTTCGGCGGGAGAGGCCACTGCTGGGAAGAACCAAAGTTGCCGTCGCAAGATCGAGGGAGCCATCACGCATTGGAACGGCGGATTTGTCTTTCGGTCCGATGAAAACCAGCGCGGTCTTTCTCAATGGGAGAAACTCCAGCTTTCCCGGTTGGCGATCCGGGAGGGCGGCGACTGCGAGGTCGAATTCTCCGGTGAGTACCTGTGGAACGGCGTCCTCGGCTGCGCCGGTCTTGAGTGAGAGTTGTACCGAAGGATAGCGGGTTCGGAAGGCTTCGAGGAGGTTGGGGAGGAGATTGTAAACTGCCGTGACCGAGGCATAGATCGAAATTTCTCCCGAAGTGAGTTCGTTACCCGAGAGCTTGGACTTCATCGATTCCCAATCAAGCAGGGCCTGCCGAGCGTAGCGGCTGAAGGTGATCCCCGCCTCGGTCAGGGCTACTCCCCGGTTGTCCCTCAGGAAGAGGGCTACGCCGACATTTTCCTCAAGACGTTGAATTGCGCGGGTGAGGGCGGAGGCGCTCATATTGCAGGCCTGGCTTGTTTTCCCAAAATGGAGGGTTTCGCAGAGGTGGAGAAAAGGGCGGAGTTCGTCGGGATTCACTGTCGTTTCACATAATGCAATACTGTCTCCCGATCAATTCAATAAATGAAATGGGATTCGTCGTTTACAATTCTAGGATTCCTGACATTCAGAGCCGTCAATTCAACCAATCACAGTATGAGCACGAACTACTTCAATACTCTTCCCCTCCGTCGCCAACTCGATGAACTCGGCACCTGCCGCTTCATGGACTCTTCGGAATTTTCCAACGGAGTGACTGCGGCCAAAGGCCTCAAGATCGTCATCGTCGGATGCGGAGCCCAAGGACTCAACCAGGGCCTTAACATGCGCGACTCCGGTCTCGACGTTTCCTACACTCTTCGCGCTGCTGCGATTTCAGAGAAGCGCCAGTCTTACCTCAATGCCACCGAGAATGGTTTCGCCGTTGGCACTTATGAAGAAATGCTTCCCACAGCCGACATCGTGATGAATCTCGCTCCAGACAAGCAGCACACCGACGTGGTGAACACCGTCGTGCCTCTTATGAAGGAGGGCGCTTGTTTCTCCTACGCCCACGGATTCAACATCGTGGAAGAGGGGACTGAGATCCGCAGCGACCTCACCGTGATCATGGTGGCTCCGAAAAGCCCCGGTTCCGAGGTGCGTGAAGAATATAAGCGTGGCTTTGGTGTTCCGACTCTCATCGCCTGCCACGGCGAGAACGATCCCTCCGGCGAGGGCATTGAGATTGCCAAGGCTCTTTGTGTTGCCCAGGGAGGAGATCGTGCCGGTGTGCTCGAGTCTTCCTTCGTTGCTGAAGTGAAGTCCGACCTGATGGGAGAGCAGACTATTCTCTGTGGGCTTCTTCAGGCTGGTTCCATTCTGTGCTTCGACAAGATGAAGGCTGACGGTATCGACACAAAGTGGGCTGTCAAATTCATCCAGCACGGATGGGAAGTGATCACCGAGGCTCTCAAGCATGGTGGCATCACCAACATGATGGACCGTCTTTCCAACCCGGCGAAAATCAAAGCATTCGAACTCTCCGAGCAGCTCAAGTTCATTATGCGTGATCTTTTCTACAAGCACATGGACGACATCATCTCCGGTGAGTTCTCCAGCACCATGATGGCTGACTGGGCCAACGACGACGTCAATCTCCTTGGATGGCGCAAGGACACCGGCGAGACTGAATTCGAACAAACCGAAGGTGAAGGAGACATCACTGAGCAGGAATACTTCGACAAGGGAATTCTCATGGTCGCCTTCGTGCGTGCCGGAGTTGAACTTGCCTTCGAAGCCATGGTGGAAGCCGGCATCGAGCCTGAGTCCGCATACTACGAGTCCCTCCACGAAACTCCGCTTATCGCCAATACGATCGCACGTAAGAAGCTCTACGAAATGAACCGCGTCATTTCCGATACGGCCGAATATGGTTGTTACCTCTTCTCGCACGCAGCGGTGCCTCTTTTGCAGGACTTCATGGCGGGTGTGGATACCAGCGTTATCGGTAAGGAACTCTCTTCTGCCGACAATGGCGTCGACAACCAAACTCTCGTTCAAGTGAACGCCGAGCTCCGTGAACATCCCGTCGAAGAAATTGGCATTTACCTTCGTGAAGCCATGGGCGCGATGAAGGCCATCGTGAGCTAGGCAGTTCCGATTCACATTTCAAAAGCCCGGAGCCTCCTCAAGGCCCGGGTTTTTTTGTGATTGCCGGTCCGATGACCTTCGAGGCATTCAAAGAGGGTGGCACCCCTTGATAGAGCGGGGCGGTCTTAATCGGCTTATTTGTTAGGCTTTTCCCAGCCTGGACGCCTTGGTGGTTAAGCCTGTCAACGGAGCTTGACCCGTGGGGTCTGCGGTTCATGATCTAACGGTTATGATACCAACTAATATCCCCAAAGGAGGTCTTCTTATTATCGGATTTTTAATTATGGCCGGAGTTTCAACGGTCCTGACCTTTAAACAAGCACGCGTAGTTGATGCCATGGGCGACATTGCCAGTGTGCAGGCCGAAATCAATGAGCTCCAGTTGGAGGCGCAACAGAGTGATGATGACGATATTAATAAATATGAGATCAAGGAATTACGAGAGGAGGATCTCCCTGAGCAAACTCTCGATGCCCAGAATGCTCTGGCTGCATTCCCAAATGGGGCTGTGATTTGGTCTTTGTTGAGTCAGCTTGGAGCCGCAATTTTTGGACTTGGTGTGATTAGTATTTTCTTGAAGACGGACGAAAATGAACGTGTTCGATCGATTGCACTGCTGGTTATCGGAGGAATGGTCTTCACCTTCATTGCGGCGAGGTTTATCTATATCATGATCGGTGCCGGAAGCTCAGTCGGTGGTGCCGCGATGTAGAAAGCGGCAATTCTAAACAATCAAGAAAGCCACGTTTGCAGCAATGCGGGCGTGGCTTCTTTGATTTTAAGGAGTTGCTTGAACCCGCTCGTTGATTTCGCCAATGGCCCATTGGGCGTGTTCGGTCACGAGGGAGGCCTCGTTGTGGGCGGTGGCGTAGAGGGCTGGGAGATCATCTTGACCGCCGGTGTTGCCGAGGGCGACGCAGACGTTTCTCAGGAAGCGATCGCGTTTGATTCGTTTGATGGGGGACTTCGCGAAGAGGGCTCGGAATTGCTCAAGGTCGAGAGCGAGGAAGTCGCGGAGGCGATGGTCAAAGAGGCCGGGGCGGGCGTGGAGGCTGGCTTCGCGGGAGACTTGGGCGAAGCGGTTCCAGGGGCAGGCGTCGAGGCAGTCGTCGCAGCCGTAGATGCGGTCGCCGATGGCGCGACGGAATTCCAGCGGGATGCTCCCTTTGTGCTCGATGGTGAGATAGGAAATGCAGCGCTTTGCGGCCAGTTGTCGCGGGCCGGTGATCGCCTGGGTCGGGCAGGCTTGGATACAGGCGGTGCATTTGCCGCAGTGGTCGCTCGATGCTTTGTCGGGTTCGAGCTCGAGGGTGGTAAGGAGTTCGCAAAGGAAAAACCAAGTACCGAGTTTGCGATGAATCTGCACCGTGGATTTCCCATTCCAGCCGAGACCTGAAGCACTGGCGAAGTCGCGCTCCAGAATGGGCCCCGTATCGACGTAGTAGCGCTGCTGGCCGCCCATGTCTTCGAGGGCGAGATTGAGATCCTTGAGCTTTTCTTCGATAAGGTCGTGGTAGTCGTCGTTCCAAGAGTAGCGGGCGATACGATAGCCGGTGTCAGGGTGATCCTTCGCGGGGAGGTAATTCAGTGCGAGCGAGATGACGGAGCGACAGCCGGGGAGGACTTTGCGGGGATCGCAACGGCGTTCGACGTTTCGTTCGAGCCAGCCCATGTCACCGGCGTGGCCCTGCTCGACCCAATCGAGATAGTTGTCGGCGTGAGGCGCGCGTTGCGCGGCGGAGACGCGGCAATCATCAAAGCCGAGCTGCCGGGCGACGAACTGGACGTTTCGCTTGACCGTTTCCGGTGTCATTCCGGTTGGGAGAAGTAGTAGCGGGCAGATTCGATGATCCCGGTGGTTATCTCGTCGAAGTTGAGTTGGTTGGTCTCAATGGCGAGGTGGGCGCACTCTTTGTAGAGCGGGATTCGAGTCTCGAGCAATTTTCGGATTGTCCCAGCGGGGTCTTCGTTATTGAGAAGAGGACGGTTGTTGTTACGGGAGGTTCGGTTGTGGATTTCCTCGGGGCTGGCGACGAGCCAGATGACGTAGCCCATTTTTCGGAGGAGTTGGCGGTTTTCCTCGCGGATGATGATGCCGCCTCCGGTGGAAATGATGTGTCCGGATTGCTTGAGAAGAGATCGGAGAAGGGCGGTTTCCATGTCGCGAAAGGCATCCTCGCCCTCTTCTTCGAAAATTTCCGGAATGCTGCGTCCCTGCTGTTTCTCGATCAACTGGTCGGTATCGATGACGGGATAGCTCAAGGTTTGGGACAGGCTGCGCCCGATGGTGGACTTGCCTGTTCCCATGAAACCTACGAGGATGATGTTCTCCGTCATGCTGATGGTGAAAAGACTAGCTTCTTAATTCGATTCATGAAGCTGTATTTGCTAAAGATCCGCCGTGGACACGAAATTAGTCGTCGCAGACTTTGAAGATTGGCGTCAAACCGTCGATGAAGCAATCGCTCTTTTGGAGCAGGGAGAGGTCGTGGCATTGCCTACGGAGACCGTCTACGGGCTGGCGGCAGATGCTTTCAATGCCGAGGCCGTGGCTAAGGTGTTCGAGATCAAGGAACGTCCCAGCTTTGATCCGCTGATCGTGCATATCGGCCACAAACGCGACCTGGAAAAAGTGGCGATGGTGCCCGAGGAGTTGGATGAATTGGTCGATGAACTCATTGAGGCTTATTGGCCGGGACCCTTGACCTTGGTCTTGCCGAAACGGCCGGAAGTGCCGGATATTGTGACCAGCGGGCTCGATACCGTGGCGGTGCGGATCAGTGCTCATGAGGTGATGCGAGGAGTTTCCCGACAAATGCCGGTCGCGGCGCCGAGCGCGAATCGCTTCGGGCGGATCAGCCCAACCTCGGCACAGGCCGTGATTGAGGAGCTCGGCGGGAAAATTCCTCTTGTGATCGATGGGGGGGCCTGTCGTGACGGGGTCGAAAGCACGATTGTCGCTCCGGCGATGGAGGAGAAAGGGCTGGTTCTGCGAATGATGCGTCCGGGGCCGATTCCCAAGGAAGATTTGCGTAAGTTTGCCAAAGTGGTGAAGCCCAAGAAGACCAAGGCGGATCACATCGAGTCGCCGGGGCAAATCGAAAGCCACTACGCGCCGACAACCCCGATGATCTTCATGGATAAGAAGGTGACCTTCGAGCCGGAAGAGGGGAAGAGCTACGGTTTGCTCAGCTATCGTGGCGAAGGAAATGCTTCACTTGTCGAGAAACATGATTGGGACGCCATTGAAATGATGAGTCCTGGGAAAGGGAAGTTGGCGGAAGGCGCGGTGAGATTGTTTTACTGCCTCCGCGCGCTCGATGCCGCCGGGGTGGATGTCATTGTGGCAGAAGCGGTGAGTGAGACCGGAATCGGGGTGGCGATCAATGATCGCCTGCGTCGCGCAAGTGTGGGCTCGGGAAAATGACGTCAATTCGGCGGTTAGGATTTGCCTGCCGTGCAAATAGCGGTCACATCTAACGCATGAAAGTTCTCGAACTGACTGCGCCCTCCGAGTTTGCCATTTCCGAAAAGCCCAAGCCCTCGCCGCAAGCTGGCGAGGTCCTCATCAAGGTGGCGTGCTGCGGAATTTGCGGCAGCGATGTCCATGGGATGGATAATAGCAGCGGTCGCCGCATCCCTCCCATGATCATGGGGCACGAGGCGAGTGGCGTGATCGAGGAATTGGGCGAAGGCGTCGATAGCTGGAATGTCGATGACCGCGTGTCGTTTGATTCCATGGTCTACTGTGGCCAGTGCGGGCATTGTGAAAAAGGGGAAACGAATCTTTGCGAGGAACGGCAGGTCATGGGAGTGTCCTGTGACGAATTCAAGCGCGACGGAGCCTTTGCCGAGTGGGTCATCGTCCCGGCGCATATCCTCGAAAGTATTCCCGAGGGGCTGAGTTTTGAAGAGGCGGCCTTCACCGAGCCTCTTGCTGTGGCCTTGCATGCGGTGAATATCGTGAAAGCCCAACCCGGCGAACGCGCGCTTGTCGTGGGAACAGGGTTAATTGGTCTGCTCGTTGTGCAGGCTCTCAAGCGAGCCGGCTGTTCTGAGATCGTTGCCGTTGATATGGACCGGAAACGTCTCGACCTGGCGATGGACCTGGGCGCGACTGCCTCCTTTTTGGGAACGGAAGATTGCGGAGCGGAATTTGATATCGCGATGGAAGTCGTCGGCGCTGCCCCGACCTTGGAGAAAGCCGTCAAAGCCGTTCGTAAAGGAGGACGTGTTGGTCTCGTGGGGAATGTTGTTGCCGAAGTTCCTCTTGCTCTGCAATGGGTCGTGACTCGCGAAATTTCTCTCCTCGGATCCTGCGCCGCAGCGGGGGAATGCACCGACGCCTTGAATGCCATCGCCAGTGGAGAGATTCAGGTGAAGCCGCTCATCTCAGCGATTGCTCCGCTGGAAGAAGGTGCGGATTATTTTCAGCGTTCTCGCGATGGAAAAGAGGGTTTGCTGAAGATCCTTCTGAAGCCGTGAGAATTTGACGTGGCTCCATGGGTTGGAACCATTTTCGGAATGGAGGAACCACTCTTTATGTTGAAGTTGTTGATTCGATCCATTCGAAACAACGTACCTCACGATTTTTGCGGACCTTGCCTGCACGGTCTGCCATTGAGTTGGGATTTTGAAGGAGAGTCGGGGGTAGTTTCTGGATCGCGGCTCAGATGGCGGCGAGTATAAAATTGAGCACCACGGAGCCAATTTAATTTTCAAAGCGATTCGGTTGAAGCCGAATCGCTTTAGTTTGCTTAAAAAAAGACCGAAAAAGGGCTCAAATCCTTGACAGCGGGGCGTTGATCCCTATTTTGCCGCTCCGCGAA
>JAQWZU010000211.1 GCA_029253285.1 Akkermansiaceae bacterium | reverse complement strand
GCGGCTCCACCCGCTCCCACCCCGCTCGCCAATGGAGCACAACCGGGTGTAGCGCGCATCAAGGCTTCTCCGCTCGCTAAGAAGATTGCCGAAGCCGAAGGAGTCGATCTCTCCAACGTCACCGGCACTGGCCCCGGCGGACGTATTGTCAAAGCTGACGTCGTGTCAGCTCCCGCACCTGTCGCGAGCACGCCAGCCACTCAGGCACCTGCCGTTACTTCCGCTCCCGCCGCAGCGCCGACTCCGGCTCCCGTGTCCATTTCTCCCGTCATGAGCGGCGAAGACCAGACAATCCAACTCTCCGGAATACGGAAGATCATCGCGGAACGCCTTCTCACTTCCAAGACCACCATTCCTCACTTCTACCTTCACCTGGAAGTGGACGCCGCTCCTCTCATGGAGCTCCGCAAGCAAATCAACGCACAGGCCGAAGCCACCCACGGTAACAAGTATTCCGTAAACGACTTTGTTGTGAAGGCACTCATCAACGCTTCCGTCGCTGTTCCCGAGGTCAATGCCTCATTCAACGGCGACCACATTGTGCAATTCGCTCACGTTGGAATCTCCGTCGCCATCGCAGTCGATGACGGCCTGGTCACTCCGGTGGTTAAAAACGCCGAACAGAAATCTCTCCTCGCCATTTCCAAGGAGATCAAGGAAATGGCCGGAAGAGCTCGCGAGAACAAGCTCAAGCCGAACGAATTCGACGGCGGCACCGTCACGATCTCCAACCTCGGAGCCTGGGGCATCGAATCATTCGACGCCATCGTCAATCCGCCACAAGCTGCCATTCTCAGCGTCGGCGGCATCATCGAGAAGCCCGTCGTGAAGGACGGAGCGATCGTAGCGGGCCTGCGCATGAACCTGGGCGTCAGTTGCGACCATCGTGTTGTCGACGGAGCGGTCGGAGCCAAGTTCATCAGTGAAATCAAGCGGCTCCTTGAGAACCCAGCCTTGATGCTCGTTTAGGCCCAAACCACGAGGCGGAGCCTTCACCTGAAATGCTCATCGCTTTTAACAAACCCTATGGCGTCCTGAGCCAGTTCAACTCCAATCCCGGAGACATCGGCCAACGGACTTTGAAGGAATTCGATTTCCCTCCCAAAGTCCTGCCCCTTGGACGCCTGGATATGGATTCGGAAGGTCTTCTTCTTTTCACCGACGAGAAAGCCCTCGAAAACAAACTGCTGCACCCTCGCTTCCAACATCGGAGGCGCTACCTCACCTTGGTCGAGGGAGTCCCCGACGAAGCTGCCATGAGCGAATTGCGGAGCGGAAAATTAGTCATTAAAGGACACCGCTGCCTCCCTTGCCGCGCCAAGATTCTCAAACAAGCTCCCGATATTCCCGATCGTGATCCTCCGGTCAGAGTGCGCAAACAAATCATCGATACCTGGCTGCGTCTGGAACTCCGGGAAGGTAAGAACCGTCAGGTTCGTCGGATGACCGCGGCGGTAGGATATCCCACGCTGCGTCTCTTACGCGAAGGAATTGGCGCCCTCCCCCTGGGAGACCTTCCAGTGGGTATGTGGCGCGAACTAAGTCAGGAAGAACGAGACGCGGTCTTTGCCCGCTAAAAAAATGAATATTCCGCGTCGTAAAACCCGATTCTGGCTTTCGTGCCTGCTGGGTGTCGTTTTGCTCATGGTCATTTTTATTATTGCCCGCGACTCGAAGGCCACCTGGTTTTTTGCCACGGTCGGCAAGATCCCCTACTTCGACAAAGTGGGCCACTTTTTCATCATGGGCCTGATCAGTCTCTGTGCCGTGGCCGGGTTAGCCCATCGCCTTCCCTTCCCACCGTGGCGCTCAAGCTTCATTGTGATGGGCTGCGTCTTTCTCCTCTCTTCGATCGACGAACTCTCACAGGCCTTCATTCCTTCGCGAACGTTTTCCTTCGCCGATCTGACCGCCAGTATTCTTGGCATCATTTTCCTGGGGCTCATTGGCCACCGGATCAGTCGGCAGAAGGACTAGATTTTCGACGGGAGCGGAAAAAGCCATCGATCATGCCCCAAAGCAATGCAGAGAGGCCGGTTCCCACAATATAGCTGGCCACCAACTTAAACAGACCTCCACTGATTCCACCTACCAGTTTGACAGCTTCCATCCCAAATGGGTTCACGGTCCCCATCACAGCATTGAAAATAGGCACCCCTGCGCCATCTCCACCCAGATCAGTCCCGGCACCGATCAATAGCGCGACCGGTATCGCCACTCCCGAGAGAACCGTCACCAGCCCCATTGCGCGTTCAGTTGGAAGTGGGATTTTCATTACTTCACTTGGAGAGTGGGATCTCCCAGAAGATTGATTTCGCAAATCCCCTGATGATAAGTCGCCGACTTGCGAGCGTCAGCGACGTCCTTACCCCATTGATTTTGATGAAAGGTATTCCGGTCCGGAATCAAGCCACCCTTCGGCGAACTATCGCCACCCAGAATAATAGTATGATATCGATGCTTCTCGATATGCTCCCTGGCATCCTCCTGCCAGGCTTCTTTCAATACCGGGGGACTGACCAAAAGAACCCTCGATCCTCCGGCCCATAATGACCCGGTCATTAATCCCACAAGGAGCAACAGCTTCATGGGGACAAACTAGAAGAGAATCGCCCGTGGTAAAGGACGGTAATTTTTCTCCCTCGAAAAATTTCAAGACCTTGGCTTCCCTCAACCGATGAGAAGAGTCATCTTGTCGGGCATCAAGTTGCGCCTCTTTATTATCAGCCTTATCCCTTGCCTCGTCCTGATTTCCTGCGGCGGAACCGACAATATTACGGTCAACCCCCGCCCCATCGCGAGCGACGGAGGGACCGCCAAAGAACAAGAAATGGCCGGGCTTATGCGAGGCCATCCAAAACAAAAACGAAGAACTCTCCTCTACAATGCCCGCCTCACCTCGGTCGCGAGGGCCCGCGCCCAGGACATGGCCCGGCGAAATTACTTTGGCCACGTGGATCCCGATGGCCACGGCCCCAATTGGCACCTCACCCGCGCCGGATACCGTCTGCCCATCGAATGGACTGCTTTCAAAAGCTCTAATCAAGTGGAGTCCATCCTCGGAGGCAAAGCCACTGCCAAGGAAGCATTCCACACACTCGTAAATTCATCCGGGCACCGCAGCCATCTCCTTGCAGCGGCGCCCTTTTACTTAAACCATCTGCGCTACGGCGTGGGATACGCCTATAATCCCGCCTCCACCTACCACCACTACTGGGTCGTCATTACCGCCCCCATTCAAAAATAGGTGCAGACAAATTAGCAATTCAGCATGGAATTCACCGACATATTCGGTAAACTTCACCCCGCCCGACAATCAAGGACGATTATATTCCGATGAAACTATTCCCTGCTATCCTCTCTGGAGCCTTAACTTGCGCCTTCGTTTCCTGCCAGCAATCTCCACCGCCACCTCAAAATAACGGTGCCCCGACCGCTCAAGCCGAGGTCGTCGCCCTGCCACCCACACCCACTCCGGAACCCACCAAACGAATCACGCGGAACCCTAGCAGCTATCCGCTTGCGGTGCCGACTCCCGAAGCCGGAATCGTCCTGAGCCCCTACAAGCCTTACAACAAAGTCCGCGTGACCAAGTTGAAATCCGGCGACCTCGCCGAAGATCCAGACAACAGAGGAATGATTTTTCGCGTCCCCTGAAGCCCCCGACCCACTCACAAAAATGCCCGCTGCGAAATCATCGCGCGGGCTTTTTTGATGACTGTTTGGTCGGTTTATACCTTACCTAGAACACCGGTTGAATCACCGAAGCTCTTCGCGCTTACCCCAAATTCATTGAGCATCCGCACATAGAGATTTGAAAGAGGAACTTCTCCACGAAGATCAACATGACGGCCGGGCGTTAATGCGCCTCCGCCGCCACCTCCCACGATAATAGGAAGATCATCGTGATTATGACGATTTCCATCCGCAATGCCGCTTCCGTATACGATCATGGAATTATCCAGAAGCGACTTTCCGTCGACATCCTCGGTATTCTTCATCTTCTCTAAAAAGTATGCCAATTGCGTCAAATAATACTGATCAATCTTTTGAATCTTTTGTAGGTTATCCTTCTTGTCCTTGTGATGGGAAAGATTGTGATGCCCCTCGGATACGCCAATCTCTTTGAAGTTTCGATTACTTCCGTCATGAGCCATCAGGAAAGTGGAAATCCGAGTCGAGTCAGTTTGGAAAGCGAGCACCATCATGTCCATCATGAGCTGCATGTGCTCCGCGTAGTTCTTCGGCTTACCCTCGGGTGCAGCGACACCGGGGTCGATCGAAGTGAATGTTTCGGCTTTCCCAATCCGACGTTCGATCTCGCGAACTCCCGTGAGGTATTCATCGAGTTTGTGCTGATCATTGCGCCCAAGGCGACGCTGCATTGCCTTGGCGTCATCGGAGATGAAATCGAGAATCGACTTCTGCGATCCCATTCGTCTTGCGAGACTCTTCTTTCGCTCATCCGCTGATCCCGCTCCAAACAAGCGCTCGAAAACAAGCCGCGGATTTCCTTCCGGAGTCATCGGCTGGGTATCAGATCGCCAGGAAAGATTGAATTGATACGCACAAGAATAACCGGAGTCACATTTTCCTGACTTGCGCACGCCATCACAAGTGAGTTCCAAGGAGGGGAGCCGGGTTTGATCCTGAGCAGCCCGGGCCGCAATTTGGTCCACGGAGACTCCCACTTTGATGTCTGCACCCGAAGTTTTCTTGGCCCGCTGGCCGGTCAGAAATGTCGCGTTACTCCGTGCGTGATCACCCGCGCCATCCCGTCCGGCCTTGGCATGTTGGTGTGCAAATCCGGTGTAAACCTGAAACTGGTCTTTAAGTCCCTCAAGCGGCGCCATCGACTTTCCGAGCTTGTAGTTAGCTCCAGTGCCCGACGGACGCCAGTGCTCCAAATTCACGCCATTTGGAATATACAAATACGCCATACGTAGCGGGCTCCCTGCCGCCGTCGTTGCCACCCTCGAAGCGGTCGCAGCTATCAAGGGGCGCATAGATTCCAAAGCCGGCAAGGTCACGGCCGCTCCCAGACCGCGTAAAAATCCGCGGCGATTGATCCCCGATGAGCTGTTCATGCAGTAATAATACGATAAATCTCGAAATTATCTCGCATAAAATTACCGACTTAGAATCCAATCAGCTTCCCAAGAGCCCCAAAGATCTTTTCCGGGAAATACTCCTCTGGCCGTCCACCCCCCTGGCGCCTGAAAGATAGACTAGTATATTTCAGCAAGCCCCCAACTTTTCTAGCAAATCAATCCCCACGGCGCTTTTGGAAAGGAGCACTCGCAATCACGCCCACCACTAGTTCTTTGAGGCTGCCATTTTTATCATGCAATCTCTTCACCAGGGCATCAATGGTTACCGCATCAAAATACTCCGGCCCGCGACCAATGGCGTAAGTCAGTAGCTTTTCACTAAGACAGCGATAAAAATCATCCCTCCGTTCATCAGCCAGAATCGACTTGAGTGTGGTCACATTGGAAAATTTCTCTCCCGTCACCAACTGCCCTCCGGAATCAATCTTCACCCCTTTCTCATCCGAGCGAAACTGACCGAGCGCATTGAAGTTTTCTAACCCCAAACCAATCGGATCCATGCGAGCATGACACCCCGCGCAGATCGGCTTCTCGCGATGCACTTCCATCATCTGCCGCATCGTCATCGGCTTCTTGGATTTGTGAGCAATCTCCTCCAATTCGGGAACATTCGGCGGCGCAGGAGGAGCGGGCGTCCCCAGAAGATTATCGAGCACAAACAATCCCCTCTTCACCGGAGAGGTCCGCGTGGGGTTCGATGTCACCACCAGAAATGTTCCCTGCGTTAAAATCCCCCCCCTTTCCGGATGCTCGGTGAGATCCACCAGTTGATGCTCTTCTCCCACAACGCCATTCACTCCGTAAAACTTCGCGAGACGCGAGTTCAGAAAACTGTATTTCGCCGAGATCAGCTCCTCCGCCGGACGATCATTTTTAAGCACGAACTCAAAGAACATCTCGGTCTCTGTTTTCATGTCTTTCTTTACACGGCCATTGAATACTTTTGTCGCTTCCAACTGGCTGGTCGTGTTCAAAATCCGCCGCGGATCAATCGCAAATTCTTCGATATCGCGAGACTGCAACCATTGTCCGACAAAATTCTCCACGAAACGCCGCGAACGAGAATCATTGAGCATCCGGTTCACCTGAGAATTCAGGTTTTTGCGAAGCTCCTTCTTGTAAGCCAAACTCAGCAACTCATCATCGGGCACCGAACTCCATAAGAAGAACGAAAGTCTCGCCGCCAGCGCATACTCATCGAGCAGCACCACTTTATCCTTGTTGTTCGGCTCGGGCTGGATCTCCGCACGAAATAGAAATCGCGGCGAAGCCAACACCGCCGTCATGGCATGCTTGATGCCGTCTTCAAAAGTTCGTCCGGGAGAACCATCGACTTTCATCGCCATCTTCACCAAGCGAGCCACCGTTACACTATCAAGTGGACGCCGGAAAGCCCGGCTCACGAAGCTCCTCATAATCTTACGGGCATACAATTCACGATCCCGCATCTCCTTCGGAGCCGGACCGTCCACCATGATCATTTTATATCCCTTGGGAGCCTCTTTGAAACTCCCATCCAGAGGACCCTTGATCCTCACGATCTTCACAACCAAGCCCTGCTCCCCCTGATTCTCACCCGGAGGTTTTTTGGCAATCAATTTCACCTCAAGATGATTTTCCCCCTTCTTCAATTTCGCCTTCGAGCTTAAACGGATAGAGTCCCGCTGGTCCCAACCCAAGGCCCGTTGGGCAACCTTTTTCCCATTGATAAAGAACTCAAGGTAGGCGCTCTGATCCGTCGCCTCATCCGCACCGCGAATCGCAAAATCGAAATTCACATCGTAATACCCCTGCCCCGGAGCTGAGACCTTCGCCTCCGATGAGCGGGATGTTTTAAAAGGCAGCCAACTACCACGTTGCTTTCCATCATCAACCAAGCGAAATTGGCTCCCTCTTACTTCCCGAACCGGCATCGCGGTCGCCGCTCCTCTCGGAAGAGCCATCTCCACGATACTTGATGCCGCCTCGATATACTTCTCCATGTGCAAAGGAGAGATCGTCAGCACTTCGCCAATCGTATCGAAACCATACCCGGTATCATCCGCCGGAAAATTATCCCAGGTGGCATACTCCACTCCCAGGAGATCTTTAATAGCGTAATAGTATTCTGAGCGATTCAGCCGCCGAATCGTCACCCGACCCGGGTCCGGATTCTTCGGGTCCAATTTAAAAACCTCTCTCTCAATCCAGGTGAGCAATTGCTTCTTCTCCTCAATTTCCAGCTGATCCTCTTCGGAAGGCGGCATAATTTGCGAACGCACATTCCGCCAAATCGCCATCCAATGATCCACATCGTTGAGGTGTTTGGTGAGATCCTTGTATTCATCCATCGAGAACTCCCCCTTCGCTTTCCCGTCTCCGTGACAATCAATGCAATAGGCATCCAGTAAGGGTTCGATCTCCTTTTCAAAACTCAGCTTGGCATCGGCCCCCGCCATGCCAGTTGCCAGAAAGAACCATCCCAGAAATCTCATGTGCCTTCTTTTACGCCGAGAGACACAGAATTCTAATTGATATTTCATTTTTCGTGAAATTTGCCCTATTCTCCCCAGCACATGTCCGACTTCCTCGTTATCGGCTCCGGCATCGCCGGCCTCTCATTCGCCATTAAAGCAGCCGAACACGGAACAGTCACGGTCATCACAAAAGGCAAGCTCCTGGAATCCAACACCGCGTGGGCCCAGGGGGGGATCTCAGCCGTCCTGCCGCCCGAACTCCGCGATCCCGCCGACGATTGCGCAAAACACGTTGCCGACACCCTTGATGCCGGTGCCGGACTCTGCCACGAAGATACTGTGCGTATCGTCGTCGAGGAAGCCGCTGAAACGATCGAAGAACTCGTCGATTGGGGCACCGATTTCGATCACGAGGAAGAAGACCCCTCCCGCTTTTCCCTAGGAAAAGAAGGGGGGCATTCACACCGACGCATCCTTCACGCTAAAGACACCACCGGACGCGAAATCGCCACCTCGCTCGTCGAAACTGCCCGCAAAACTGCAAACATCACCATTCTCGAAAACCACTACGCCATTGATCTCATCACCACCGGCAAGCTTGGCTCGGTGACCGACGACCGCATCCTCGGGGCCTACGTTCTCGAAATCGAGACCGACGAAGTCAAGACCATCACCTCGCCTCGCGTTATTCTCGCCACCGGTGGTTGCGGAAAAACCTACCTCTATACCACCAATCCGGATTCTTCGACCGGCGACGGCCTCGCCATGAGTTGGCGGGCCGGCGCGTCCATTGCCAATATGGAATTCATTCAATTCCATCCCACTTGTTTCTACAACCCGGCCGCCTCCGGCCCCGAAGCGCGTTCCTTTCTCGTCTCCGAAGCCGTCCGCGGCGAAGGTGCTATTCTCGTTAACGACGAAGGCGTAGAGTTTGTCAAAGAACATGACCCGCGCGGCTCACTTGCCCCCCGCGATATCGTCGCCCGCGCCATCGACACCGAAATCAAACGTACCGGCGCACCCTGCGTCTTCCTCGACGTCTCCCCACTCGGCGATCACTTCACCGAACGCTTCCCCTTCATTCACGAAACTCTCCTTTCTTACGGACATAACGCTCTGGAGAAACCCATCCCGGTCGTCCCCGCCGCGCACTACCAATGCGGCGGCGTCGTGACCGACATGAATGCCAAAACGACCATTCGCGGTCTCTACGCCGTTGGCGAAGTTGCCTTTACCGGACTCCACGGAGCCAACCGACTCGCTTCCAACAGCCTACTCGAAGGCAACGTCATGGCCCGGCGCGCTCTCGCCGAAATCATGCGTCTCTACCCTCCCGGAAAAGAGATTCCCGACGCACCCGAAATTCCAATATGGGAGAGTGGCAACGCCGCCCCGCCCGATGAGCTAGTCAACATCTACCACGCTTGGGACGAGCTCCGCCGCACCATGCAGGACTACGTTTCCATCGTCCGCACCGACAACCGCCTTCGTCGCGCCGCCTATCGCTTGAAAAACCTCCGCCGTGAAGTGAAGGAATTCTACTGGGGGCACACCGTCACCCCCGACATCCTCGAGCTCCGCAACCTTGTTGCCACCGCCTCCATCATCATCGACTCCGCCCAACTCCGAAAAGAGTCACGCGGGTCCCACCACACCCTCGACTACCCAAACACCGAATCACGCTTTGAGAGCGACACCGTCCTACGGAGATTCTAAGAAGACCGGCCAAAGCCTCTCCTTAAACCACATTCACCCCATCAGGAGCGAACCGTCGTTCGTCACGGCAGTGATGGAAGACCTCATCCGGCGTGATGCTGCCGTTCGCTAATAGAATAGCCAGACACTCATCGATGGTATGGCACCCTTCCTGGGTAGCGATTTCCATGAGCCCTAACAATTGCTCCACCTTCCGCTCACGGAGACACACCCGAATCCCGGAAGTCACGCGCATCGCCTCGGTCGCCAGAACGCGGCCCTGACCGTCGGCTCTGGGAATGAGGTGTTGGCAAATCACTCCCTCGAGCACGTTCGAAAGCTGCGAAGCAATCTGGTCCTGCTGATCCGGAGGAAAAGAATCCATCAGGCGTTCAATCGTCTTCGGTGCATCCATGGTATGCAGCGTTCCAAGGACAAGATGCCCCGTTTCTGCGGCCGTCAATGCAATCTGCATCGATTCGCGATCTCTCAATTCACCCACGACAATGACGTCGGGATCCTGTCGAAGACATTGTCGGAGCGCCTTGGCAAAACTCTTGGTGTCCCGTCCAATTTCCCGCTGCTTCACCAACGACGAGTTGTGTTCATGCACAAATTCAATAGGATCCTCCAAGGTGATGATCATCCCGGAACGAATCTCCGCGATGCGCTTCACCATCGACGCCAGAGTCGTCGTTTTTCCACAACCGGTGATCCCGGTGATGAGAACCAAGCCACGTTTCAGTCGACATAAAGTTTCGATCACCGGACCATGTCCAAGGGTCGACAAGTCTGGAATTTCCTCGGGAATAAAGCGATAGGTCGCCTCAATATTCTGCCGACAATAATGCACGTTTCCACGAAACCGCCCCACACCGCGCGCCTCGAGAGCGTAATCGAGCTCCCACTCCGCCTCCAATGTCGACTGCTGGGTTTCATTCACCGTATCGAGAATCAACTCACGCACCTGGGATGCGGTAAGGGGGAAATCCTCCAAGGCATGCATCGTGCCATTCACCCGCGCGGCCGGCGGAGCTCCCACGGTGAGGTGTAAATCAGATCCACCCATTTCATGGGTTTGACGGAGATAATCGAGAATTGGTTTTGCTTCGCTCATGAAAATAAAAGTGGTGTGAGGCTAACTAATCCCGCGCATCGTACGTTCGAAATCCCCCGGATGAGGTGCGGCATTTCGGGCGACTTTTTCTGAAATACGACCCTGCTCGACAGCTTCGATCAAGCCACTGAGCAAATCACGGGTATTGGGGTTTTCCCTCCGACGCAGGAAGTCGGACAGCTCGGGGTAACTCCCTTCGCGAATCCACTTTCGGGTTACTCCCTCGTTTTGCAAAAACTCAGTAATCAACTGTAAGCCCCCGTCAGCTCCCGGTAAGAGCTGTTGGGACAAAACTCCAATCAACTGCACTGAGAGAAGTTGCAAGGAGCTGATTCGCTTTTCGAAAGGGAACAAATTGATAATCCGCTCCATCGATTCCACTACTCCGGCACTATGCAAGGTCGCCAACACCAGATGCCCGGTCTCCGCCGCCCGCAAAGCGATCTTGGCCGTCTCTTCATCACGAATTTCTCCAATAAAAATGATGTCCGAATTCTGACGCAAGGCCGCCCGCAAGGCCTCGACAAAACTTCCGGTATCCGAATTCACCTCACGCTGGGAGAAATAGCATTGCTTGCTTTCAAAAACATACTCAATGGGATCTTCGATCGTCACCACATGTTGCTTGCGATGTTGGTTCACATCTTCCAGACACGAAGCCAGGGTCGTCGATTTCCCTGAAGCGGTCGGTCCACTCACCCAAATAATCCCCGACTTCCGGTTCATCCACTCACGCAACATCTCCACCGGAACTCCCAACTCTTCCATCGAAGGAATCACAACTTTCAAGGGACGGATCGCCGCCGCCAAGCCATCCATGGTCCGATATAGATTCACCCGCAAATAGCCGCCGGACTGCATCACGTGACGAATATCACGCTCGCATTCCTCCGCAGGATCGACTCCACAAGCCCGCCAGAATTCCAACATCGCAGCTTCAGGAACCACCTCTTCATCCAAGACCACCAGGTCCCCGTTCAAGCGGACCCGCGGCACCTCTCCGGCCCGCACGAACACGTCCGTGGCATCAGCCTCCAACCAGCGCGACGCCAGTTCTTCAAGATATCGAAAATCCATGAAGTCACTACAAGGCCATGACCTCCGGCTCTCGAAAAGCAAAATCGTTCAAAAGAAATAGCGGCCCTGGTGGCTCGCTTCGGTCTTCATATCGACCTCCCAATAAACGTCTTCGGTCAAACGGAAAACCTCGGAGACGCCAACTATTCTCAAGAAGTCAATGTCATCTTTGGACCCAATAAAGCACCTCCTGTGCTTCCAGAAACCGCTCGGTATTCTTTCCTCTCAGGGTTGCCATCGTGGAAAGCAGCCCCGCTTGTAAACACGAGGGCATTCCCACACTGACCGCCAAGGAAGGCGAAAAATGGTAACATCATCATTTAAGGCCACAACGATCAGACTCAGAGGACAATCTACACAAATTCCTGAGAAGCCAGTCACGAACTCAGGAAGATGCCCGCATCAATGACCCCGTGCCTCCCAAATGGATGCCATGGTCCCCCACCACTAAAATTTTACGGACAAGCTTCTTCAACACCTTCGCCTCCTTTGCTGAAAGTATTTTTTTACACCAAAAAATTAGCATTCTCTCGACCTTGTCCCACAAGAACCCCAAGCTCCCGCCCAAGATCAACGACATTTCCAACGACCAATCATGAAAGCGCTCATTCTCACCGGCGGGAAATCCTCCCGCATGGGAACCGACAAATCCCAGCTGGAAATCGGCGGCGTCACCTTACTTGAGCGGACCATTGGCCTCATCAAGCCCCTCACCAAAAACATCTACATCTCGGTCGCCCACAATGATGCCGAACAGCATCCCCTCCCCACGATCAAAGATCTTGAACCCTCTCCCGGTCCCCTCGGCGGCCTCCAGGCAGCCTTCGCCCATGACCCGGATTCAGCCTGGCTCCTGATCGCCTGCGATCTTCCCAAACTTTCCCCGGAAGACCTGTCCCAACTCTTTGAAAACCAGGCAAAAGACGTCACCTGCTTTCTGAATCCCCTCGATGACCACCCGGAGCCGCTCTGTGCCATCTATGCTCCCTCGGCATCCACGACTCTCAATAAAGTCATCTCGGAAAACCGTCGCTGTGCCCGAAAATTCATTCGCTCTCTCGATCGCGTTGAGCTCAGGCCCTCGGAGCCCCAGGCTCTCCTCAACCTCAATCGGCCCGAGCTCCTCACTGAACTGCAGCTTTTGAACCAACACGGGAGCATGGGAAAAACCATCACCATCGAGTATTTTGCCAAGCTTTCCCAGGAAGCCAAAACCACCCGCGAGGAACTCACCACTACCGCCGCCACTCTGGCAGGCCTCTGGGAAGAAGTTCGCCTGCGCCACCACTTCTCCCTCGACTTGCCCCACATCAAGGCAGCCGTCGACAACGAATTCTCAGACTGGGAAACGCCGCTCAAAAATCATGACACCATCGCCTTCATGCCTCCCTTCGCGGGTGGATAAATTCTCCATCCAGGAAAGCGCCATCGATCTCACCGCCCTAAGAAGGGAAATGGAGGACCCCACCTGCGGGGCCATCGTTTCCTTCGAGGGAATGGTACGCAATCACCATGAAGGCCGGGATGTTACCGCTCTCAAGTACACCCACCACCCTCTCATGGCCGAAAAAGAGGGGCAAAGAATCCTCGAAAAAACGCTCGAAAAATTCCCCATCACCCACGCTCTGGCAGTCCACCGGATCGGTGATCTGGAGATCGGCGATATCGCCGTCGTTACTCTGACCGCTTCCGCCCACCGGGAAGCCGCTTTTGAAGCAAACCGCTACCTCATCGACCTCATCAAACATCAGGTCCCTATCTGGAAATTCGAGACTTATGCCGACGGTGAACAGGAGTGGACCGCTCCTTGCCAAGGTTGCCAAAACTCATCAAATCACTGATCGCAAAATAGTTTAATCCCAATAACAAAGATCCTTGGGGCAAAATAGCCATCAGTGATAGTCCAACGCTGGTTTTTTTGGGACGACCAAACCAACCAAGACTTCCCTCGAAACCTCCGCTTGGCCACCGCGGGGAAACATTCATCCTTCCCCCCTAATCCTCACACTCCTATTCAATCGCCGCAAACTTACGGGCGACAACTTCGATGGCGAGGGCCTCAAGCTGCTCGTCTTCGAGCTTTTCAATGGCTTCGATGGAGAATCCCTGGGCTACGAGATTTCGGGCTGACTTGGAGTCGATACCGCGGGCCTGAAGATAGAAGATTTCTTCGTCACTCACGCGAGCACTGGTGCTACCGTGAGAGCATTTCACGTCGTCGGCATTGATCTCGAGTCCGGGCATGGAGTTGGCCTCGCACTCGTTGGTCATCATGAGATTGCGACAAGTTTGATAGGCGTCGGTGCCATGTGCCCCGTCGTCGACGAAGATCAGGCCGGAGAAGATGGTCTTGGCCTTTCCAAAGAGCGTGTTCTTGAAGAGAAGGTCCGAATAGGTGTCGCGGGCACCGTGGTGCTGAAAAGTCCGCTGATCGTATTCCTGACCAGTTGTTGGGACTGCCACCGAAAGGATCTCCGATTTGGCATCCATACCATCGACGGTAGAATAGGTTTCCTCGCGGACCCACTTTGCTCCAGTGTGAATGACTGCTTGCTTGGCATGAGCCAAAGCTTCGAGCCGGGAATCAGCCAGGCGGATAAGCTTACTGTTCGCATTGAGCTCCTGGGTGACAAGATAAGTCACTTTGGTGCCTTCGCCAGCTATGAGGTCAGCACCGCAAAGCACGGTGGTTGCATCAAAATCGTTGGTAGAGATAAACCGCTCGAGGACACGAACCTTGGCACCATCGTCAGCGATGATGACAACGGTCGGGGTGAGAAGCCCTTCTCCAGAAACGAGGTGGATGATTTCGATGTCAGCACCGGAATCAGTCTTGATGACAATGCCGTGCTGGGACTGGGCCCGGTGGAGGGCTGAGAGTTTGGGCGATCCCAGGCGTGATTCGGTTTGCGGGAGAAGTTCTGGAGCATGAGCCAGCAGCTGAACCGAATCTGCCGACCCGGAAACGAGTTCGGCGTTATGGAAAACAAAGCGTTGCGCTCCTTCGATCGCTTCGGGGAGATCGATCCCAACTCCAGCGCCCACAGGTTCCAGGCCGGAAAGGTTCGCTTCCTTCCAGGAACCAAAACGCCAGTTTTCCTCGTTGCGAGCAGGCCAGTCGAGGGACTCGTATTTTGCAAGAGCTTCGGCGCGAATTGCCTCAAGAGCAGATGGTGGTGTCATCGTAGCGGACATTAAATAGAAAGTGTTCTTTAAAAAATTGGCCTAACCGACCGAGCCTTCCATCTCAAGATCGATAAGGCGTTTGAGTTCGACGGAGTACTCCATCGGAAATTCCTGCACGAGGTCATTGATGAATCCGTTCACCGCGAGAGACATTGCCTGAGCCTCGTTCAAGCCACGCTGCTGCATGTAGAAGAGCATTTCCTGACTGACTTGGCTGACACTCGCCTCGTGCTGGGTTACGTGTTGATTCCCTTTCACCGTAATCGCGGGATAGGTATCAGTGCGGCTCTTGGGATTAATCAGTAGAGCATCACACTCGGTGTTATTCTTGCAGCCCTTGAGGTGCTTGGGAATGTGAACCTGGCCACGATATGTCGAACGACCTTCGCCCACCGAGATCGATTTGGAAACCACGTTCGAAGTCGTGTTGTTAGCAGCGTGAATCATTTTTGCACCCGTGTCCTGATGCTGGTTATCGTTTGCGAGAGCGATGGAAATGACTTCTCCGCGAGCCCGCTCCCCTTTCATCACCACACCAGGGTATTTCATGGTAAGACGTGAGCCGATATTGCAATCGATCCAACGAATCTCGGCATCTTCATGTGCAAGACCGCGCTTGGTCACGAGGTTGTAAACGTTCGACGACCAATTCTGCACGGTGACGTATTGGATCTTGGCACCCTTCATCGCGACCAATTCCACGACTGCGGAGTGCAGCGTAGCGGTTTCGAATTTAGGAGCGGTGCAGCCTTCCATATACATTACTTCCGATCCTTCGTCGGCGATGATGAGCGTGCGCTCAAACTGGCCGAAGTTTTCGGAATTGATCCGGAAGTATGCCTGCAGCGGGTGCTTCACCTTGACCCCCTTGGGAATGTAGATGAACGAACCACCGGACATCACAGCGGAATTGAGCGCCGAGAATTTGTTGTCCCCAGTCGGGATGACCTTGCCAAACCAAGGGCGGAAAATTTCCTCGTGCTCTTTGAGTCCCTCGGAACAGGTCACGAAGATGACACCCTCTTCAGCGAGCGCTTCCTTCACATTGGAATATGCTGCTTCCGAGTCATACTGGGCTTCTACTCCGGCGAGGAACGCGCGCTCCTGCTCGGGCACTCCGAGCCGGTCGAAGGTTTCGAGAACCTCGGGAGGAACTTCGTCCCACGAACGCTTGGGCTTGGCACCATCCGAGAGATAGTAACGAATACCATCGAAATCAATGTTGTTAAGATCCTCAGTCGCCCAGTTGGTGGGCATGGGCTTGGATTCAAAAACCTCCAAAGCGCGATGCCTAAAGTCATTCACCCATTGGGGCTCATCCTTCACCTTGGAGATATAATCAAGGGTGTCTTTGGTGAGACCGTATCCGGCATCAAACTTGTGTTTCTCGGGAAACGAGAAGTTTCCGATGTCATCCTTTTCGAGGGCGACCTGCTGGACGGTAGCGGTTTCTGAAGTCATGGCAAAATAGATTAAGCAGTCTGCTTGAGGAAATCGTATCCACTCTTCTCGAGTTCGAGAGCGAGTTCGGCTCCACCGGACTTCACGATCTGGCCATCGGCCATGACGTGCACGTGGTCGGGCTTGATGTAATCAAGGAGGCGCTGGTAGTGAGTGATGACGAGGAATCCGCGGGCCTCCGAACGCATCGAATTGACACCTTTAGCGACCACTTTGAGAGCGTCGATATCAAGACCGGAATCTGTTTCATCAAGAAGACAGTATCGTGGGTCGAGCATCATCATTTGCAGAATCTCGTTGCGCTTTTTCTCTCCACCCGAGAATCCTTCGTTAACCGAACGACTGGTGAACTTTCTGTCCATTTCCAATTCGTCCATCTTGGCATACATTTCCTTATAAAAAGCAACGGCATCAATTTCCTCACCATCCGGAAGACGGGCCTGACGTGCAGCACGAAGAAAATTGGCGTTGGAAACGCCGGGAACTTCGGAGGGATATTGGAAAGCTAGGAAGATTCCAGCACGGGAACGTTCATCCACTTCCAGTTCAGAGATATCGACTCCGTCAAGCAGAACGCGACCTCCAGTGACCTCGTAGTCGTCATGACCGGCTACGACTTTGGAGAGCGTTGATTTTCCGGAACCATTGGGTCCCATAATGGCATGCACTTCGCCGGCTGGAATTTCGAGATTTAGACCCTTGAGGATCGGGGTGCCGTCGACCGTAGCGTGGAGATTTTCAATAATGAGGCTCATGTGTGTAGAAAAATTAGTTACTGCCGATCCGTCCTTTCAAACTGATTTCGAGGTGGCTGACTTCGGTGCCTTGAGGCAATTCGAGAAAATCTGCAAGATTAACTCCTTCCTTAAAGACAACATCGTGAATCGTGCCGGTCTTTTCGTCTTGAAAATGGCAGTGATCGGAAAGGTTCGGGCAGTAGCGTGAGGGCTCGCGCTCAAAGTTCACCTGACGAACAAGTCCATGGGAAACGAGGGCTTCAAGGCAATTGTAGACCGTCGCCAGCGAGATCGTGGGCATCCGCTTCTGCGAACGGGAAAAAACGTCGTTCGCAGTCGGATGGTCCCGCTCAGCGAGGACGACCGAAAAGACTTCGCGGCGCTGCTTGGTCATACGCAGCCCATCAATCTCCGGGGGTAATTCCTCGGGAGTTGGGCTGCTGTCTGCGTCGAGCGAAATCATGATGGCGGGAAGCTAGCTACGAAAAGACAGCACGCAAGCAATAATTGGAATTATTCTAATTCGAAGAACTCTTACCGCCCAAATCACCGATTCAATCTGCTCAAATTCCTTGTAGAACCCTATCTGAAAGCCACATGACCGATCAGCCACCACCCGACCGGCTTCGCGATTCACTCTGAATGGGGCTCCTTGTGATGGTCGCTTTCATGATATGGAGATTCTGCGTCAATTGGGAATACGGGATCGAATCACGAATTCAAGTCGCCGTGACCGGGGGCTGCTCGGGTTCACCGCGACTTTTTTCTCCGCCGAGATCGTGGTTTGGCTGGTTCGAGTTTTCAGAGAAAATGCCCACCCAGTGTTTCTCGCTGGAATTGCCAGTTGGTGCCTGATCTACGCCATCGTTTGGCTCGTTCACCTTCTCGTTGGCACGCCGGAAACCGTCATGAACGTCCTCCCGAAGATGATCACGGGGGCCTTTTTCAGCTTCGGCAAAACCAAGCGCGTCGTTCTCTATTTGTTACCGCGATCGTGATCGATCCGGAAAGTGCGACCGCGAAGCTTCGCGCCTTTCAGCCCATGAATGACATCATCGGCGATCTCCTTGCCCACGTCGACGAGGGTATGCTTCGGAAAAATGGTAATCTTACCGAGCGAGCCATCGGGCACATTGCACTCGCGATAAATCATCCCAGCAATATCTCCCGGGCTGATGCGTTGGGCTTTCCCCAAAGTCATTACCAAAGGCACCATTCCTTTTGAAGGACCTCGTTCACGCTTGGGACGCTCTTTGCGCTCTCCCCTCTCGGGACGATCTCCTCGATCACTTTTCTTGCGATCTCCACGATCCCGCCAATTTGGATTAACGGCCTTGCCGCTTCGCTTCTCACTCGCGAATACTTCCTTGGCGCGATCTTCAGCAATGAACTCCCCTTCCCTGCTGGTGGATTCCCGCAGAAGAGAAAACGCGGCATTGGCAATATCGGTCGCGGTATGACCCTGCTCAAGCAAACGATCAAGGTAAGCCTGGTAGTCGCCATACTCCTTGGCCTCAAGTTTCTCATGAATGGTATCGAAGACCTTGTCGGCCCGCTTGCCTTCCACTTGCTCCTGCGTCGGCACCCGCTCGCGACGAATACTCTGACGAGTAAATTTTTCGATTGTCTGGAGACGATAAATATCGCGACCAAAAACAAAGCTCACTGCTTTTCCAGAACGACCCGCACGACCAGTTCGACCAATTCGGTGAACATAATCTTCGGGATCATGGGGTAATTCGTAATTCACCACGAGCTCGACATTCTCGACATCCAGCCCCCGGGCAGCAACATCAGTGGCGACGAGAAGCTCCACGACGCCATCCTTAAATCGCGCCAAAACGCGCTCCCGCATTTGCTGGGTAATATCGCCGTGAAGGCGGTCCGCAGTGTAACCACGCGCCAAAAGAGATTCGGTAACCTCGTCAACGAGACGTTTGGTATTACAAAAAATAACCGCCAAGCGTGGCGGATCAATGTCGATCAAGCGAGAGAGCACTTCGATCTTGGATCGTTGACGCACTTCGTAGCAGGACTGATCAATGGAAGACACCGTGAGGGCTTTTCGCTCAATTTCAACCAACTCGGGATTCTTGCCAAAGCCATCGATCAAACGACTTACCTGACGATTCATCGTCGCTGAAAAGAACATCGTCTGGCGCTCGCGAGGGAGGGCATCGAGCAACTCCTCCATTTCTTCACGAAAGCCCATGTCCAACATGCGATCCGCTTCATCGAGAATGACGGTTTGGATGTTCTTGGGATTGAAACTACGGCGCTTCAGGTGATCGAGCAGACGCCCCGGTGTCCCCACCACCACATGCACTCCTTTTCGAAAGCTCTTTAGTTGTCTATCAATGGGAGTTCCACCGTAAACCGGAACCGCGCGAATCTTCTTCGCCTTACAACCGAGGTTGAAGACTTCTTCGCAAACCTGCACCGCAAGCTCGCGGGTTGGACACACGATCAAAGCCTGAGGCTCGTTGAGGTCGGCATCAATACGAGCAAGAGTCGGAAGTGCAAAAGCAGCAGTCTTTCCCGAACCGGTTTGCGACAAGCCGATGAGATCTTTTCCGGTCAGTGCGAGAGGGATGGTCTTGGCTTGAATGGGAGACGGACTTTCAAACCCCATGCTCTCAACCGCTTTTAGAAGTTCATCCGGTAAACCGAGTTCGGAAAAAGGTGGGGTATCCATCGTGTCAGAAGTGTGTGGGAAATTTGGCGTGTGCTCCAAAGAAGCGTTGGTCGGAACGCGCGACAAACCACGGTTTTAATACCTAAGCAAGGAGTATCCGAGATTAATTGGGATACCGGCCAGTCGAATAAGACCTTACTTCTTCCGCCAAAGGAGGAAAATGATCCCGCACAATCCACCAAGAACGGCAACCGAAGGCTCGGGAACAGAGGACACTTCAGGAGTCTCTTCAGCTGCACTGAGGACACAAGTCGTCGCAGTGAGGGCAACGATTGCATAGAGTCTGGAAAGCGAAAACTTCATCTACGAGAGGGGGCTCAAAGAGAAACACATCTCGCCCCAACCTTCAACCTCTTATTACCTGATACGCTAAAATCATAGCAACCACGCGTTTTGGTGGAACTCCCTTCGCACATCCGAACCATCAGCATTCTCGAAATCAGCCCGCTGTATCATCAGAAGATGAACTCTTCCCGCAATCGGATCAATCCAAGCCTGGGTGCCATAAAGTCCACCATGACCATAGCTGCCAGCAGACAGACCCTCCGTGGGACCTTGCGGTTCAAGGACAAGACCACAACCCACTCCCCAGGCATTCCCCGGAGTAAAGCCCGTCTCCAAATCTTCAGACTGCACTGTCTGCATTTCCTGAACGGCTTGCTCACTGAGATACCGTCGCCCATCGAGTTCTCCCCTCTTCAGGAGCATCCGACAAAACAAGGCGTAATCGCTCGCTGTCGAAAACAAACCCGCATTGGCTTTAGGATAGCGACTCGAATCCATCATGCGGTCATGCGTGATCCAACTCCAGCCGTCATCACGCCACTCATCTGATTCCGTTCGCGAATAACACCGCGCCAAACGCTCCGCCTGTTCCTCGGTCGGATAAAACGAAGTGTCCTTCATTCCCAGCGGCTCAAAAAATCTCTCCTGTATGAACTCTGGAAACGATTGTCCGGTAATCACCTCAACCACATGAGCCGCCATATTGATACTCGACTGGCAATATTCCCAGCGCTCCCCGGGATCGAACAAAGTCGGCTTCTCGAGAATCATCGGAATGAGATCTTCCAACTTCTCCGCTCGATTTTCTTCCTCCAAACTCACATCGCTCATGCCCGAGGTGTGAGCCAGGCATTGCCGCAATGTCACCGAAACCCTCTCCCCCCCGGCAGTCTTCAACTGTGCGAATTCGGGGAGATGTTTTTCCAAAGGATCATTTAGGGAAAGCTTCCCCTCGTCCTGTAATACCAACACTGCCGCCGCCGTGACCGGCTTGGTCATGGACGCGATACAGAACATGGCATCCGGAGTCATCTTTTCGTTTCCAGCCACATTGCCAAACCCCACCGCACCGATGAAGAGCGTCTCCTCCGCATCAGTGACCAGCGCAACTGCACCAGCAATTTCTCCACGGTCCACCGCCGCGCTCAAACCTTCTCCAATAGTCATTCCCATCTTCTAGCGCTCGATCACCCGCAGACGGAAAAATTCTTTCGCCACCGAATCGGTCACGCGGTAGGTCACGCGACTTTCGAGATCCGGACCGTAAACTTCGCTCTCCAGCGTCACCGCTTCAGAACTCCACTCACCAAAAGAACTGCTCCCCTGCACTTCGATCAAGGCATCATCGGCATTCACCTTCTTGGCAAAGGAAAGAAAGATGGCCGAATCCACCACCGATATATCCAGATCACTCAACACGGCATACTCCAGAAAGTTCGTGAGACCATTTCCGTTATCGTCACCATTCGGATCCCCTACGAATGCCAAGGCATCGTCCGCGGCAGGCCCACCTTGATCCGCCACACTGGCGCGCCAGTGCGAGGCCTCATTTCCACTGGCGAGACTTCCGGGGGAAATCAACACCAAAGAAGATCCCAGTCCATCAGCTGGCGCGGCCCACGGAAAGGCATCATTGTATTCAAAATCCCGAATTGCGGTTCCCGCACCGAAGGAAAGCTTCAGCCGCTCACCGTCGTTGGAAAGCGCCTTGGAAAATTCTCCAATCACGTGATCTGGTGTCACCGCGAATCCATATCGCAAATTGAACGCATCGATATTCGACACGATCAACAAACGCTCGCCCGGAGCGATCGTGTTCTTACTTGCAGTCACAAAATCAAACTCCGCGCCTTTAGTGAATCGCAACTCATCAAGCGCAAGCGGCACCGCCCCAACATTCATGATTTCAATCCACTCAAAATCCCCTTCTTCCAAATCAGGCATCGCCGCAAGCTCGGCTATCGTAGGAGGCAAGGGATGATACATAATCTTGCTGACGACCAATCCATCGAGCCAGGGCTGGATCGTCGGAGTTCCTACCGTGAACTCAAGCGGATCGGACCAATTGCTCCAACGTCCGGTATTATCCTGATGCCGCACGCGCGCCCGGTAAGGACGATCCACTCTGGTCACGCTGGGAAGATCCAGCTGTGCCGCAAAGCTTGTCAGCTCTCCCGATTCCCAGTCGGCATCCCACTCAAACCGGGGTGGCCCGCCATCTAGAATCAGTTTCTCGGTTGCACTTAGAGTCACCTCAAAGCCCATATCGCCACTCGACGTACTTCGATTATGAACTTCCACCGCGATGAGATTCTCTCCCTCAACAAACAAACTTGTATCCACGACATACTCGGCATACTCCGTTTCGTTCGCATTTACGGCTGCCGGGGTGTCATATTTAATTTCTTGATTGCTGGTAAAACTATCCCTCACCGCTTCTTGGCCATTCACCCAAATCACAGCGGCATCATCCGTCAGGATTTTGAAGGTAAATGACTCCAGCGAATTCAAATCGCTCACATTCACCGTCGTTCGGAAATAGGCCGTAATGATGTTTCTCTCGGTAACCGTATCAAAAGTCAACCCGGTCACACCACCAAAGCCAAGCGGCGCAGCTCCAGTGTTCCAGCCGGCGTCATCGAATCCGACTTCCTTCCAGGCCGTGCCCTGATCACTACCATCATCAAGAAAACTCCAAGTCCTCCCACCAGGCATGATCTCGCGTTCGCCACCACCGATTTGATTCAGCTCGGAAACCCGCCACTCCATTGCCTCAAATGTTCCCGCTCCTTGTGGATCGGAAAATGCTGAACTGGTGAAGGCCAGATCATCCTGCGGAAAACCCGCCGCTCCGGAATAGGAAATTGTGGGCTTGGCCGGAAGCAAAGGATCAGCAACCAGCGCATCCAGATAAGCGTCCCGACCTTGCTGCCCCGAAATTCCGTTATCGTTTGAAATCGGCTTCATCAAACCATTTGTTCCCCCGACCCATGAACCGCCGTCGAAGGCAAACTTCTTCATATCATTCGTCACTGTCTCCAAAGCCGGCGAAGTTTGACTCCCTCCCACTCCCGCAATCCAACGATCGCGGTCCGCCGACACCTGGGGGCCAACAATCGCGGCCAGGGGATCAATCATCAGATCAATCTGCTCCTCGGTCCAAATCAGATCCCGCATCTCACGGACCACATTGAGATAGTCAATGCTATAGGGTTCGCGCGGATTATTATTCCCCGAACCAAAAACCACCTGCATTGGAAAATCAATTCCGCCATTCCAGTTCGGCCCCCAGCTCGTATCAGAATCCCAGGGAAGCACATTCAAGCGCCCGAGAGGATTGGTCGCCGAAGGTTCGAAATAATACGCCCGATTCTTCAAATGCTCACCTGTGTTCGGCTGCACGTCGTAATGCCGGATCATATCCACCACGGCATGGTAGTGATTCCAGCTATCGAAATTCACATGCTCGTCCAACCACGCATCATCTCTGGCAGGTCGAAGTTGATTAATAATCGTCGTGAAATCAGTCCCATCATCAACCGCATCAGCGGCCTGGTAGCGTTGCACCGAAAGACCATCGGTCCGACCACTGATCAACTTGTAGAGATTTCCTTTCTCAAGGCCATGGGTATCAAGAAAGCGCTTATCATATTCTTCCAGGGCCAATAACATTCCGTAGTAATCTCCCAAATATTGCCCATTCGCTCCTGCCGGTGCTTCTTCGGCATTCCGCACGACACGTAATTGAAACCAATGCGTATGCGGAGCCGGGGTTCCGGTGAGATTCCACATCAAGTGGTTCGTGGCCTGATCCATTCCCCAGGTGAAGTGCCCCCTCGAACCAATCATCTTGTGAGTCGCGAGATACTTCCAGGGCTTGGGATATTTATTTCCTTCACGATCACGGAAGATCGGATAATCCCCACGGTTAAAGCGGAATTTCAGGCTCCTCTTTCCCGAACCGGAATAACGGGCATTGCGCTGTCGCAGACGATACTGCACGTGGTCATAAACCTTCCCCTCATACACAAAGGAACAACTCCAGTTATAAGCGCTTCGGGCATCGTATTCATTCCGGGGGATCTGGTTGCCACCGCTATAAGCTACGGCCTGATCAAAATTCGCGGCTGTCGTTAGAATATGATACGAGGCAACCGAAGACATCGTCTCAGCGGAATAAGTATGCGGAACACCCAAAATTGACCGGGTTCCGGCGACGTATTCGGGAATTCCATCGTAGTGGAAGTAGCCAAAGTTCAGCTTGGGATCATCGGCATAAGGAACCCGTTGTTCCGCCCCGAGCAGATCAATCACGGTTATACGATACCGCACCAAGCTACGATTAGATTCCCCCGATATCGCAGCCGTATAAACTCCGTCTCCCGCGATTTCATCCAGTCCGGAACCATCATCCTTCATTTCATAATTCACCCAGTTTTGCTCATAGGCGGGATTTGGATCCCGGGGGGCATTGGGCTGGCTTCGCAACACCGTTGTCGTTTTCGCCAGGAAGGCTGGGACGTATGCTCCAGGCGCCACCGTCTGCACTTCCACGTTGACACTTCCTACGCCATCGGGGTCAGTCACCTTGGCCGTGATGACCGTGGTCTCTCCCGCCATTGGCTGCTTGGGCGAATGATCAACCTGCCGAATCGCGGGAGGAACCGTAACCGAATACACCGTATTCTGCGCTCCCGGCGATGGGATCGGTGGCGCTTCCAAATCCGGACCGGGACGAATCAATTCAAAATTCAAGCCAAAGTCACTGCTTCCCGAGCCATTGTTAAAGCCATGAATCGCGAGGGTGTTTTCGCCTTCATGAAGATAGGCTGCTGTCCCGATAAGCTCTTCCTCAATCCAATTATTCTCGTCTCCATTGGAATTCGCTCGATCCGAAATTGTCAAATCTCCACCCGGCAAATTGGAGCTCCGAAAAACTTCGGTTCCATTGAGAAAGACCACCATGCCGTCATCGAGAAGATAACGCAGGAGTAACTTCTGCGGCACTTCGCCGGATGCCACCGTGAAACTCCTCCGAAAAAACACCGAAGTAAATTGCCCCTGCATCCCACTGATCGGTGGGGTAAACACCTGACTTCCCACTCCCCCATACCCAATCGGCATTGTCTGAGTCGTCCACGTTCCGTCTTCCACAAAACTCTCCTCAGTCCAATCCTTGATTGGATTAGAGGCCTCGGTCTCCCCTTTCCGCCAACGCCAACCGTCGGCAGATTCCGCAATGATCGTCGCCTCAGACAATCCAGACTGCCGGGAACTCCGCCACGCTGCACCCAGATCATTATCGAGACCCGGATTGATCAACTCCATCGACGATCCACTCCCACTAGCTCCGACCGGCCAGGGAAATCCAACTCCATAACTCACCTCATCGACTGTCTGTCCGCCGGCACTGCGCAGTTCGACGGTTTCTCCATCACCGGACAGAGCCCCCGAGTAGGGACCAAGCGCGGTGACGCCAAAATTTGCAAGAAGCGTCGCCGGATCTTCGGAAATGACAAGGAAGGCGCCGGAGGCAATCTTGGTATTCGGGGGAATGGTGAAATTAATCCCCTGCTGAAAAAACCAACCCGAGACATCGACCTCATCAGGCCCGGCATTAAACAACTCAACAAATTCCTCGGCACTCGTGTTCGGCTCGCTGTTGTAGTGGATTTCATTGATGACCACCTGCCCGCCAACCGGGGCCGAGGCGAGAAGAGCGCAAAGTATCGCATTTCCAAATTTCACAGGGGGACGATACCGCCGTATCCTGCTCACCGAAAGCGTGGAAAACCGAAAAATGCCTCTTCCGGCTTATTTCACGCACCAGAGGAAAGTATCGCCACGAAGGATGAGCTTTCCATCCACCGCAATCGGCGACGCAATGAAACTCTGGCCGAGTTTGTTCTCCACCACCTCTCCTAGGCCATCTTTCTTAATCTTGGCCATCACGACCGTGCCATCTTCACGCGGGGCGCAGAAAGTATCACCAATCATGATGGGCGAGGCATAATAAGTGCTCGCTGACTTCGGAAGTTTCCCGCTCCAAAGCTCCTTGCCCGACTTGGCATCGATGCAATTGATCACTCCGCGATTTTTGCCCCGGTCGATGAGGAGATAAACCTTCCCGTCGTGGGCCACTGGAGTCGCCGCATCGGTGCAGGAATACTTCTTGCGCCAAAGGACATTGCTTTTGGTGACATCTCCCTGACCTCCGGCCTTGAGCCCCATGAGGAAATCTCCCCGCCCGTGAGGCACTACCACCACTCCGTCGGTGTAAACCGAGGAAGCAATCGTGCGCCACATTCCCTTGTTGTCCGGATTAACCCCGGCCGACGTCCACACAAGCTTTCCGCTCTTGGCATCGTGCCCCGTGATGTGATCCGCGCCGAAGCTAATGATCGTCTCCACGCCGTCGACTTTCACGACATGTGGGGTGGTGTAACTGTCACCCGATTCCTTCTGGGTTTTGATATTACGATCCGTTTTCCAGGCAATGTCGCCACTCTGAAGGTCAATCGAAACGAGGTAGGAATTCCCCTCGGTCTGCATCACCGCGATGACGGCATTGCCAGCTGCGAGAACAGGTGAGGTCCCCTGATCCCACCACAATTTGTCTTCGCCATACTTCTTATGAAGATCATACTCCCAGAGTTTTTTCCCTTCGTGGTTCACTCCGACCACGCGGCCGGACTTAAAATATCCCACCACGACTTTCCCATCGCTCACGCAGGATGAATTCGCACCACTCCCCACCTTCTGGCCACGACCCGGAGTTTCCTCGGCGTAGGAAACTTTCCACTTTTCTTTTCCATCAAGATCGAAGGCCAGCAACGAATCTTTTCCGTCAATTGGTGCAGTCAAAAACAGAAGTCCATTTTTGACAATCGGAGTGGAACACCCACGACCGGGAAGAGCCGCCTTCCAAACAAGCTCTTTCCCCTTTTCGGAAAACTTCATTGGGATCTTCCCCTCAGAATATGCTCCGTTGCCATTGGGGCCCCGCCATTCGGGCCATTCTGATTGCCCATGAACAAGAGCCGTCCCGGCGAGCAAAAGCGAAAGAAATGATGTCTTCATGATTTTTTAAAAAATCGGGAATCGAAGATGAGGATACGAACAAAATCAGCCGGGTTTTCAGGTCAAAAAGATTCCCGCCAAAGCCGCGCTCGTCAGATTGGCCAAAGTCGCCGCAAAAACCGCCCGCAATCCCAGCCGGGCAATCTCCTGTCGTCTGTTGGGAGCCATTACACCGAGACCTCCGAGGAGAATGGCAATAGACGAAAGGTTAGCAAAGCCACACAAAGCAAAGGTCACAATTCCCTGGGTCCGTGGCGTGAGGCTTTCCCGGATAGCGTCGAATTGAATGAAGGCCACAAATTCATTTAAGACCAGCTTCTGCCCAATCATACTTCCCACCTGCTGAACTTCCGAGGAGCCCACCCCGATAAGCCAAGCCACTGGCGCAAAGAGCCACCCGAGAATCATCTGCAATGAAAAGTCATCTTTGCCAAACCACCCCCCAACTCCTCCCAATATCAGATTGATCACCGCAATCAAGCCGATGAACGCCAGAAGCATCGCTCCGACATTCAAAGCCAGCTTCAACCCACTCCCCGCGCCCAAGGCTGCCGCATCAATAAAGTTCACCGGCTTCTCCTCGCCTTCCGCCATTTCAATCTTCCCGTCATTGACTTCCTCCGTCTCCGGAAAGAGTAATTTCGCAAACAGCAAGCCTCCCGGTGCCGCCATAAAACAGGCCGCGAGAAGATAATCCATCCGCGCTCCCAGCCCGGCATACCCTGCGAGAATCGATCCTGCCACACTCGCCAAGCCGCCTACCATCACGGCGAACAATTCCGACGAAGTCATCTTCGGCAAGCAGGGCCTAATCACGAGCGGGGCTTCGGTTTGTCCGACGAAGATATTTGCGGCTGCTGAAAACGATTCGGCCCGACTCGTCCCCAGAAGCTTACGCAGAGCACCGCCGACGAAAAAGATAATGAACTGCATCAC